>SLRS01000181.1 GCA_007130855.1 Trueperaceae bacterium | reverse complement strand
GGTCCCGAACTCCTGCTCGCGCAGGTAGTCGAGCAGTTCGCGGGTGACGCGTTGGTGCAGCGCCCTGGTGTACTTGACCGTGGTGTAGAGCTGCGCCAGGTTACGGACCCCGGCGGCCTCGACCCGGCGCCTGAGTTCGGGATCGGCCAAGTAGCGCGCCCAGCCGGTCTGCTCGCGCTCGCGGTAGATGGCACGGATGCCGTCGTCGTCGGGGTCGTGGTAGGTCTCGTGGTGCACCAGCCCCTCGTAGGGGAGGCGGTCGCGCAGCGGCGGTTCCTCGTCCGGCACGCCCATCACCAGACCCGTCACCGGCACCACGTTGCGCGGCAGCTCGAGGATGCGGCCGATCTCGCGGCAGCTCGCCAAGGTGGTGCCCAGGTAGCAGATGCCGAAGCCTTCGGCTTCGGCCGCCAGCGCCACGTTCTGGGCGACCAGCACAGCGTCGATGGCGCCCACCAGGAAGGCGAACGCGTCGTCGAAGGAGTCCGGCGCGTCGCTGAGCGCCAGCCAGCGACGCATGCGGTGGAAGTCGCTGCAGAACGTGATCAGCACCGGCGCCTCGAGCACCATGCGCTGCTCGAAGTGCGGCGCGTACAGGCGTTCGCGCAGGATGGGGTCGCGGGTCACCACCATCGAGTAGGCCTGCATGTTTCCGGCGGATGAGGCCCGGATGCCGGCCTCGAGGACGCGCCGCAGCACGTCTTCGGGAACGGGATCGGGCCGGTAGCGGCGAATCGAGCGGTGGTGCTCGAGGTGCGCGAGGAGGGCGGGTGGAGGTGAGGGCGCTTCCATCGTGCCTCGAGCGTATCGCCTGCCGGCGAGCTCGTAGCAGCGACGTCGAGGCGATGATGGCGACCCTGCCGTGTCGGGAGCCATCGCGCTCGGGCAACTCGGGGGCACCGGGCGGTCGTCGCCGGCGGGCGGGGGACATCGTCGCCGCGCCTGCGGTGCCGCAGGCTCGCGCTCGCCTAACCTCGGGCATGGCCCGCACCTACCGGCTCGAACGCCGCCAGCTCGTGGAACGACCGCTCGACGAGGTCTTCGCCTTCTTCGCCGATGCGACCAACCTCGAGGCCATCACACCGGGGTTCTTGCGCTTCAGCATCCGCACGCCGCTCCCCATCGCCATGGGCGAGGGGACGCGCATCGAGTACACGCTGCGCCTCTTCGGCCTGCCGCTGCGCTGGCGGACGCTCATCAGCGTCTGGGAGGTGAGGCGGCGGTTCGTCGACGAGCAGGTCTCGGGACCGTACGCGGGCTGGCGCCACACCCACACCTTCGAGGCGGTCGAGGGCGGCACGCTGGTCACCGACGTGGTCGATTACGCGCTGCCGTTCGGCCTCCTCGGTCGCCTCGCCCACGCCCTCTTCATAGGCCGCACGCTCGACCGCATCTTCGCGCACCGGCACGAGGCCATCACGCGCCTGCTCCCCGCTGACGCCACCACGGCGCCCAGGCCCGCGTTGCGCACCGCGTCCGCGCGTCGAGCGCGTCCCGTAGGGCGCCTCCCGGCAGGTTGAGGCCGCCCGCAGCCGACCGGGATCTGCAGGACCCGATCGGCCGCTGGGCCGCTGCCGATCGACCAGCTACCCGCGCTTGCCGCCCCTCAGGGCAAGACGTTGACCTCGAGCCACTCGCCGACGAGCTCGAGGAAGCCCGGCGCGAAGGCCATCTCCAGGTCGGGATACTCGAGCACGCCGCCGGTCTCGATCTCGAGGAAGAGGTGGTTCGCCCGCCCGAGCGTGACGATCGAAGCAGCGTCGTTGCCGGCGCGCTCGAGCGCCCGCGCCAGGGGTTCGCGGTTCAGTCCGGGGTCGACCTGCAAGTCGTGCTCGGCGAAGAGCGCGAGCACCGGGACCGTGACGCGGCGCCAGTCCTGGCCCGGATCGTGACGCAGGAAGTAGCGGAACCACGGGTCCCGGTACCTCCCCTCGGCCTCCGTCTGGGCCGTCTGCAGCGCGAGGGGCTCGATCTGGTCGGCTGGTGGGCGTGCCTCCTCGGGCAGCATCTCGAACTGCGCCCGATAGGTCTCGAACAGGTGCTCCTCGAGCGCCTCCCAGTCCTCGGCCATCGTGAGCTCCATGGCGCGGATCTCGGCCTGGACGATGAGTTCGGCGAAGGCCTCGCTCGGCGCCTGCGAGAACGCGAGGTTCTCGATCTGGTTGCGCATCAGCGTGAAGCCGTCGACGCTCGAGCCGGCGAGCGAGATCACGAAGGCGACGTCGGGATTACGAGCAGCGATCATCGCCGCGATGAGGCTGCCCTCGCTGTGACCCAGCAGGCCCACGCGGTCGGGATCGATGGCTCGGTGCTCGCGCAGGAAGCGCATCGCCGCCTCGGCGTCGAGCGCGAAGTCGGCACTCGTGGCGCCCTCGAACGCGCCCTGGGACTCGCCCACGCCGCGCTCGTCGAAGCGCAGCACCGCCACGCCGAGCTCCTGCAGGTGCTCGGCCAGCCAGGCGAACGGCCGGTACCCGGGGATGCTCGGGTGGGCATTGTCGCGATCTTGTGGCCCGCTGCCGGTGATGGTGACGAGCGCCGGATGGGGGCCCGCTCCCGCGGGCAGCGTCAAGGTGCCGGCGAGCGCGATGTCGCCGCTCTCGAAGATGACGTCGACGGCGCTTGGCCCGTCGCCCGCGCTCGATCCCCAGGCGAGTGCGGTGCCCGCGAGGAGCAGCCATGCGACAAGCGTACGGACGCTCGACCGCGTCACGCTTGCTTCTCCCGCTTCGCCCGGTCGGCGCCGGCGCCGAGGATGAGTCCGATGGCGGTGCCGACACCCGTGATGGCGATGAAGACGGCGTTCTGCGTGAACACGAACAACAGCACGCCGATGGCCCCACCGGTGG
>SLRS01000261.1 GCA_007130855.1 Trueperaceae bacterium | reverse complement strand
GCGCTCGCGCTGCGCGGCTACGTACGAGGTCATGTTGGGGCTGCCGATCTCCTCCTCGCCCTCGACCGCGAACACCACCCCGAAGGGCAGCCGCCCGTGGCGCTCCTCGAGCCAGCGCAGCGCGATCATGCGCGAGACGAGTTGCCCCTTGTCGTCGCTGGCGCCGCGGCCGTAGAGCTTGCCGTCACGTTCGGTGAGGGTGAAGGGGTCGCTCTTCCAGAGCTCGAGCGGGTCGGCGGGCTGGACGTCGTAGTGGTTGTAGAACAGCACCGTGGGAGCGCCCGGCACGCGCCGCTCGGCGAATACCACCGGCGCGCCGGCGGTCGGGTGGAGCTCCACGTCGAGCCCGAGGTCGCCGAGCAGCTCCCCGACGGTGGCCGCCGTCTCGGCTTGGCCGCGGCCCTCGGCGCCCACGGAGGGGATCGCGACGAGGCGAGCGAGCTGGTCCTTGAACGCGTCGACGAGGTGGCGCGGGACGTGAGTCATGGCTGCATGGTACCGGCAGCCTCCAGGCTCGGGTGCGCCTGGGCCCTGGCTCGTTGCCGCCGGCTACGTCGCCGGGCGGCCGCCGCCGCCCGCCGCGGCACGTGGAAAATCCCACCGCCCTGCCGACCGGCGCCGCTAGAGTGGAAGGACGCCCGGTGCGAGCCGGGCGGTTGGACGCGACGAAGTCTGTTCCGTACCTGGGCGCTTGGGGCAGATGGAGCGAGTAGCGCAACCGGCCAACCTCGTCATCCGGGTTCGCCTCGTTTCGCGCTCGTCGGCCATCACCGCAAAGTCTACCGACCACGGAACACCCGCAGTGCGCCCGTGGCCGGGCGCCACGCGTCCGATGAACGCGGGTACCCTCCTCCACGCGGCCACCTCCGCAATCCGGCGGGGGTGGCCGTCTGGAGCCGGCTCGCCGTGCGGCTCAGGTCGAGGCCGGGGCCTCCTCGGCCGGCAGCGGCGACGCAGCCGCCTGCGCCAACTCCGCCCCTTGCGTCAGCGCTTCCTTGTTGACGCCCAGCAGGCGCCGGTGCCGGGCCGGGAGCACCCGCTCGAGCGTGGTGGCCACGTGCTCCACCGACAGCATCGGCATGCGCGCCAGGAATGCGCCCAGGAGCACCATGTTGGTGAGTCGCGGGTTGCCGAGCTCGGCGGCCACGTCGTCGGCGGGGATGGTGATCACGTCGAGGTCGTCACGCTTCACCTCGCGGTCGATCAGCGAGGCGTTGACGATCAGCAGGCCGCCGCTCTCGAGGAGCGTCTCGTAACGCTCCAGCGACGGCAGGTTCATGACGATCGCCGCCTGCGGCCGCGCCACCACCGGCGAGCCGATGGGCTCGTCGCTGATCACGACGGTGCAGTTGGCGGTGCCGCCGCGCATCTCGGGCCCGTAGGAGGGATACCAGGTGGTGTGCAGGCCGGCGTCGAGCGCGGCGTGCGCGAGCACCTGTCCGGCGAACAGTACGCCCTGGCCGCCGAAGCCGGCGAAGACCACGTCGGCCTTCATGCGCGCCTCGGCGCCGCAGCGGGCGCCGCAGCGGGCGCCGCAGCGGCCGCTTCCTGCGCCGGCTCGGGCACCTTGTAGTCGCCCAGCGGGAAGGCGGGCACCATCTCGTCGCGGATGAACGCGAGCGCGTCGTCGGGCTTGAGGCCCCAGTTGGTGGGACAGCTCGAGAGCAGCTCGACCATGCTGAACCCCAGGCCCTGCTGCTGCACCTCCAGCGCGCGCCGGATGGCCTTCTTGGCGCGCTTGATCTGGACCACGTCGTGGAGGCTGCGGCGCACCACGTAGGCGGAGCCGTCCACCTGGGCGAGCAGCTCGCTCATGCGTAGCGGCATGCCCTGGGTCGCGTCGCGGCCCTCGGGGGAGGACGAGGTGCGCTGGCCGATCAGGGTGGTGGGGGCCATCTGGCCGCCGGTCATCCCGTAGATGGCGTTGTTGAGGAAGAAGACGGTGATGTTCTCGCCGCGCACGGCGCTGTGCAAGATCTCGGCGACGCCGATGGAGGCGAGGTCGCCGTCGCCCTGGTAGGTGAACACCAGCTTGTCGGGCGCGGCGCGCTTGACGCCGGTGGCCATCGCCGGCGCGCGGCCGTGGGGCGCCTGGGCGAAGTCGAGACTGAAGTAGCGGTACGAGAAGACCGAGCAGCCCACCGACGCCACCCCGATGGTGCGCTCGGCGGCCCCCATCTCGTCGATCACCTCGGCGATGAGCCGATGGGCGACGCCATGGGTGCAGCCCGGGCAGTAGTGGGTGGCGACGTGTCGTAGGCAGTCGGGATACTCGTAGACGGGCGTCATCGCGTGCTCGGGAGCGAGGACGGTCATGCGCTCACCTCCTCCGCGCTGGTGGCCGCGCTGCGGCTGGCGGCCGCGCTGCGGCCGGCGGTGATCTCGTCGGCGACACGCCGGGCGTTCTCGAGGATCTCGTCGGGCATCGGCATCATCCCGCCGGTGCGGCCGTAGAAGGCGACCGGCAGGCGCTCGGCGACCACCCGGCGCACGTCCTCCACCATCTGGCCCGCGTTCATCTCCACCACCAGCAGCGCCTCGACGCGCTCGCTCAGGGCGCGCAGCTGCGCCTCGGGGAAGGGCCACAGGGTGATGGGGCGGAAGAGCCCCAGCGCGAAGCCGTCGGCGCGGGCGGCGCTGACCGCGGTCTTGGCCAGGCGGGCGGTGGTGCCGAAGGCCACGATCGCCACGCGCGCGTCGGCGAGTTCGAACTCTTCGAAGCGGACCTCGGCCGCCTCGATCGCGTGGTACTTGGCCTGGAGGTGCTGGTTGAACCGTTCCTCCTCCTCGGGGTCGAGGTGGATCGACGAGACCAGGTTGCCCTCGCGCCCCACCGCGCCGGTGAGCGACCAGGCGGG
>SLRS01000252.1 GCA_007130855.1 Trueperaceae bacterium | reverse complement strand
GCCCTCGCCTACGAGGCCGGCGGCGCCGCGGCGGTGTCGGTGCTGACCGAGGAGCGGCACTTCGGCGGGGCGCGCGCGCACCTGCGGGCGGTCGCGCGCGCCACCACGCTGCCGCTGCTGCGCAAGGACTTCGTGGTGCACCCCGCCCAACTGCACGAGGCGCGCGCGGACGGCGCGGCCGCCGTGCTGTTGATCGTGGCGCTGCTCGGGGAGGCGCTCGGCGACTACCTGGCGGCGGCCCGCGCGCTCGCGCTCGACGCGCTCGTGGAGGTGCACGACGAGGCCGAGCTCGACGCCGCCATGGCCCAGGGCGCCGAGCTGATCGGCGTCAACAACCGCGACCTGCGCACGCTGGCCATCGACCTGACCACCGCGCCGAGGCTGATCGCGCAGGGCCGCGGTAGCGGCCACGACGCCGTCTGGGTGGCGGAGTCCGGCTATCGCGAAGGGCCGGCGCTGGTGCCGCTGCAGGGGCTGGCCGACGCCGTGCTGGTGGGGACCAGCCTGGCCGCCAGCGGCGACCTGGCGGCGGCCACCCGGCGGCTGCTCGCCGGCGCCCGCGCAGGCTCCTCCGAGCCGCCGTGAACGCGCTCGGCGGCGGCGACGGCGACGTCGGGCCCGCTGCTCCGGTGCTATCCTCCGCGGCGTGACCAAGCCAACCCCCCCGCTCCTCGACCGCACCTTCGCCAACGGCCTGCGGGTGGTCGCGGAGCCGATGCCATGGCTCGCCACCGTCAGCCTGACGCTGATGCTGGGCGTGGGATCGGCCAACGATCCCGACGACGGCGTCGGCTGCGCCGCGATCCTCTCCGAGTGGCTCCAGCGCGGTGCCGGTGGGCGCGATGCACGGGCGCACGCCGCCGCGCTCGACGCCCTCGGCGTGCGTCGCGGTGGCGGCGTCGGACGCGAGACCTTGAGCCTGTCGGCCGCCTTCTTGCGGCACGACGCCGAGGCGGTGCTGCCGCTCGTCGCCGACATGGTGCGCGCGCCCGGCCTTCACGACGACACCTTCGAGGGCGTGCGGGCGTTGGCGCTGCAGGACCTGGCGGCGACCTACGACGACCCCTCCCAGCGCGCCGGCGAGGCGCTGGTGGAGGCGTACTTCGCGAGCCCGCACGGCCGCAGCGCCTACGGTCAGCGCGAGCACCTGGAGCGTCTCGGCGCCGACGCCGTCCGGGCCGAGGCGCGCTCGCGGCTCGGTCCCGCCGGGGCGGTGTTGGCCGTCGCCGGCGGCTTCGAGGCCGAGCGCTTCATGGCGCTGCTCGAGGACGCCTTCGGCAGCTGGAGCGGGTCGACGCGGCCGTTGCCCGAGCCTCGCCGGCGTGAGCCGGGCCAGCACAGCGTGCACGCCGACACCGCGCAGGTCCACATCGCGATGGCGACGCCCGTCGTCGGGCTCGACGACCCGGGCTGGTACCCGCAGCAGCTCGCCTTGGCGGTGCTCGACGGCAACATGGGGGCGAGGCTGTTCAGCGAGGTGCGCGAGAAGCGCGGCCTGGTGTACAGCGTCTCGGCCTCCACCCGGGTGGTCCGCGGCCACGCCTACCTCGCCGCGCGCGCCGGCACCACGCCCGAGCGCGCGGCCGAGACGGTCGAGGTGCTGGCCGCCGAGATCCGGCGTCTGCGTGAGGGTGTGGAGCCCGACGAGTTCGCCCGTGCCGGGGTGCAGCTGCGCGCCTCGGTGGTGATGTCGGGCGAGGCCTCGGGCGCGCGTGCCGGGCGCCTCGCCAGCGACGTGATGCAGCTCGGCCGACCGCGCCTCCTGGCCGAGGTCGATGCCGCGCTCGCGGCGCTGCGCCTCGAGGACGTCAACACCCACCTCGCCGGTGTGCCGGAACCCCGCTTCACCACGGTGACGCTCGGGCCGGTGCTGGAGCGCGCGGCGGTGGCGTCGTGAGCGGCCTGCGGATCGACACGGCGCAGCTCGACAACGGCCTGCGGGTGGTGGGGGAGCACAACCCGGCGGCGGCCTCGGTGGCCGTGGGCGTGATGGTGGAGACGGGCGCTCGCGACGAGCGCCCGGAGGAGCACGGGGCCTCGCACTTCCTCGAGCACCTGTGCTTCAAGGGCGACGAGGGTCGCAGCGGTTCGGACGTGTCGCGCGCCTTCGACGCGCTCGGAGCGCGCTACAACGCCTTCACCTC
Organism: Trueperaceae bacterium; assembly: GCA_007130855.1. GTDB lineage: Bacteria > Deinococcota > Deinococci > Deinococcales > Trueperaceae > CSSed10-48. The sequence continues at coordinate 9,121 of SLRS01000252.1, read as the reverse complement.
CGAGGAGCGCACGGTGTACTACGGCGCCGTGTTGCCCGAGGCCGGGCCGGAACTGCTGGCGCTGCTGTGCGCCATGCAGCGGCCGGCGCTGCGGCCCGAGGACGTCGAGCTCGAACGCCAGGTAGTGCTCGAGGAGATCGCCATGTACGCCGACCGCCCCGACTCGCTGGTGTTCGAGCAGGGCGCCCTGGCGTACTACGGCGACCACCCCTACGGTCGCGGGGTGCTCGGGACCGCGGCCTCGCTCGGCGGTCTCGACGCCGAGCGCATGCGCGCCTACTGGCAACGGCGCTACACGCCCGACAACCAACTCGTGGTGCTCGCCGGCCGCTACGACTGGGACGCCACGCTGCGCCACCTGGAGGCGGCGACGCGCGACTGGGGCGGCACGGCGGCGGCGCGTGACGCGCGCCCGCCGGCGACCAGGCGCGGCCGCGCGGGGACCACCAAGGCGAGCCTCACGCGCACCCACGCAGCGCTCTTCGCGCCCGGCGTCGGCCGCGGCGAGCCACGCCGCACCGCCGCCTCGCTGCTCGCCCACACCATCGGTGACGACGACAACAGCGCCCTGTTCTGGGCCCTGGTGGAGCCCGGCCTGGCCGACAGCGCCGCGCTGTGGCACGACCCCGCCGACGGCTTCGGCGCCTTCCAGGGGTACTTCGGCTGCACGCCGTCCGACCTCGCGCTGGTGCTCGAGGTGGCCGACGCCGAGCTCGAGCGGGTGCAGGCGGAGGGCGTCCCGCCCGAGGCCTGGCGCCAGGCGCAACGCAGCGTCGCGACCGGGCTGACGCTGCGGGGCGAGACGCCGATGGGGCGGCTGGTGTCGGTGGGGAGCTCGTTCCTCGACCGCGGCCGGGTGCTGAGCGTGGCGGAGGTGGTCGACGAGGTGTTGCGCACGTCCGCCGCCGAGGGTGAGGCGCTGTTGGCAGCGCGGCCCTTCGACGCCCGCTTCACCTTCGTACTGGAGCCCGACGAGCCCGTGCGCGAAGCCGCCGAGGCGGACGCGGCCGGCGTTGAGGCCGACGCTGGTCGTGAGGCAACCGTGAGCGGCCGGTGAAGCGCGACCCGAGCGAGTCGGTCAGGCGTGTGCCGCACTCCGGGTAGATTGGCAGCATGACCGGCATGCCTCGCTGCTTCGCGTCGCTCGGGCGCAGGCCTGGCTCGGCGCTGGCGCCTGCGTCCGCGTTCGCGCGCGCGACGGTGGCCGTGGCGCTCGCCGGGCTCGTCGCGTTCGCGAGCGGCCAAGCGCTGAGCCCCTTCGCGGAACTCAGCGTCACGGCGCACGGGACGCAACGTTTCGACCTGGCGACGGGCTTCACCGAGCTCCCCGAGGGGGGCGAGGTGGTGGACCGGGGGAGCGGCCTGCGGTTGGAGGCCGCCTGGCTCCGCTACGCCGAAGGCCAGCTGCTCGAGGCGACCGACGCGCACGTCAGCGGGCCCTTCGGAGGCGTGTTCGCGCCGCGGCTGACGCTCGACCTGGCCGAGCGGCGCCTGCATGCCGCCGGCGGCGTGACCCTGACCACGTCCGCCGGCGCGGTCACGGCGCAGACGCTGCGCTACGACGCCGACGACGGCTGGCTGCTGGCGCGCGGTGAGGTGCACAGCGACGCGCCGGAGCTCGTCGCACAGGGCATCTGGTACGAGGCAGAGGGCGGGAGGGTGGTGCTGCTCCCGCCCTACCGCTACGTCGACGGGCCCGTCACGCTCCGCGCCGACCGGTTCGGCGCACCGTTGCAGCTCACGCCGGAGCGCGACGACGACCTGGCGATCATCGGCTACGACGCCTCCACCACGCTCGACGACGACCTGCGCGCGCGCGTCGCGGCCGCGAGCGAGGAGTGAGCTCGAGGGCTGGTAGCGGGCGCGCATCCGCCTGGTGGTTGCTGCTGGCGTTGCTCGCGTTGCTCGCGCTGCCCTCGGCGTTCGCGCAGCTCGAGGGCTGCGCGGTGGTGCCGGGCGCCAGCGAGTTCGCGATCGAGGACCTCGGCCGGGTGGTGTTCGAGGAGCTGCGCACCGACCGCGCCGCCGACTCGGTCCGCTTCGGGGGCGGCGTCTGCCTCGAGGTGGCGGGCGAGCGCATCATCATCCGCGCCGAATCGCTGGAGCTCGAGGGGATCGACGGCCGACCGCGCGTGACCGGCGAGGGGGCCGAAGTCCGCTCGGGCGCGTGGCTGCTCGGGGCGCAGCGGCTCCACGCCAGCGCCGAGGGCCTGCGGCTGGAGGTCGCCACGCTGACCGGCGAGGGGCTGGTGGGCCTCGCCGACTGGCTGGAGCTGCGCGTGGCCGACGGCCTCCTCACCGGTGCCGGGCTGGTGATCGCCACCCCATCGCTGCGCCTCGACCTGGGGGAGGGTTCGTTCGACGGTCGGCTGCTGAGCGGCCGAGGGGTGGTCCTGAGCACCTGCGACTGCCCGCCGAGCCAGGCGGGCATCCGACTCGAGGGCGAGGCGGCGAGTTACGCCCTCGACGAGGCCGAGCTGCGGCTCGAGCGCGGCGCGTTGCTGGTCGACGGCCTGCGGCTGCCCCTGCCCGCGCACCTGACGCTGAGCGAGGCGGCGCTCGAGCAGGTGCGGCTGCCGCTGTCGCTGCTGCGCGACGAGCGCCGCGGCTGGCTGCTCGTGCTGCCCGAGCGGGTCGAGCAGGGCGTGCGCCTGGCTGCCGACCTGGCCTTCACCGACCTGGAGCCGCCGCGGCTGCGCGCCACGATCGCGGCGGCCGACGAGCAGGCGAGCCTGGCGCTGAGCCTGACCTCGGGTGGGATCGAGTTGCGAACCCGGGCCGTGCGTCCCTTGGCCGACGGCCTCATCCTGACCCTCTCGCAGCGCTTGTCGGCGGGTCAGGACGAGCCGCTGCAAGACGCCGTGATCGCGCTGAGCTACGGCCCCGACCAGAGCCTGACGGCGCTGCCGGCAGGCGCGCGGGCGGGGCGCGTCGAGACGGCGCTGGCGCTCACCGCGCAGCGTCTCGACGGCGTGGAGCGCGCCAGTGCCCGAGCGCTCGTGGCCCTGCGGCTCGACGTCGCCGGCCCGCAGTCCGAGCTCGGCCTGGTGCGCGCGCGACTCGAGGGCGGCGCGAGCGGCTACGCGGCACTGCCCGCCGCGCAGCAGTGGTGGGGCGTGACGCCGCGCTGGGATCTGCGCCGGCCCCGGCTGTCGGTGTCGCTCACGCACGCCTATCGCGGCGTGTCGGGGAGGAGCCCCTTCGACACCGAGGTCGATCGGGTGGAGCCGCGCCAGTTGACCAGCGTGCTGCTCGTGGCGCGCGGCCTCGAGGACGCCTGGCGCCTCGATCTCGACGCGCGCTACAGCTGGCTGCCCGACCGCCTGCGGCCCGGTCGGCGCAATGGGATCCAGCGGCTGCGGCTCGTGGCTCGCACGGCGCCGGAGGCGCTCGGCGATGCCGGGGTGACGCTGGCCTGGTCCGGCACCATCGAGCTCGCCGGGTGGCTCGATCCGCGCGCCGAGCGCGACGCCTTCGTGCGCCTCGGCGTGCAGGCGCGCTGGCCCGATGCGGCGCCCGAGCTCGGGCTCGGCGCGACGCTGGGCCTCGTGCCGGGCGCGGTCGGGATCCGCGACCTGACGCTGGCCGTGGGCGGGCCGCTGCGCTGGCCGGAGCAGGGGATCGAGTTGCGGCCCTACCTGGCGTACGACGTGTGGCCCGCGCTGCGCGGGAGCGGCTGGCCGATCCTGCGGGCCCACGGGCTGGCGCTGGTGTGGGCCGGTCGCTACGGCACGCTCGACGTGGCGTACCGCAGCGAGAGCGACGGCAGCGTGACGAGTTCGCTCGCCTTCCGCGTGGCCGTGCGCGAGCCGAGCCTCGAGGACCTGCTCCGGTGAGGCCGCCGGGCGTTGGTAGCATGCCCCGTCGGGAGGGACCGTGGGTGCTGTGGTGGTGACCCGCATCGACCGCTACTTGCTGCTCGAGGCGCTGCCGCCGTTCGTCTTCGGCCTGCTGCTCTACGGCGGTCTGGCGGTGGTGAGCGGCGTGCTGCCCAGGTTGCAGTGGATCGTCGGGACGCCGGTGCCGGAGTTGGCGTGGTGGATGGCGCTGCTGTTGCCGCAGGCGCTGGTGATGGTGGCGCCGATCGCGCTCGTGCTGGCGGTGCTGCTGGTGTTCGGGCGGCTGGCGACCGACCAGGAGCTGACCGCGATCCAGGCCGGCGCCGTCGCACTGCGCCGCGCCGCGGCGGTGTTCGTGGTGCTGGGCGCGCTGACGGGCGCGGTCTCGCTGGCCGTCAACCAGTGGGTGGTGCCGCGCGCCAACTTGGCAGTGGTCGACCTGTACTGGTCGTTGACAGCGGGCCAGTCGGGCCTGTTCCGCCTGGTGGGGCAGCAGTTGCCGGTCGGCGACTTGTCGCTCACCTTCGAGGCGGCCGCCCGTGACGGGACGCTCTCGCAGGTGCGGCTCGAGCATTGGGAGGGCGACGTGCTGACGCTGGTACGCGCCGAGCGTGGCGCCTTCGCCGACGACGCCCTGGTGCTCTACGGCTACCGCACCCAGCGGCTCGACCTCGGCGCCCTCGACGACCCGGGTGACGCCGCCACCACGCTGCGGGCGCTGGTACGCCTCGACGCGCGCGCCAGCGACCCGCAGGCGCCGCTCGAGGTGACGCTCTCGCTGTCGCAAGAGGAGCTCATCGCGCGCTTCAGCGGCGGCGGCTTCGAGGACGCGCGCTCGCTCACCGACCTCGCCGCCGATGCGGCCGACCGCGCGCTGCCGTTCGGACAGCGGCGCCAGGCGGCCGTGCTGCTGCAGCGCAAGCTGGCCGAGTCGGTCGCGAACCTGACGCTGCTGCTCGTCGCGGTGCCGCTGTCGCTCGGCTATGCCCGTTCGCGCGGCGTCGCCTTCGGCCTGTCGCTGGTCGTGACGCTGGCCTGGTACCTGCTGCTCACCTTCGGCCAGCTCTTCGCCCAGACCGGCGTGGTGCCGGTGTGGCTGGGGCCGTGGGCCGGGACCGTGGGGCTGGCGCTGGTGGGCGGGGTGATGCTGCTGCGCCTGCGGGTCGCCTGAGCGCGCGCGTCCCAAGCGATTCCCCGCCGCCCGAGACGCGGTGCTAGACTGCCAGGTCGAGATGCAGCGACTGCTGTCGAGCCTCCAAGAGCAGACCTCCTACCTGCCGGCGCCGGACCGCGCCCGGCTCGCGGACGCGTTCGAGGTGGCGGAGGCGGCGCATCGCGGCGTGCAGCGCCGGACCGGCGAACCCTACATCACGCACCCGGTGGCGGTGACGGCGCTGTTGGCGGAGATGCGGCTCGATGCCGATGCGCTCGTGGCCGGCCTGCTGCACGACACCGTCGAGGACACCAACGTGACCTTCGACGACATCGAGGCGCGCTTCGGCGTCACCGTCCGGCGCATCGTCGAGGGCGAGACCAAGATCAGCAAGCTCGCGGTGCGCGTCTACGAGGACGAGCAGGCCGAGAACCTGCGCCAGATGCTGCTCGCGATGGTCAGCGACGTGCGCATCATCCTGGTGAAGCTGGCCGACCGGCTGCACAACATGCGCACGCTGGCGGCGCTGCCCGAGCCGAAGCAGCAGCGCATCGCGCTTGAGACGCTGGAGATCTTCGCGCCGCTGGCACACCGCTTGGGCATCAACCACATCAAGAGCGAGCTCGAGGACCTCGCCTTCAACTACCTCGAGCCCGAGCGCTACCGGCAGCTGCAGCGCCAGGTCCGCATGCGCCACAACGAGCGCGAGACGTACGTGCGCGAGTCGATCGACCTGCTCGCGACGCGGCTGGCCGGCGAGGGCCTGCGCTACGACCTGGCCGGTCGCAGCAAGCACCTCTACAGCATCCATCGCAAGATGGAGCGCGACGGCAAGCACCTCGACCAGATCTTCGACCTGATGGCCATCCGCGTGATCCTCGACACGCCGGGAGCCGAGGCGAACGGCAGTGCGGGCTACTTCGACCTGACCGGCGACGAGACCGAGAAGGCCGTCTGCTACCGCGCCCTGGGCATCGTGCACAGCCTCTGGACGCCGATCCCCGGCCGCTTCAAGGATTACGTCGCGGTGCCCAAGCCCAACGGCTACCAGTCGCTGCACACCACGGTCATCGGCTTCCTGGGGCAGCCGATCGAGGTGCAGATCCGGACCCGCCGCATGCACGAGGTGGCGGAGTTCGGCGTGGCCGCGCACTGGGCATACAAGCAGGGCATCGACGACGTGGCCGAGGTCCAGAAGCGCCTCGCCTGGATGCAGCAGCTGCTCGACGTCGACACCAGCGTCGAGACGGCGGGGGCGTTCATCGATGCGGTCAAGTCCGACCTGCTCGCGGAGCGCGTGCTGGTGTTCACGCCCGCCGGCGACGTGGTGAACCTGCCGCGCGGCTCGACGCCGATCGACTTCGCCTACCAGGTCCACACCGAGGTCGGCCACCGTTGCATCGGCTCGCGCGTCAACGGTGAGATCGTGCCGCTGACCTACAAGCTCAAGACCGGCGATCGCGTCGAGGTGCTCACCAACCGCTCGCATCAGTACGGCCCGTCGTCGGACTGGCTCAACATCGTGGTGACGCGCTCGGCGAAGCAGAAGATCCGTCACTACTTCCGCCAGCAGGAGCGTGCCGGCCAGCTCGAGGTCGGGCGCAAGATGCTCGAGCGGGCGCTGCGCCGGCGCGACCTGCCGGTCGCGTCGCTGACCACCAAGGCCAAGCTGGAGCGGGCCGCGCGCGAGCTGCTCGGCAGCGACGGACCGGAGGACCTCTACCTGGCGATCGCGGCCAAGCGCCTGGCGACGAAGAGCGTCGCCGATCTGCTCTCGCCACCCGATAGCGCGCGCCTGGTGCGGCCGGCGCCGGTCCCGAGCGCGCCCAAGAAGAGCGTCTCGGGGGTCTTCTTGGACGGGATCGACGCGCCGGCCAAGCTGGCGCAGTGCTGCGCGCCGGTGCGCGGCGACGACGTGGTGGGCTACATCACGCGCGGCCGCGGCGTCACGGTGCACCGCGTCGACTGCCCGAACGTGAAGTACCTGATGGTTGCCGACGAGGCGCGGCTCGTGAACGTCACCTGGGACACGCCCGCGGGTGAGGTCTTCCCGGTCGACTTCGAGATCATCGGGGTGGACCGGCCGGGGCTGCTCAAGGACGTGCTCGACGTGATCGCCGGGATGAACAAGTCGGCCACCCGGGTGGCGGCCGACGTCCAGAACGCCATGCGGGCGCGCATCTACGTGCGCATCGACGTGAAGGACCAGCAGGAGATCGAGCACATCAAGGCCAGCGTCGAGCGCATCGCCGACGTGACCCGCATCTACCGCTCGCGCCCGGGGATCAAGGCGTGAGCGCCGGGGCTCCCGGGCCGCTGCGCGTGGTGGTGGTGTGCATGGGCAACCTCTGCCGCTCGCCGCTGGCCGAGGCCGTGCTGCGGCGCAGGCTCGAGGAGGCCGGCCTGGGCGATCGCGTCGAGGTCGACTCGGCCGGGACCTACGGGGGCCATGCCGGCGAGCCGCCCGATCGGCGCGCGCAGGCGGCGGCGCGCCGGCGCGGCTACGACCTCGCCGGTCAGCGCGCGCGCGCGCTGACGCAAGCGGACGCCGGGGCCGACTTGCTGCTGGCGATGGATCGGGGGAACCTGCGGCGTGTGCGCCAGGTGGTGGGCGAGCATCCCGGCGCCCACCTGTACCTGGGGACCGACGCCGCGGCGGCCGAGGTCCCCGATCCCTACTACGGTGGCGACGAGGGCTTCGAACGGGTGCTCGACCTGATCGAGGCGGGCGCGCCGGCGTGGCTGGAGCGGATCCGCTCGCGGTTGGGGGACGACAAGACCCCGCCGGTTGGCAACGGCACCTGACGATCACCCCTTAAGGCTGCTTCTTCCGACCTGACCTGGTTCGAGGGTCGCCACCGCGCTGCTCCGACGGGGCGTGCTCATCGAACCATGCCGAGGCGGCTGGGCACAAGGCCGGGCGCGACCAACGCCGCCGCGCGGGCGCGGGCTCAGTCGGCGAGCGCCTCGCGCAGCGCGGCCACCACGCGCTCCTGGCGCGCGGCGCCGAGGCTCGGGAAGAGCGGCAGCGACAGCACCGAGGCCGCCGCCGCGTGGGCGTTGGTCAGCTCGCCGTGGACGCGCCCGCCATAGGCCTCGAGCGTCGTGGGGTAGTGCACGCTGCTGGCGACGCCCGCGCGCCGCAGCCGCTCGGCGACGGCGTCGCGGCGGCCGCCCGCGATGCGCACCGTGTACTGGTGGTAGACGTGCTCGCTCGACGCCGGCGGCAGCGTGAGAAAGGGGACGCCGGCCAGCGCCTCGTCGTAGCGCGCGGCCAGCGCCCGCCGGAGCGCCGTCCAGCCCTCGAGGTAGGGCAGCTTCACCCGCAGGGCGGCGGCCTGGAGCGCGTCCAGGCGCGAGTTGTACCCGAGCGTTTCATGCTGATAACGGTGTTTACTACCGTGGTTGCGGAGCTTGCGCGCGAACGCGGCGAGCGCCTCGTCGTCGGTGACCAACAGCCCGGCGTCGCCGAGCGCGCCGAGGTTCTTGGTGGGGTAGAACGACACCGCCCCGACGTCGCCGAGCGTCCCCAGGCGCCGGCCCGCCAGCTCCGCGGCCTCGCCCCGCGGGCAGGTGCAGCCCTGGCAGCGTTGCGGGTAGCGCGCCCCGAACGCCTGCGCGGCGTCCTCGACCACGCGCAGGCCGAAGCGCCGCGCCAGCGGCAGCAGCGCGGCCATGGCGGCGGCGTCGCCGTAGAGGTGCACCGGCAGCAGCGCCGCGGTGCGCGGCGTGATGGCGGCTTCGACGAGGGCGGCGTCGAGCGTGAAGGCGTCCGCGGCGAGGTCGACGAACACCGGCACCGCGCCGACGAGTTGGATCGCCTCGCTGCTCGCCACGAAGCTGAACGGGGTGGTGATCACCTCGTCGCCCGGGCCGATCGCCAGCGCCCGCAGCGCGATCACCAGGGCGTCGGTGCCCGAGTTGACGCCGACGGCGCAGCGGGCGCCGAGGTAGTGCGCGGCCTCGGCCTCGAACGCCTCCACCTCCGGCCCCAGCACCAACTGGCCGCTGTCGAGCACCCGCGCGATGGCCGCGTCGAGCGCCGGGCGCAGCTCGGCGAGCTCGGCGCGCAGATCGAGGATGGGGACGGCGTCGTGCATGCGCGAGCGCATGCTACCAGGGCCCGGCT
>SLRS01000054.1 GCA_007130855.1 Trueperaceae bacterium | reverse complement strand
GCGAGTTGATCGCCTGGATGGCCAGCAGGCCGATGCCGGGCCAGGCGAACACCTGCTCGGTGACGACGGCGCCCGCCATCAGCGTGGCGACCTGCAGCCCGAGCACGGTCACGTAGGCGAGCAGGGCGTTACGTACCGCGTGCTTGAGCAGCACGATGCGGCGCTGTAGGCCCTTGGCGGTGGCGGTGCGGACGTAATCCTGGTTGAGGACCTCGAGCAGGCTCGAGCGCATGAGGCGCGTGAGGAGGGCGGCGAGCGCGGTACCGAGGGTGAAGGCGGGAAGCACCAGCGCGGCCAGGCCGCCGCGTCCCGAGACCGGCAACCAGCCGAGGGTGACGGAGAACAGCAGGATCAGCATGATCCCGAGCCAGAAGTTGGGCATCGCCTGGCCGAGCACCGCGAAGCTGGTCGCCGTGACGTCGGGCCAGCGGTTGCGGTACACGGCCGCGAGGATCCCGAGGGGGAAGGAGACGACCAACGCCACCACCAGCGCCGCGAGCGTGAGTTGCAAGGTGGCGGGAAGCCGCTCGAGGACGATCGGCAGGGCCGCCTGGTTCGTGTAGCGCAAGGAGGTGCCGAAGTCGCCCCGGAGCAGGTCGCGCAGGTACATGACGTACTGCGTCGCGATGGGTCGGTCGAGCCCCAGCGCCTCGCGCAGCGCCTCGACCTGCCACTGCTCGGCGTCCTCCGGTAGCAGCAGCACCACCGGGTCGCCCGAGACCCGCACCAGCACGAACACGATGAGGGTGATCCCGAGCACGACCGGGATCATCTGGAGCAGTCGGCGGAGGATATACGCGGTCATGACAGAGATACCGGTGGCACGGTCCGACGTGCGGCGACGAGGAAGGGTGGCGGGCGGGTACGCAAGAGTATACGGGTCGCGCGACCCCCCGGCGTTGGCCCGTCGGGTCGCGCGACCGTGCTATGAGGTTCGTGCGTCAGTCGACGCGCTGTGCCGCGAACATCCACAGGAGCTCGTCCTGGCGCGGCCGCCATTCGATGTCGACGGCGGTGCCGACGAGCACCTGACTTTGGAACAGGGTGATCCAGGGGCGCTCCTCGAGGACCAGGTAGGTTGCCTCGGTGAGGTACTCGGTGCGGCGCGCGAGGTCGACCTCGTTCTCGGCCAGCGCCATGAGTTCGTCGAAGCGCTCGTTGCACCAGTGGACGCGGTTGCGGTACGCGCCGCCGCACTGGATCGCGCGCATGCTGAACCAGTTGTCGAACATCGAGTTCGCCAGGCCCATCAGCGCGAAGTGGGTGATGTTGTCGGCGTTCCAGATGCGGCTCTGGAAGGCGCTCCACTCGAGCACCTCGATCTCGGTGTTGACACCGATCTCCTCGAGCATCAGCGCGATCACCTCGGCCAGTTCGCTGTCGAGCGGGTAGCGGCCGGCGGGGCCCTCGACCTTGATGGTGATGTCGCCCGGCTCGTAGCCGGCCTCGCGGATCAGCTCCACCGCCCGCTCGGGGTCGTAGCTGTAGGTGTTCCACAGCTCGAGCGGCGAACCGCCGATGCCGGGGCTGACGCGCGCCAGGGTGGGCACGCCGAGGCCGTCCATGACGGCGTCGACCAGCAGCTGGTTGTCGATGGCGAGCTCGATCGCCTCGCGGATGCGCGGGTCGCCGGTGAGGGCGTCCTCGTGCGTGTTCATGATCAGCATCATCACGCGCGTGGTCGGCTGGAGGTCGACGATCGCCGCCCCCGATGCGGTGACGCGGTCGACGTCTTGCGGCGGGATGTTGGTGGCGATGTGCACGCCGCCGGCGATCAGCTCGGCCACGCGGGTGCTGTCCTCGGGGATGGTGCGGTGGACGACGCGATCGAAGGCCGGCCGGCCGCGCCAGTGGTCGTCGAAGGCCTCGAGGATGATGCGGTCGTCGCGGCGCCATTCGACCAGACGATAGGGGCCGGTGCCGATCGGATCCTCGTTGAAGGCCTCCCAGCCGATCGCCTCCACGTGATGCTTGGGCACGATGCCGGAGCTGAGGCGGCCGACGCGGTTGAGCAGCAACGGGTCGGGTCCATGCGTGTGGATGATGATCTCGTGCGGGCCCACGACCTCGACCTCGCGGATCAGGCGGTACGAATCGTACGGCTGCAGCGACGAGTCGTTGGCCACCCGCTCGAGGGTGAACTTGACGTCCTCGCCCGTGAACGGCTCGCCGTCGTGCCACAGCACGCCCTGACGCAGCTCGAAGCGCCAGGCGTCGTCGGCGACCGGCTCCCACGCGACCGCCAAGGCCGGCTCCAGGGTGCCTTCGGCGTTGCGGAAGAGCAGGTAGTCGAACAGGTTCACGTGGACGGCCTCGACGGCGGTGGTGTGGTGCCCGTGCGGGTCGAAGCCGGTCACGTCGACGCCCTGCGCGATCACGATCTCGCTCTGGGCGCTCGCGAGGCCGAACAGCAGCACGGCGCACAGCGCCGTCGCGAGCCTTCGGCGGAGGGTGGTCGGCTTGGTCATGTGGTACCTCCTGCGGTACGGGTGGCCTCGAAGTCGGCCCGGACGGCTTCGCGGAGCTCGGGTTCGGTGAAGAGGTCGGCGGCCGTGGCGGCGAGAGCGACCGTGGCGAGCCGCAGGCCGCGCAAGCCGGCGGGGCTCGCGGCGGCGGCGGCGAAGTCGGGCGTGTGGGCCGATACGCCCTCTGGCACGATCGCCACGTAGGGGTGGATGGCCGGCAGCACCTGGCTGACGTTGCCGAAGTCCGACGATCCGACGCCGCCGACGGCGGGCGCGGCCTTCACCGGCTCGCCCTGCGCCTCGAGGTGCTCGGCGAAGCGGTTCGCCAGCGGCACGTTCACCTTGCGTTCGCTGTAGGCTAGGCCCTCGTCGAACTCGAAGCGCGCGCCAACCGCTGCGGCGGCGCCGCGGGCTGCGGCGAGCACGCGCTCCCTGAGCGCGGCCACCTCCTCGCTGCGGCGGTGACGGATCAGGAACTTCGCCTCGGCGTACTCCGGCACGATGTTGGGCGCGCTGCCGCCGTGGCTGATGATGCCGTGGATGCGGGTCTCGTCCTTGACGTGTTGGCGCAGGGCGTTGATGGCGTTGAAGGTGAGGATGCAGGCGTCGAGCGCGTTGATGCCGAGCTCGGGCGCGCCTGCCGCGTGCGCGGCCTTGCCGTAGAAGCGCATGGTGATCCGCGTCGCCGCGAGCGCGCCCCGGATGGTCATCGTGCGGGCCCCCGGGTGGAACATCAGCGCCGCGTCCACCCCAGCGAACACGCCGGCCTCGAGCAGCAAGATCTTGCCGCCGCCCCCCTCCTCGGCCGGGCAGCCGATCACCAGCAGCTCACCGGCGTCGGCTGCGAGAGCGCTGCGTAGCGCGCGCGCTGCGCCCAGCGCGGCAGTGGCGATCAGGTTGTGGCCGCAGGCGTGGCCCAGCTGCGGGAGCGCGTCGTACTCCGCCAGCAGCGCGAGGCGCGGGCCGCCGGGCCCGAAGCGATGACGTGCCACGAAGGCGGTGTCGAGGCCGCCGGCGCCCACTTCGACCTCGAAGCCGGCGCCTTCCAGCGCTGCGACGAGGGCGGCGGCGCTGCGCCGTTCCTCGAAGGCGAGCTCGGGGTGGGCGTGGAGGTCGAGCGCGAAGGCCTCGAGCTCGGGCCAGGCGGCGCCGATGGCCGCCTCCATGCGCGCGCGATTCGCGTCGCGCTCGGGTATCGGGCGAACACTCATGCGCCGGTGTCCGGCTCTGAGCGATCGGGTCGGGCTGCGGCTGCGCCGTGGCGCATCGAGGCCTCCTTGCTTCGCTGCGCGTTGGCTCCGCTGAGCGTTGCGCTGGGCGCAACCGTGTTGCGCTGAGTGATAGGGTAGTCAACACCATGCCCCGTGCGGTTGTCAAACCCATGCTGGTCGGCTGGAGGCGAGGCGATGGCGCATCGTGACGGCGTCGCCGCGGTCGATCGCGCGCTCGCGCTGCTCGACGTGTTCGACCATGCCGGCAGCAGTCTGAGTCTGAGCGAGCTCGCCCAGGCCACGGGCCTGGTGAAGAGCACCGTGCTGCGGCTCGCCGCGTCGCTCCAGCGCGCGGCCTTCCTGCGCCGCGGGAGCGACGGCCGCTACCGATTGGGGCCGGCGCTGGCCCGACTCGGCGCTCGGTACCTGGCTTCGTTCGAGCTCGGCGATCACGTGATGCCCGTGCTCGAGCGCCTGGCGCGGGAGACCGGCGAGAGCGCCTCGCTCTACGTGCGCGAGGGCGACCAGCGCGTGTGCCTCTACCGCGCCAACTCGCGCCAGCACCGGCTGCTCCACTTCGTGCAGGTGGGCACGCACTTCCAGTTCGACACCGGCGCGTCGGGCCGGGTGATCGAAGTGTTCACCGAGCCGGCCGCGCCCGACCCGGACGCGGTCCGCCAGCGGCTCGTGGCGCTGTCGTCGATCGGCCGCGCGATCTCAGACACTGCCGCGGTTGCCTCACCCGTGTTCGGTCCCGGCGACGCGTTCGTCGGCGCCCTCAGCCTCTCCGGGCCCGCCATCCGCTTCGGCGAGCAGGCGTTGCCGTCGCTCGAGCGGGCGGTGGTGTGCGCCGCCAGCGACGTGAGCGGCGCGCTCGGCGACTCGGGTGCACGCTACCGAGACGCCCTGGCAGCGGCCCAGGCGGCCGCGACCGCGGAAGGGCCCGCAGCCGGACCCGCGGAAGCACCCGCAGTCGGGCCCGAGGACCGCGGCGTGCGCTCGTGTGGTGCGCCGAGCAGCGGCGGACGGCCGCTCAGTTCTTCTGGGCACTCGCCAGATCGATCAGGTCCTGCACGCTGAGCACTTGACCGGCGTGGACCGCCTCGAAGCGCGGCGAGACGAGGTAGTGCTTGAGCAGGTCGAACGCGTGCATCACGACGTCGGCGTCCTCGTCGTCGAACAACACCAGCTCGTTGCCCGAGGGCATGAACGCGACCAGTTCGGTGTAGGCAGGCTCGGCCTCGCCGGAGGTGACCGCCTCGGCCGCGGCGTCCTCGGGGAACACGTCGAGGACGTCGAGGTGCTCGACCACATCGAGGTTGATCAGCTGACCGTCCGCACCGAGGAGCCAGGTAGCCATGGCCGGCATCATACGCGTCGGCCATGCCGCTGGGCTCAGGTGCGCCGATCCAAGCGGTCGCGCAAGCCGTCCGAGAGGAACTGCAGGGCCAGCGCCGCGCTCGCCAACACCAGCCCCGGCCCCAGCGCCGCCCAGGGTTGCCGTGTGAGGAACGAGCGTGCGTCCTGGAGCACGTTGCCCCATGACGGTGTGGGCAGCGGCACACCGAGCCCCAGGTACGACAGCGAGGCCTCCACCAGGAGGAACGTCGCGGCCGTCGAGGCCGCCTGCACCGCCAGCACGCCGATGAAGTTCGGCAGCGCGTGGCGCAGCAGCAGCCGCGCTCGCGAGGCGCCGAGCGCCGCGCCGGCCAACACGTAGTCGCGTCCCAACTCGGAGCGCGCGTAGGCGCGCACCAGCCGGAAGTAGAGCGGCGAGCCCGCCACCCCCAGCGCCAGCATCGTCTGCCAGACGCCGCCGCCGAGGATGGCCACCAGCAGCAGCACGAGCAGGAAGCCCGGGAAGGCGAGCAGCGCATCGAATGCGCGCGTCAGGACCACGTCCACGGTGCCGCGCAGGCCCACCGCCACGAGGCCCGCCACGAGCCCGAGGACCAGTGTCAAGACGGTGGCGCCGGCGCTGATCGCCAGCGACACGCGCCCCCCGCTCAGCGAACGCGCCAGCACGTCACGACCCAGGCCGTCGGTCCCCAACCAGTGCTGGGCCGAGGGAGCGGCGTAGCGCGCTGCGTAGTCGGGGCGGATCGGGTCGTGCGGCATCAGCCACGGACCCACCAGCGCAGAGGCCACGATCAGCGCGGCCAGCGCCGCCCCGATGCGGACGCGGCTCATGCGTACCTCAGGCGCGGGTCGACGAGCACCTGGAGCGCGTCGGCCAGCATGTTCACGGCGATGTAGACGACCACTGCCACGATCGTCACGCCCTGCACCACGCCATAGTCGCGTGCGCCGATGGCGCCCAGCAGGGTGAGCCCCAGCCCCGGCAGGCCGAAGACCTGCTCCACGACGATGGTGCCGGTCAGCAGCCCGCCCAGCTCGAGCGCCAGCAGCGGGAGGAGCCCCGGAAGCGCGTTGGCGGCGACGTGGCGCGTCAGCGCGCGCGGTCGCACACCCTTGGAGCGAGCCGTGCGGACGTAGTCGGCGGCCGCCTCCTGGAGCAGCCGCGCCCGCGCCAGCCGGGCGATCTGCGCGGCCCGGGGGATGGCCAGCGTCAGGGCCGGCAAGGTCAGGTGCCACAGGCGCAGGGCGAGCGCGCCCTCGACCGGGAAGCCGATCACCGGGAAGGCGCCGAGCTGCACCGCGAAGAGCAGGATCAACAAGAACGCGAACCAGAACTCCGGAAGCGCCAGCCCCACGGTGGTGAAGCCCAGCGCGACACCGTCCGCGGTGCTGCCCGGGCGCCGGCCCGCCAGCAACCCCACGCCCAGCCCCACCACGAGCGACAGCCCGAAGGCCGCGCCGGCCAGGGCCAGTGTCACCGGCATGCGTTCGCGCAGCACCTCGCTGACCGGGCGGCGCTCGCGGATCGAATGCCCCAGGTCGCCGCGCAGCAGGTCGACCCAATAGGCGCCGTACTGGACGATCAGCGGACGATCGAGTCCGAGCTCGCGCCGCAGCGCCTCGACCTGGGCCTGCTCGGCATCGAGCCCGCTCAGGATGGCCGCGGCGTCGCCCGGGAGCGCGCGCATGCCGACGAAGACCAGCGACAGCACCACCACCAGGGTGATGGCCACGCTGAGCGTCTGGGTGAGCGCGAATCGCAGCATGGGACGCAGGCCCAGCCTACGACGGCGGCCCCGGGCGGCCGGCGCAGGCGCAGGCGCTCAATCGAGCGTGAGGCTACGCAGGTCGAACGTGTCGAGCAGCGGCGTGATCCAGAAGCCCTCGGCACGTGCGGCCCGCGCGAAGGTGGTGAAGGGTGTGCCGATGTAGATGAACGGAGCCTCGGCGTGCAGGCGCTCGAGCGCCAAGGCATAGAGCTCGCGGCGCGTGTCGCGGTCGGCGGTCTCGGCGGCGCGGTCGATCCACGCCGCGACCTCGGGGGCATCGAAGCCGCCGTAAGTGGCATCCGGGTGACCGTAGCCGCTCAGGCGCCCGCTGGCGTCGAGCTTGCCGGTGTGACCGACGATGGTCAGGTCGAAGTCGCGCGGGCCGCGGAACACCTCGGCCAGCCACACGCCCCACTCGACGATCCGGATCTCGGTGCCCACGCCGACGTCGCGCAGGTAGTCCTGGATCATCTGCCCGGCCACGATGTGCTCGTCGTACGGCTGCGGCAGGGCCATGTCGAGCGTCCAGCCGGGCGGCACGCCGGCAGTGCGCAGCAAGTCGCGGGCCCGTTCCGGGTCGTACGGATAGGGCTCGATCGTGTCGGGCACCCAGTGGCTGCCGGCCTCCATGAACGTGCCGATCGTGTAGCCGCCGCCGTACGCGACGTCCATGATGGTCTCGGCGTCCACCGCCAGGTTCAGGGCGCGGCGCACGTCGGCGTCGTCGAGGTACGGCCGCCGATTGTTCATGGCCGCCACCAGCGCGAGCCCCGACGGCCGCTGCTCGAGGACGAAGCGCTCATCGTCCTCGACGACGGGCCAGTCGACCGAGGCGATGTCGAGTGCGACGTGGAACTCGCCGGTCCGCAATCCCTGCCACTGGACCGTGCTGTCGGGCACGAAGCGGATCACCACCTCGTCGACGCCGGGTGCCCCCTGCGCGAGCACCCCGTGATAGTAGTCGGGGTTGGCGACGAGCCGCACGAAGCTGTCGCGCACCCACTCGCGGAAGACGAACGGTCCCGTGCCGATGGGCCGGTTCCCGAAGTCGTGACCGGCCTCGATCAGCGCCGCGGGGAGGATCGCTCCCCAGCCGCTCGCCAGCGAGTCGAGCAGCGCCGGGGCCGGCTGACCGAGACGCAGCACCAGCGTCTGGTCGTCGGGTGTGTCGACGGCGTCGATCACCGCGAACTCGTTCGCTTTCGGCGACGCCTCCGCCTGCAGCCGCCTGAGGCTGGCGGCGGCATCGGCCGATGTCAAGGTGGCGCCGTCATGGAACCGCACGCCCTGGCGCAAGCGGAAGCTGAGCGTGAGCGCGTCGTCCGAGAGCGTCCACGACTCGGCTAGGGCGCCCACGATCACGCCCTCGGGGTCGGGCTCCACGAGCGTGTCGTAGAGCGACTTCGTGGTCTGGAACGCCGAGGTGGCCGAGGTCCGGTGCGGGTCCAGGGTGTCGGGCTGCGCCGCAGTCGCGATCGTCACGGTACCGGCCGCCGCGCTCCCGAGGCATGCCGCGGTCATGACGAGCGCGGCGAGGACGAGACTGTGAGCGGTGCGCGGCATACCATCCCTCCGACACGTGCTGGACTCCTGAGCGCAGCCTAGCGCCCTGGCGACCGCCGGTGGAGAGCGTGGAGGCTGGCGTGGGTACCCAGGCACGCTGCAGATCCCCGGCGGCCGCTCCTCGACGGTACGTGGCCGAGCCGGGCGATGCGGTCGCGCGCACGCCACGCCCGGCGCGGGCTGTGACGGTTCCGAGAGTGCTGCGGCACTACCGTGACCCATGGCACGCCTCCTGCCGTTGTCGACCACGCTCGGCCTGGCCCTGCTCGCAGCAGCGACCCAGTGGCGTGCCGGTACGGCGGGAGCGCTGCCCGAAGAGGCCGCCGCGGCGATCGTGATCGCTGCCGCCTGCGCGGTCGGTCTGGTGTGGGGGATCCGCGGCGCAATCCTGGCGGGGGCCCTGGCCGCCGCCCTGGTGAGCGGCGTCCCAGCGACCCGCGACGGTTTCGAGGCCCTCGTCGCCGACGCGTACATGCTGATGAGCACCGTCGCGAGCTTCGCGCTGCCGCTGTTCGTCGGCACCGTGGTCACGCTGCGACGACAGGTCGACCTCCATCGCGACGCCGCCGGGCGGGCGCAGTACGACGTGCTCACCGGCCTGCTGAACCGCGTGGCGCTCGAGGCGCGGCTGGCCACCTGGATCGCGCGCAGCCGCGAGGCCGGGCAGGGGGCCATGTTCGCGGTCCTGTTCATCGACCTCGACCGTTTCAAGGTCGTCAACGACACCT
The DNA here is from genome assembly GCA_007130855.1 of Trueperaceae bacterium. Taxonomy (GTDB): domain Bacteria; phylum Deinococcota; class Deinococci; order Deinococcales; family Trueperaceae; genus CSSed10-48. Next base: position 2,223 of record SLRS01000054.1, on the reverse strand, counting down.
ACGGCCACGACGTGGGCGATCGGCTCCTGTGTGCCATCGCGCGGCTCGTCCGTGAGCACGTGCGTGAGGGTGACTTGGTCGCGCGTCTCGGCGGCGACGAGTTCGTGGTCGCCCTCCCGAGCCTGCGCGACCGTCACGCCGCCGCCGCCATCGCCGCCAAGCTGGTCACGCTCCTGAGCGCGCCGTTCGACCTGGCCGGCAGGTCGGTCAGCGTCTCTGCGTCCATCGGCATCGCCGTGTACCCGAGCGACGGCGAGGACGTCAGCTCGCTGCTCAGCAGCGCCGACACGGCCATGTACGCCGTGAAGGCTCACGGCAAGAACTCCTACGTGTTCTCCGACCTGCGGCTGCGCGATCAGCAGGCTCGCAGGCTCGAGTTGGAACGGCGGCTGCGCGTGGCGGTCGCCGCGCACCGCCTGCAGGTGGCGTACCAGCCGCAGGTGGACCTGGTGAGCCGCCGCGTGGTCGGCTTCGAAGCGCTGCTTCGCTGGGAGGACGAGGAACTCGGCAAGGTCTCGCCGGCCGAGTTCGTGCCCATCGCCGAGGAAGCCGGGCTGATCGTACCGATCGGTCTGTGGCTGCTGCGCGAGGCGTGCTTCCAAGCGCGCGTATGGGGCAGCATGGACGGTAAGGGCGTGAGTGTCGCGGTGAACATCTCGACGCTGCAGTTCCGCCAGGCCGACTTCGTGGAGCAGATCGAGTCGGCGCTGAGCGACAGTCGGCTCGCGCCCGAGCGGCTCGAGATCGAGGTCACCGAGAGCGTCCTGATCGATCAGTTCGAGGTCGCGGTACACGCCCTGCGCCGGCTCCACCGGATGGGCGTGGGCACCGCGCTCGACGACTTCGGGACCGGCTACTCGTCGCTGGCCTACCTGCAGCGCCTGCCGATCGCCTCGCTGAAGATCGACCGGAGCTTCGTGTCGGGCCTGAGCCTCAGCGCCGTCGGTCATGCCGGGAGCGCAGTGCCCATCGTCGACGCCATCGCCGCCATGGGCCGCGCGCTCGGCCGGACGGTGGTCGCGGAGGGTGTGGAGACCCAGGCGCAGGCGCGCTACCTCGAGCGCATCGGCGTACGACGCGCGCAGGGCTTCTACTTCGGCAAGGCCGTCCTGGCAGCCGAGGCATCGCGGATGGTGGACCGGCAGGTGGAGGCCGACCGGGCTGCGGCGCGCGCCGCGGAGCGCGCGAGCACGGTCGATCGAGCGCGGGCGAGTGCGACGACCCGGCACCACGTGGTGCCGGTCGAGCTGCTGCTCGACTGAGGACGCACTGGTCCCGAGGTCGGCCCCGGGGCGGCTGGTAGACTGCCGTCGGTCGCACCGCCGCAGTGGGCATTTCGGGCCCCGACGTCGCGGGCGAGGAAAGGGGCCCTTACGATGACGAACCGCGCTGACGTCGGCCTCATCGGCTTGGCGGTCATGGGGCAGAACCTGGTCTTGAACATGGCGGATCAGGGATTCACGGTAGCGGTGTACAACCGCACCACCTCGGTCATGGAGGCGTTCGTCGCGAACCGCGCCCAGGACGCCTCGGTCATCGGCGTGCGCAGCCTCGAGGAGTTGGTGGCCGCTCTCGAGCCACCGCGCCGCGTGATGCTGATGGTACAGGCCGGCCGAGCGGTGGACGCGGTCATCGAGTCGCTCGTCCCGCTGCTCGACGAGGGCGACGTCATCATCGACGGCGGCAACTCGAACTACGAGGACACCGTCCGGCGCGAGGCCGCCCTGCGCGAGCAAGGCTTGCGTTACCTCGGCACGGGCGTCTCCGGCGGTGAGGAAGGCGCACGGTACGGGCCCTCGATCATGCCGGGTGGGGAGCCGGAGGCCTGGGAGCGCCTGCGCCCCGTGTTCGAGGCCGTGGCGGCCAAGGTGGACGGTGAGCCGTGCGTCGCCTGGATGGGGGAGTCCGGCTCCGGGCATTACGTGAAGATGATCCACAACGGCATCGAGTATGGCGACATGCAGCTCATCGCCGAGGCCTACCAGCTCCTGCGCGAGGGGCTGGGCATGGAGCCGCCCGAGCTCAAGTCGGTCTTCGAGCGCTGGAACCAGGGCGTGCTGGACAGCTACCTGATCGAGATCACCCGCGACATCCTCGGCACGGTCGATGAGGACGGCAACCTGGTGCTCGACCTCATCCTGGACAGAGCAGGCCAGAAGGGCACCGGCCGGTGGACCGCCGTCGGCGCTCTCGAGGCTGGCCAGCCCGTGACCCTGATCACGG
>SLRS01000136.1 GCA_007130855.1 Trueperaceae bacterium | reverse complement strand
CGTCATCGACGGCGTGCTGCTACCCGACCCGGGTCCCGACCCCGACCCGGATCCCGACCCCGATCCCGACCCCGACCCCGAGCCCGACCCGGATCCCGACCCGGACCCCGAGCCCGATCCCGATCCCGATCCCGATCCCGATCCCGACGTCATCGACGATGTCACCGTCAGCCCCACCAGCGCCAACGTCCTCGCAGGGCAGAGCGTCCAACTCGGTGCCGACGTCAACGTCGTCAGCGGCGACCCCAGCACCGACGTCACCTGGTCGAGCAGTAACGCCGCCGTCGCCACGGTCGACGCCAACGGCCTCGTCTCTGGCGTCGCGGCCGGCACCGCCACCATCACCGCCACGAGCGACTTCGACGACACCGTCAAGGCCAGCGCCGACATCACCGTCGTCGCCCTCCTGGCGTTCGCCGACGCAACGGATTACGAGCCCTACGCAGCCGAAGCGAACATCACCAGCGCGTTCGACCTGGCCTTCCCCGACTTCACGGGCGGCCTCGCACCATTCTCCTACGAACTCGTCGTCGGCGCCCTGCCGGCCGACTTCGTCACGCTGGCGTACGTCGACGGCCTCGGGACCACTACCCCCTCCGCTACCTACGCGGTCGTCCTCGACGAAGACACCGGCGAGATCAGCGGCGCCACCGGCTTCCCCGGCACCTTCACCGGCGCCGTGCAGGTCTCCGACGCCATCGGCCAGACGCTCACCGCCGACTTCGCACTCGACCTCGAACTCGTGCTCGCGTATACGGGCGAGCTCGATATCGACGTGCTGCGATCCACCTCCGGCGTCGTGGTCGAGGCCGAGCGCGTGCGCATCGGCGGTCTCCCGCGCGCAGCGCTGCCGGGAGCGGGCATGGAGCTCACCTTCACCGTGAACTTCGTCGAAGACGCGAGCAGCGGAACGCCCAACATCCGGCCAGCGGATGACTACCTGATCGACGCCGAAGACGGGGCGATCACGAAGGCCTGGGCACCGGGCGGCGGCGGGCCGCCCAATGAAGCGGCCGTGTGGGTCTACGACGTCACCGCGGAACATGCCGACTCCGGCAAGGTCTCGGAACCGGTGCGCTTCACCTTCACGCTCGTCACTGCTCTCTGAGGCACTTCCCCAGCGCGCTACTGCGCGACCTCACGAGCAACCCACGCTCGGCCTGGACGGGCGCCTCATCCGAGGCGCCCGGTCATCGTGCTCAGGCCGGGAGGCCGGGCCGGCGTTCGGGCGCTGGACGAGGGCTTCCAGGTGGAGGTCGTGTTCCCCAGCGAGGCGACACGGTCGGCGTGACGCCGTCGGCGCGCTCGGTGCACGTGCTGCCGGGCTGAGCATCAGCCCTACCCGGCGTCGGCCGCTCCCGTCGAGCGCCTCGCTCTACCGTGCGGAGCCAGGCGCGCGGCCGTCCCCGGGTACCCCGCACGGGTGTGGCGGTGGCCCGCTCCGACGCGCTACTCAACCCTCCAGCGGCAGCGTCGCAGCGGACTCCATGAACTCGACCACTTGGTCGAGGTCGACGATGCCCGCGTCGGAACCCAGACCCGTGGCCACGAGGCTTCCGCAGGCCGAGCCGAGTCGGGCAGCCCGCTCCAGCGGCCAGCCCAGCGACAGGGCCATGATGAACCCCGCGCAGTACGCGTCACCGCAACCCGTGGAGTCGACCAGTTCCACCTCGAAGGCGGGGATGCGAAGCTCCTCGGTGTCGCGTGAGGCGATGCTGCTCCCCCCAGCGCCCATCTTGAAGACCGTATGCCCAACCCCCCGGTCGAGGAAGAAGCGGATGATGTCGCTGCGCTCCGTCAGACCCGAGATCATCTGGGCCTCTTCGAGCCCAGGCATGAAGTAGTCGATGTACGGGAGGCACGGGGAGATCACCTCGAGGAGGTCGGGCCTGGCCACGGCGAGCACGTCGAGCGTGGTCGTGACCCCATGCTCCTTGGCGTGCTCGAGGATCCGCGCGCTGGGCTCGCCGTCGAGCTTGGGCATCAGGTAGGTCCCACCCAGGTGCAGGAAGTCAGCGGCGGCCACGACGTCGAGGTCGACGTCGCGCTCCTCGAACGAGGCGTTGGTGCCCAGCACGTGCAGTGCGGGGCGGTCGCCGTTCGGGCGGATCGGCAGCATCGTGGCGGAGCTCTGCGCATCGGACTTGCGCACGAGGTTGGTCGTGTCGATCCCGTAGCGCTTCATCGTGTTCTCGACGAAGTTGCCGAGTTCGTCGTCACCGATGGCGCCCATGGTGATGACCTCGGCGCCGAGCTTCGCGAGGTCGACGGCCGTACCCGCAGCGGTACCCGCGACGGTGAGGCGTATCTGCTCGATGAGGTCGATGTGTTGGCCGTCCGGAATGCGCGTGACGTACCTGCCGAGGATGTCGAGGATGTGTACGCCGAGGGTTACGACCTTGGCCACGGGACCCGTCCCTTCTCCACTGCTTCAGACATGGCGCCTGAGGGTTCGATCGACGTGTGATGGTCCTCGGGCGCCGGGCACGAAGACCGCGTTGGTGGAAACCGAAGCCGGCGGGGCCCTCGTGGCATGGGATCAGCTGACCCCATGGCTCGGGTCGAACTCGACCGCGACGCGAGCGCCGGCCTCGTCGAACAGCGTCAGATGCTGCCCCGGGCAGGTGACGTGCACCTGGTCTCCGATCCTGAACGCGCCCCCGGTCGGGACCTTGGCCTTGATACGGCCGCCCGCTACGTCGAGCGACAGGAGTTGCTGCCCTCCGGCAACCAAGGCGGCGTGGTTCACGGTGGCGGGCACGGAGGTCGTGGAGGCCGTGGCCCCGACCTCCACGCGCTCAGGTCGCACCCCAACGGTGATCACCTGGTGATCACCGAGTCCTCGGATGACGTGTGGCCTCGGGAAGAGCGGCCCGACGATCGCCGGGGCGCCGCCTTCCTTGCGGACCTCGTGCTGCAAGAAGTTCATGCCCGGGTTGCCCAAGAACCAACCACCGAAGCGGTCCTCCGGCAGGTTGTAGACATCCCGCGGGCTGCCCCGGTGCACGATCCGGCCCTCGTTCATCAGCATGATCTCGTCGGCCAGCGTCATCGCCTCGGTCTGGTCGTGCGTGACGTAGATGATCGTCTGCTCGTGGTCGCGGGTGATCTCCTTGAGCAACCACTTCAACTGCGACTTGGTGACCGGATCGACGTTCGTCACGGGTTCATCGAGCAGCATGACCGGTGGCTTCCGCGCGATGGCACGGGCCACCGCCACCTTCTGCCTTACGGCGTGGGTCAACCGGCCCACGTCGACGTCCGCGACGTCCTCGAGCTTGAGCACGTCGAGCGCTTGCCGTACCCGATCCGCGCGTTCGTGAGCCGAGAGGCCCTTGATCCCGAGCAGCGGCAACTCGATGTTCCCGCGGACCGTCATGCCCTGGTAGACGACCGGGTACTGGAACACCATGCCGATGTTCCGCTCGCTCGGGGACAACTCGGTCACCGGCTCGCCAGCAAACAGGACCTCTCCGCGCGTCGGCTCCTCCAGCCCAGCGATCATGCGCATGAGCGTGGTCTTGCCGCAACCCGACGGTCCGAGCAGGCACGTGACCTTCGAGACTGCGAACGTGAGCGAAATGTCGTTGACCGCGACCAGTTTGCCGAACTCCTTGTGAAGGCCGCGTACTTCGACTTCGGCCATGACTCACCCGCCTCCCTGCGAGACGCTGACGAGGGAGTCGGCATCGAAGATCCGCAGGTCGTCGTGATCCAGGTAGAGTTCGAGCGAAGCAGCCTGCAGGTCGAACCCGCTGTCGTGGCGAACCACGGTAGTGAGGCGCAGGTCGTTGCTCAAGAGGTGCACGACGAGTTCGCCCCCCAGGTCCTCGGCGAGGATCACCTCGCCCGGGATCGCGCACACGCGCGCTCCCGCGGGGCGCTCGTGCCGCAGGTGCTCGGGCCGGACCGCGACACGCACTGGACGCTCGGCGGGTCCGGCATGCTCGACGTCGACGGGGATGGAGAACAGCGTCGTCCGACAGGCGGTGCGGCCGTCTTCTCGCGTCAGGACGCCGTCGAGCACGTTCGTCGCAGGGAAGCCGAGTTGCTCGATGCTGCGTAGATGGCGTGGCGCCTGGTACACGCGATCCACGGGTCCGGACTCCACGATGCGCCCGTCACTGAGCACGTGGATGTGATCCGCGAGGACGAGGGCCTCGAGAGGCTCCGACGTCGTGTAGATGAAGGTCGCGCCGAGGGCCCGCCGCATCTCGCGTAGGTCGTCGAAGAGCTGCTCGCGCAGCTTGAAGTCGAGACCGGTGAGGGGATCGTCGAGCACGAACAAGTCGGTGTCCTTCACGATGCCGCGAGCGATCGCCACGCGCTGCTTCTCGCCGCCGCTGAGCTGGTTCGGCATCTTGCGCAGGAGATGGTCGATGCGCAGCATCTCGGCGATCCGCTCGGCGGCCTCGAAGGCTGCGCGACCCTTCGTACCGGCCAAGCGCAGTGGGTAGGTGATGTTGTTCAGGACCGAAAAGTGCGGGAAGAGGGCGAAGGACTGCGGCACGTAGCCGATGTTGCGGTCGCCGGGAGCGACGCGGTCGATCACCTCGCCGTCGATGGCGACGTGTCCCCGGTCCGGCGCCTCCAGGCCGGTGAGGAGGCGCAGCAAGACCGACTTCCCGCTGGCCGGTGGCCCGAGCACGACGTTGAAGGCAGCGTCCTCCAAGCGGGTCGTTACGTCGTCCAGGACGACCGTCTGACCGTATTGCCTGCGCACGCCTGAGAACTCGATGATGGGCATTCAGTTACCTTCCGAACCCGATCAGCGTCGGGGCCAAGTACAGCGAGGCGATGATGACGCCACCGACGATCAAGAAGGTGATCACGAGGTTCCTGAGCGTCTTGCCAGGACCAGCCCTCGGGTCGGTGTTCCCGAGCGCGATCTGGACGATCGTCAGACCCATCATGGCCATCAACCCGTAGGTGTAGATCGTCAGGCTGAACCGCTGGCCCACGAGCATGAAGCACACGAGGAGCAAGACGATCAGTAACGTCTGGACCCGCGAGGCGAACGGGTCGCGAGACCGGGTCATACCTCACCTCGCACGGTGCCGAAGGTCATACCGACGAGCAAGAACCGTTGGAAGAGGAAGACCACGATCACCGGCGGGATGATGTAGATCAGCGTCAGGGCCGACACGAACGGCCAGTCGACGCCGCCGTCGGCGTAGAGGCCGGTCGAGAGCAGCACCGGGATCATCGAGGTGTTGCGACCCCCCAGCATGAAGCTGAAGAGGAAGTCGTTCCACACGAAGATCAGGTTGAAGATGAAGGCTGCGACGAGGCCCGGCTTCACCTGCGGCAGGATGACGCGGAAGAGGGTGTGGAAGCGTGAGGCCCCGTTCACCAGGGCGGTCTCGTCGAATCGTGGCGAGACCCCGTCGATGAACCCCTTCAGGATCCACACCGAGAACGGGATGCTGAACATGGCGAAGAACAGCGTCATGCCCAGCCAGTTCTCCCGCCAGCCCACCACGTTGTACATCATGTAGATCGGAACGACCACCGCGGCGCCCGGCACCATGCGCACGCTGAGCAGGATGAACATGAGGAAGTCGGTGCCGCGTGGCTTGAAGCGCGAGAAGGCGTAGGAGGCCAGGAACGCGACCATGATGGCGATCAACACGGCCGCGACCGACATGGTGATGCTGGCCGTCATGTATGGAGCGAACGTCGGCCGCGCGAACAGGTCCTGGAGGTTCTCCAAGGTCGGCGTGAACACGAGCCGTGGCGGGATCGCCAGGATGTCGCGACGACTCTTGAAGGCGTTCAGGACGACCCAGAGGATCGGCAAGAAGAAGGTGAGCGAGACCAACCACAGGATCACGTGGTAGACCGCCTGCCGGACCCTACGTCGGCGTGTCATCGGTAAGTCTCCAGGTCCTGCTTCCGCTTGCGCAGGTTGAGCACGAACAGGAAGATCGACGTGAAGGCGATGGCCATCAGCAGGAGGATGAACGCCAGCGCCGACGACCAGCCCATGTTGAAGGCCTCGAAGGCCCGCCGCCAGAGCGTGAGGGCCACGAGTTCGGTGGTCGTGCCGGGACCGCCGCCGGTCATGTTGAGGACGAGGTCCATGGCCTTGAACGCCTCGATCGTGCGCAGCAAGATGCCGATCAGCAGGATGTACTTCGCGTGTGGCAGCACGACCGTGATGAAGCGCCGCCACCACGGGAGCCTGTCGATCTCAGCGGCCTCGAGTTCGGCCTTGGGCACCGAGCCGAGCGCAGCGAGCGTGATCAGCACCATGAAGGGCGTCCACATCCACACATCCACCATCACGACGGCCCCGAAGGCCAGCGATCGCTCGCTCAGGAAGGCGAACGTGCCGAGTCCGAGGAGGCGCGTGAGGTAGTTCGCGATACCGATGGAAGGCTCGTATATGAGACGGAAGAAGATGCCGGCTGCGATCGGCGTCATCAGCATCGGGGTGAACAATAGGGTCAGCGCCACCCGGCGTCCCGGCAGGCTCTTGGACCCCCAGAAGAGGATGCCGAGCACGAGGCCGAGCAGCGTGGCGATACTGACGGTGCTCAGGACCCACACGAAGGTCCGGCCGAAGCTCTCCCACAAGCGGAAGCTGTAGAGGATGTCCTCGTAATTGCGCAGGCCGATGTAACGAGGTGGGAGACCGGTGACCATGATGTAGTTGTAGAAGCTCGTGCCGATCAGTGTCAGCACGGGGATGATGTTCCATACGAGGAAGAAGATGAGTGCCGGCGTGATGAGCAAGGCCGAGAAGATGCGCGGGTTCTCGATCACGCGGCGGACGTTTCCGAGGAACGGCCTCCGGCTCGAGGACGGCAGTCCCCGGCTCCGGCCTTCCGGTGCTCGAGCGTGGCTGGTGGCGCCTTCGGGCATGTCCCTCCGTGACTGGATCGAGGCTGGGGCCTGGCTCGGCGCCGTGCGCCCGTTGCGCGCAGGAGCCGGTAGGCTCCGACACGCAACAGGGGCACGTGTGGCCAAGGCCAAGAGTCGAACGCGCCTCACTCCGGGACAGAGGCTCCCGGAGCTAGCGCATGGGGGCTACTGCGGGCGAACGGCGCGGCACTCCGGCGGAGGCGCGATGTCGCTGCCGCCCGACTCGTACAGGATCTTCTGCTGTTCACAGGCGATCCAGTCGAGCACGGCCATCGGGTCGTTGTACTCACCGGTCACGAAGCCGTGCCAGCCTTCTTGCTGCGTCGAGAGCAGCTGTGCGTAGGTCGGCTCGCGGTAGAAGTCGCGCGCGTTCTCGTCGAGCAGCATGAACTTGTACGCGCGGTGCCAGGGCATCATGTCGTCGAACTCGGGGTCGTTGAGCACGTCGGCGACGACCGTGGGACCACCGCGGCGGGCGTACTCGAGCTGCGTCTCGGGCTGGTACCAGAAGCGCATGAAGTCGATCGCGACGCGCTGCTGCGCGGGCGTGTTGAAGGCGTTGAGCACCCAGGGCTGACCGCCGAGGCTGTACACGCGGCTGAACTCGCCGTCGTCCCTGATGAAGCCCGGCGGCGGGACGACCATGACGTCGTCCCACATCTCATCGGGGATCATGGTGCGGCCGACGGCGGCCCACTGGAAGGCCGAGAAGACCTGCCCCGAGGTGAAGACGTCGATGATCTCGGCGATGCCGTAGTTGACGGCACCGGGAGGGTTGAACCGCAACATGTCGCGGTTCCACTCCATGGCGCGGGCGTTCACTTCGCTGTTGAGGATGCCGTACACCTGACCGGTCTCCGCGAAGTCACCGATGTCGCCACCGAGCGAGAACATGAAGGGGTAGAGGTACATGCTCAGGAAGTCGTACTCGCGGGTGTACTGGATCGCGGTGCCGTACAGGTTGTCGTCGGGCCGGGTGAAGAACTCGGCGATGTCCTCGAACTCGGTCATCGTCAGGTCTTTGAAGTCTTCGTAGTCGAAGGGCAGGTCGCGGCCATAGCGCTCTTGGAAGGCGGCGCGCTCGGCCTCGTCGTGCAGGAGGTCGCGGCGTACGAACATGACGACGACGTCACCGGCCTGGGGAAGGCCCCACTTGATGCCGCTGTACTCGGGGTACTCCTGGTAGCCGACGCCGACGATCTCCGAGTACCACTCGACGTCGAGCTCGGGGTACTCCTCGATGATGTCGTTGAGCTGCACGATCCAGCCGGCCTCGGACAGGGCGCCGAGCCACTGGCTGTCGCTGATGATGATGTTGTACTCGTTCGAGCGCGTGGCCAGGGAGGCGGCTGCGCGCTGGAAGAGGGCGGCGAAGGGCGCCGACTCGTAGCGGAAGGTGACTTCGTAACCGTAGTTCTCGAGAGCGTAGGGTGCGAACAGCTCATTTGCGAGCTCGCCGCCGAGGCTGCTCGGCAACCAGCCGCCGATACCGATGATCGTCATGTCGATGCTCTCGCCGGCCAGCGGATGATCCTGTGCCACCGCGTTGAACGAGAAGATCGACCAGGTCAGGAGTGCGAGGACGAACGCCCAACTGGCGCGCTGCGTAATACGTCGCATACTCTGGGAACTCCCTTCGCGAGGTGAACCTCGCGTCATCTGCCTACCGGGGACACGGCGTCGCCAGGTCCACGGTGTACTTGGTGGCGATGCTCCCGCCCACGCTGGCCTGAAGCCATCGCCATGCTCTCGGAGTTGCGTCTCCTTCCTTGCGCTCGCTGCGGCGCGGGCCGTCGTCTCGATCGTCGACTGAACGACTGGAACGATGAATCGCTGGGTTTCGTCTCGATCGGTCACCTCCCTCGCGATCTCCTGCTCCTCGCGCTGCCGGCTCCTCGAGCGATCGGGCGGGCGTCGACGTCTGGCCGGGCTTACCCCAGGTCACGGAGCCAGCGGGCAACTCGTTGCGCGGACCTCTCACGACGATCGTGAAGCGGTCAATGGTGCATCCGGCTTACGGACATCGAGGCTAGCACACACATTAACGGCAAGTGTTACAAAGCATCGGGGAAGGATGTCCCTGGCGGCGCGAGCACCAGCGGCAAGAGCGCACCCGGGCGCGAACGCCGGTTCGCCTTTGCGCGGCCCCCGGATCGAAGTCGAAGCCCTGCCCAAGTCGTGACGACCGTTACGAGCGGCCACCGATCAGCTCATGCGCCGCCCCACTTGCGATGGATGAAGGCGAGGCCGTCGCGCGCTAGCTGGTCCTCGGTCTCGTACATGCGCCGCCAGATCTTGGTCGCGGGGATGAGGGCAGGCAGCGCCTGGCCGAAGGCCTCGATGGTGAGCCAACCATCGTAGCCAATTTCCTTGAGACCCGCAAAGGTCGCTTCCCAATCGACGGCTCCCGCCCCCGGAGTGCTGCGATCGTTCTCGGAGATGTGAACGTGGTTGATCGTGGTGCGACCCGCAGCGAGCGCCTCCGAAACACGCTTCTCCTCGATGTTGGCGTGGAAGGAGTCGTAGAGTACGCCACAGCCCGGCACACCGACCTCCGTTACGAAGCGCGCGGCATCCTGCACGGTGTTGAGCAGGTAGATCTCGAACCGGTTGAGCGGCTCGACCGAGATGGCGACCCCCTTCCGTCGCGCGTACTCCGCAATCTCGTGCATCGACTCCACCGCACGCGCCCACTCGTCCGCCGTCGGTGCCTTGCCGCTGAACTGGCCGAGCGCGGCGTAGACCGGGCCCACCAACACCTCCACGCCAGCCACCTCGCAGCAGTCGAGAAGGCCCTTCATGGTGTCGATCCCCCGCCGCCGCACCGCCTCGTCAGCGCTCATCGGGTCGTCTTGCGGGCTGCGCACCGTTACGGCGGTGCGTCCCAGGCCGATCTCGTCGAGCAGTCGCCCGGTGCGCTCCGCCTCCGCGACGTCGGCGGCGAATAGGGGTAGTTCGACCCCGTCGAAACCCATCTCCTTGACGCTCCGGCAGATGGGTGCGAGCGTGTTGGCGTCGAACTGGTCCGTCCACAGCAGCAGGTTCATCCCGACCTTCACGAGGTTGCTCCTCTCGGCCCGTCACGAGCGTATAGGCGCGTGGGCAGGCATCGGGCAGGCGACCAGCAACTGGCCCGCGAGCACGCGCACGCCATGCCAGACGATCTACCCGGCTTTCAGCACATCATCGTAGCAGGCAGCCACGACCCGGGGCCTGCTGCGCCCCATGACGCCCCACGACGCGGCACCGACACCGTGGACGTCAACGAGCCTCGGCCCGTGGGCCGGGGAGCCCACGGACACCGGTTGGGCCCGGCCTAGTGCTGATGTTGCTCGAGGAAGCGCACGAGCGCGTCGTGGTTCGACGGATCGATCCCTGCGCGCGACAGCGACGCGATGGCTCGAGCGCTGGTGATCACGTACTTGAACGTCTTGTCCGGCAGCGTGACCGTCGCCAGCGACGGCGGAGCCGTACCCTGCACGTTCGTCGTGTGGAAGTAGTAGAGCTTCAATCTCCCGACGTCGTACGTGAACGCGACGTTGTAGTAGAAGCCGCCACCGAAGGCAAGGTACTCATATGGCAACGGAGCCCAAGCGACCGGCGCCCCCCCCAAGCTCTCCGGTACCTGCATGAAGACGTGCACCATGCCGAGATCGAAGATCTCCTGGGTGATGGCGGGTACGTCGAGCTCGACCACGCGGGCGCTCCGGGAGGTGTTGGCGTTGGGCCCGTGCCGGTACACGTAGTTGCCGGAGACCCAGTCGTCATTGGACAACTCGACCACCGCGGCGGCGACGTTCGCGTTCCCGTCGTCGCCCTGCGGACCCTCGGGACCGGGAGGACCCTCCGGACCCTCCGGACCCTGTGGACCCTGCGGACCGTCAGGACCTTGTGGACCCTGTGGACCCTGCGGACCCTCAGGTCCTGTAGGACCCTGCGGACCCTCCGGACCCTGCGGACCCTCCGGACCTTGCGAGCCCTCCGGACCTTGCGAGCCCTCCGGGCCCTGCGGGCCCTCATTCACAGCTTGTTCCGGTGGCCCCTCCGTGCCGACGGAGGCGTTGCAGCCGGACGTCACGACCACGATCACCGCGACCAAAGTCAGCAACAGCGTACGCAGGACGATGCTCTGTTTCACCATTGAACTCGACCTCCACGACGAACACGAAGCTCGCCTCGACGATTGGTCTCTCGACCCGACGACGTGGCCGCGCTGGCCCCCGACGCTCCGTCTCCAGGAACGGGGTGCCCGCACCCCTCCTGGAGGGGCAAGGTAGGGGAGCAGGCGTGACACGGGCGTTACACGTCGCGTGGCGCGGGCGCACAGCGTCGGACCCCAGCTCGGGATGAACGAGGGGGAGAACGATGCGTGCTCGACTCACCGCCCTCCTCGAGCAGCGCGCCGTCGAGGTCCAGCGTGTCAGCGCTGCCGTTGTGCTTCACTGATGCCACCCCGATCAGCGCCG
>SLRS01000125.1 GCA_007130855.1 Trueperaceae bacterium | reverse complement strand
GCACCAGGCGCTCTGGTTCGACGCCGACGGCACGTGGCGCCTCCACGCCGCCGCCTGCGACGGCTGCGGCGCCTGCGCTTCAGCCTGCCCGAGCCAGGCGATCGACGCCCCCGGCATCGACTGCGCCGCCCTCCGGCGCGCTTGGCGCGACCGCGAGGTCAAGACACTGGGGTGCCACGAGGGTGGCGCGGACGCGACGATCCGCCTGCCCTGCCTGGCCGGTCTGCACCCGGAGCTGCTGGCTAGCGCGCTGCTCGGGCGCCCCGGCACAGCCGTCCGGCTCGACCTCTCGGCCTGCGGCGGCTGCGTCAAGGGCGCGCTGCGCCCCGTGATCGAGGCGCAGGTGCGCCAAGCCGTGGCCTACGTGCAGCGGCTGGGTGTCGCGCCGGACGTGCACATCGTGGCTGGCACGGTTCGTCGCGCAGGCGGCGGCGAGGGCCGCGTACGGCCCATCAGCCGCCGCGACCTGTTCCGGCTCGCCCACGACCGCGGCTGCGAACTCGTGGCTCGCGGTCTCGCCGCGGGCGCCGACGACGCTGCGAGCGGCTCGGCGCTACCTCACCGCGCCGGGCTGTTGGCAGCTGCTCGGAAGCACGTTGCAGCGGCCGCCGATCATGCCGAAGAGCTGCCCGTACTCGGAGCCTTCTTCGTCGACTGGCAGGTCGCCGACGCGTGCGACGGCTGTCGGGAGGCGGATGGGCCGCGCTGCCTGAGCGCCTGCCCGAACGGTGCCTGGCGGCTAGGCAGTGCCGGCGCCGACGCCGTCCTCTCGCACGACGCGGCGCGCTGCAGTGGCTGCGGTGCCTGCCGACTGGCCTGCCCGCGCTCAGCCCTCGAACCGCGACCCGCCGCGCTGCGCGCTGACGCCGGCCGGCTCGCCAAGCGTACGTTCGCCCTCGCTCGCTGCCGCCTCTGCCGCCAACGGCCGACGAAGGCCGCCGATGGTCTGTGCGGGAACTGCCGCAAGCGGCAGCACCTGGCTGCCTCGGTGCCCCAGCGATCTCGGGCTCCGCGCGCGTGAGACCACGGAGGTTCAGCCACGGCGGCCCGGTCTCGAGGTAGCTGCCGCAAGAGAGCCGGTCCGACGGTATCGCGTACATGACACTTGCACCGATATCCACGTGCCTGGCCTCCACCTCGAGACCTGGTGCGACGATCGAGTACCGACCGTCGCGGCCGCGAAGTCGACGCCGGCGGCCCCGAAGGAGCGCTCCGCGCCGATCGCCCGCACCTACGCCAGCCGCTCGGGCCAGGCGCCGAGCTCGCCGGCACGCGCGGCCTCCCAGAGTTGGCGGTCGAACGTGGCCACGGTGACGCGCTCGCCCAACATGTCCCGCCAGAACTGCGCCGTGGCGAGGTGGACGGCGTCGTAGCCGCGCAGCCCATGCTCCCAGGCGACAGCAGCCGCTCGCGCGACGAGCATCTCCGTCATCTGCATGCGCGCGAGCGCCGTCCATTCGCCGCTGAACGCGTGCAGCGCAGCCTCAACCTCAGCGAGCGTCAAGACCTGCATCCGGCTCGCCTTGGCGAGCGCAGCGGCAACCTCGGCGCGGCTGACGACCGACGTGCCGACCACCGAAGCGGCGTCGATCAGCGACGCCACCTCGTCCGAGCCAGCCTCCGCCACGTAGCGCTTGACGAGCGCGCTCGCGTCGAGGTAGACGATCACTCGCGATCCTCGATCAGCAGATCGGCCACGCTGCGCGGCCCGCGGGCGCGCGCCACTGGGGCCACGCGCGCAAGCCGTCGCTCGTCCCACTGCAGCAGGCCGCTGCGCGCCATGACCTCGAGACGATCCTCGATCGGCGCCGCCGTGGGGACGATCCGGCCGATTGGCACACCTCGCTCGGTGATCTCGACGGCCTCACCCGCCTTGGCAAGCCGCAGGTAGTGCGACAGGCGCGCCTTGAGCTCGCGGACGTTCACGGTGGTCTGCTTCATCGCGTCTCCCGTGGCTACACTCTGAAGTGACTACAGCATATCACGTTGTAGTCACGAGTTGACCGGACGGTGTCCCCTCAGCCCGGTCGCCTCGTGACCAACTGCCCGCGCCAAGACCTGGCCGCACGCCTCCCAATGGGGCCGCCAAAGCCTCGTGGCGGACGCCTGCGACGGTCTGCTTGCCGCCTGGGGCGCGGTGGCTGGCGGGCCAGCAGATGACGCGGTATGGTTCTGCAATCTCTCTGATCGCAGCACGCCCCACCGAGGAGGTGATGGAGCCGCTCCAGCACGGCAGCCCGATTACCGTAGCCCCGCGCACTCGCCGCAGCACACGCGGCACCTCCTGAAGGGAGACTCCACGATCATGCGCACACTCTGCAGGCTGCTCACGAGCATTGGCTTGCTGGCACTGCTTGCCACCGTCTCGACGGGGTTCGCGCAAGGCGAAGCACCGTCCGGCGGCACGTTGAACCTCGCCTTCGCCGGCTCCACCGGCGGAAACACGGACCCCAACCGGAACAACACGATCGGCTACTTGTCGGTGTCCCGCATGATGACCGACGTCCTGGTCGAGTGGCATGAGGGCGAGTTCTATGGCGAGCTCGCCGAGAGCTGGGAGTTCTCCGACGACGGTCTGTCGATCACCTTCCGCTTGAACGGCGACGCCACGTTCCACGACGGAAGCCCCGTCACTTCCGAGGACGTCCGGGCGACGTTCGAACGAATCACCCGTGAAGGCGATCCTCTGCCGCAAGCGTCACTCATCGCTTCGGTCACCGGCTTCGACGTGCATGATGACCACACCTTCACGCTGCATCTGAGCAACGTCAATCCGGACTTCGTCATGGGTCTCGGTCGCATCTTCATCGTCTCCGCCGCGACCGTCGAAGACCCCACCCCGGTCGGGACCGGGCCGTTCCGCGTGGTCGACCACGTCCCCGATCAGCGGATGCTGCTCGAACGCGTCGACGATTACTGGCAGGGCACGCCCAACCTGGAGCGGGTCACCGTCCGTGACATCCCCGACCTCGACACCATCGTCCTCGAGTTGGAAGCCGGCACGGTCGACATGATCAACTTCGTCCCGGTACGCGAGGTTCGGAGACTCGAGGCGCTCGGTTTCCAGGCCCTTCCCTTCGTGCGGGTGAACACCGCCCGGCTGGCCATCAACCTCTCGACCGTCGACGATGCGCGTTTGCGGCAGGCGATCTGCTACGCCCTCGATCGCGAGGTCGTCCTCGACAATGCCTATGCCGGCTTCGGCATCCCCCAGTACACGCTCGCCGTGCAAGGCACGTGGGCCTACAACGAAGACGTCACGCCGTACGAGTACGACCCCGAACGGTCACGCGAGATCCTCGCGGAGCTGGGCTACACCACCACCAACCGCGATGGCATCGTGCAGCGCGACGGTGAGCCGCTGATCCTGAACTTCCCCTCTCGCGGCGACGGCGAATGGCTGCTCGCCACGCAGATCATGCAGCAGATGCTCGCGGACGTCGGCATCGGCACTCGCATCACCACGGCGGACTCCGCCACGTACTACAGCAACGTCCGGACGGGCAACTACGACCTCGCCTGGTGGCTCTCGAACGCGCCACCGGAGCCCCCGATCATCGCGACGAACCTCCACAGCGAAACGTTCTGGACCGTCACGCAACGCGATGACCCGGAACTCGACACGCTGATCGATCGCGGCCGCTACTCGATCGATCAAGATGTCCGCGCCGAGGCCTACCGGGAACTCCAACGCGTCCATCTCGAGGAAGCCATGGAGTGCCTGATGTTCTGGGTGCAGCAAGTCCACGTCGCGAGTCCCGATTTCGGCGGGTTGTACGTGATGCCGGACGGCATCATGACCCGCTCCCACACCTGGTACCGCGAGCCGTAGTCCACCCCATCCGATAGCCCGTTGGAGGAGACCCACGTCTCCTCCAACGCGACCGTACCTACGAGGGGGAGAGCGGCTTGTCGACGTACATCATTCACCGGCTGCTGTACGGCGCGTTCGTGGTCTTCTGTGTGATCACCGTCGTGTTCTTCGCGCTGCATCTCGCCCCGGGAGACCCGATCGACATGCTCCTGCCTCCCGACGCGAGCGGCGCTGCGGGGCGCGAACTCGCGGATCAGCTCCGCCGTCGCTACGGGCTCGATCAACCGATTCACGTCCAGTACGTCCAGTACCTCCGACGCCTCGCGAGTCTCGACATGGGCGAAAGCATCCGCAGCGGGCGCCCGGTCGCCGGGGAGTTGCTGCGCCTCTATCCCGCCACGATCGAGCTGACCCTCGTCAGCCTCCTCATCGCAGGTGTCATCGGCATCAGTGCGGGGGTCCTCTCCGCGGTGTTCAAGAGGCGCGCGATCGACAGCCTGAGCATGACCGCGGCGCTCGTCGGTGTTTCGATCCCGAACTTCGTGCTCGGCCTGCTGTTGATGCTGCTCTTCGCGCTCCACCTGGGCTGGCTGCCGCCATCGGGCCGCGACGGCCCCATCTGGAGCGGTGGATCCATCCGGTACATCATCCTGCCGGCGATCACCCTCGGCACGTCGGCCGCAGCGATCCTCGCGCGCCTCTCCCGATCGGCCATGCTCGACGTCCTCGGCGAAGACTACATCCGCACCGCTCGAGCGAAGGGGCTGCGCGCACGGGCCGTGATCGCGCGGCACGCCTTCAGGAACGCCATGATCCCGATCATCACCGTCGTCGGTCTGCAGTTCGGCGGCCTCCTGGCCGGTGCCGTCATCGCCGAAACGATCTTCGCGTGGCCGGGCGTGGGCCGCTTCCTGATCATCAGCATCACCGGTAACGATTTTCCTGCGGTGCAGGGCGCCGTCCTGTGCATCGCCGTATTGTTCGTGCTCGTCAACTTGCTCGTCGACCTCACCTATGCGGTCATCGATCCCAGGATTCGGTACTGATATGGCACCTGAACCGACCTCGCCGCGGCCCCAGGAACGGCGCCTCGTGAGCAAGCTCCGCAACCAAGCGCGCGGCAACAGCCTCAGCGTGCTCGCGGGCTTCTTCGTCGTCCTGCTGTTCTCGACCGCCGCGTTTGCCCCGGTCATCGCGACGCACGCACCGACGCGGCAGAACTTCGGAGCGGTGCTGCAACCGCCGAGTGCGGAACATCGGCTCGGAACGGACGAGCTGGGCCGAGACGTCTTCAGCCGCATCGTCCACGGCGCACGCATCTCCGTCATGATCGGCATCATGGCCGTCGGGCTCGGCGCCCTCATCGGCATCAGCCTGGGGCTGTTGGCCGGCTTCTACGGAGGAGCCGTCGACAACGTCATCATGCGATTCATCGACGTCCTGCTGGCGTTCCCTGGCATTCTGCTGGCAATCCTCATCGCAGCGGTGCTCGGCGCCGGCCTGGTGCCCGTGATCCTCGCCGTGGCGATCTTCTCGGTTCCGACGTTCGCCAGGCTGATGCGCGGCTCCGTGCTGAGTGTCAAGCAACGGGACTACGTGGAAGCCGCTCGAGCGGCCGGAGCCTCCGATGGGCGCATTCTCGGCAGCCACATCCTCGTGAACTGCTTCGGCCCCGTCCTCGTCTACGCGACGCTGCTGATGGGCGACGCCATCCTCACGGCTGCCGCGCTCAGCTTCCTCGGCGTCGGCGTCGCGCCGCCGACACCCGAATGGGGCGCGATGATCAGCACCGCACGGAGCTACATGCGTTCTGCCCCCCATGTCGTCCTCGTCCCGGGTGTCGCGATCTTCTTGACGGTGCTCGCCTTCAACATCTTGGGCGACTCCCTCCGCGACGTCTTCGATCCCAAGGGATGACGCGCCACCCGAGGGGTGCACGGGCGGGAGGCTCCCTGGAGCCCAGGGAGTTCGACCGGCGCGTCGTCGACATCGTGTGCCGCTACGACGCCCAGGCGGATCACGAGGATCGGCCGTTCGTGCCCACTTCCGAGGCCCTCGACGCCCTCGGCGGGGAGCTGGCGGCCCTTCGCCAGCAGCTGGTCGGTCCGCAGGCCGGAGCCACGGACCCGATCGGCCACGTGCTGCGTGAGCACCAGCGCGAGACGCTGACGGCGCTCGCGGGTCGAATCGCACTCGATCGCGCCTCACCGCACCGCTTCGTCAGTGGCCTGCTGCGATCGATCACGGCGCTCATGAGCCTCGACGCGCGCGAAACATCCACGCGCTTGCGCCTCCTCGACGACGTGCTCGCGCGCACCCCAGACGTCCTCACGGCGGCCACGCAGCTCGGTCGGGAGACCACGCGCGCGCAACGGGCGTTCCTGACCGACGCCCTGCGCCGATTCGAAGCCTCGACGCTCGACCTGGCCTCATCCGCCGCTTCCCTGTTCGTGCCCGCCGCGTCCGCCGCGCTCGAACGGCTGTCGGAAGGGCTCCGGAGCGCCGCCCAGAGCGCGCACCGTAGCCGCGTAGGGCTCACCGCGGCTCCGGACGCGCCCGATGAACGGAAGGCTGCGGGGCCCGCATACGACGTCCTGCTCGACGAGGTCTACGGGATCGACATCCGCGAGCTCCTGGCATGGCACCGCGAGGAGGTCGAGGCGCGCAGGCGTGATCTCGATGAGCTCGCGCGGACGATCGATCCTTCGCGCTCGGCGTTCCGGATCCTCGAGGAGGACCTCGCCCCGTACGAGGATCCCGCCGAGATCCTCCCGCGCATGCGGGAGTTCGTGGCGCTCGCCCGGGCGCATGCGTCGAAGTACATCACCCTCCCCGAGGGCGAAGCCTGCGAGGTGTGGCCGGTGCCCGAGCACCTCCGCGACGCGTACCCGTGGGGTGGGTACTTCTCGGGCGGCAACCTGCTGCGCGGAGGCCTCCGGGGAGCGGTCTTCCTGAACGTCCACAACCACCGCACCCTGACGCGAGGCTGGATCAAGCTCAACGCCCTCCACGAGTGCTACCCGGGCCACCATGCCCACTTCGTGAAGACGGCCGCGGGCAACATGCCCGGCTCCTTCAAGATCGCGCCCATGACGTCCCCCGCGGCGCCGTTCGGCGAAGCCCTCTGCATGCGCACCGAGAGGCTGCTGCAGGACGTCTTCGACGACGGGCGCTTCCCGCTCTTCGTGCGCTACCGCCGGCTCCACACCGCGGTGCGCGTCTGGGTCGACCTGCTGCTCCATCACCAGGGAGCCTCGCCCCAGCGGGCGGTCGAGGTCTACCGCGAACAGCTGGGCTTCAGCGAGCCGGTGGCACGTGGTCAGGTCTACGCGCAACGACTGACCCCCGGATACTTCACCGTCTACCACTACGGGCTCCAGCGTCTCCAGGAGATCGAGCGCGCCTCGCCTGCCACCACGCGCGACTTCAGCGAACGGCTCTTCTCCTCCGGCAAGGTCTCGCTCCGTACGTTCGAGCGCCTCGAAGCGCTGTCCGACTCGGAGCGGCACGAGATCCTTCACGATTTCGACCGCACGCCCTCCGCACCAGCCCCACGTCCACCCCACTGACCGGAGGCACACCATGTCCGCCACCCATCCCATCGCCTCGCGGATCTCGGCGCTCCTCGAACGCCTCGAGCGTGAAGGCGCAGATGCCTTCTTCACGTTCCACGGTCCGAACCGCCGCTACCTGACGGGCTTCACCGGCTCGTTCGGGTTCGTGCTCGTCACCCACGGGGGTGAGCGCGTGTTCTACACCGACTCGCGCTACACCGAGCAAGCCGAGGCCGAGGCGCCCGACTACCGCGTCGTGCTGATGCCCGGAAAGTCGATCTGGCCCCCGCTGAAGGACGACCTCGCGCGCCTCGGGGTGAAGGCGCTCGCGGTCGAGACGGAGCATGCGAGTCACAAGTGGTTCCGCGAGGCCGCCGAGCACCTCTCGGGCGTGATGCTCGTGCCGACCGAGCAACTCGTCGAGACGCAGCGGATGGTGAAGGATGACGCGGAGCTTCGTGCGCTCGAAGCGGCGCAGCGCATCACCGACGAGGTGTTCCACGCGCTGCTCGACGAGATCCGCCCGGGAGTCCGTGAGCTCGACATCGCCACGGCGATGCACCACGAGGTGATGAAGCGCGGCGGGCAGAACCTCCCCGGCCTGCCGATCGTGGCCTCGGGCTGGAGGTCGGCTCTCCCCCACGGCCGCGCGAGCGAGAAGGTCTTGGAGCGCGGCGAGTTCCTGACGCTCGACTTCGGCGTCATGGTCGATGGGTACCGCTCGGATCTCACGCGGACACTCGCTCTGGGGAGGGCCGACGAACGCCAGCGCGAGATCTACGATCTCGTGCGCGAAGCCGAGCGGCGGGGCATCGAGGCTTCGTCCTCCGGACGTTCCGGAGTCGAAGTCGATGCGGTCGCGCGTTCGCTGATCGAGGAGAGCCCGTACGGGGCGCACTGCTTCAAGTACGGCGTCGGTCACGGCATCGGGCTCGACATCCACGAGCGCCCGCTGCTCGGCCCGGCGTGCCCGGACGTCCTCGCGCCTGGCATCGTGACGACCATCGAGCCGGGCATCTACATCCCTCGTTACGGCGGCGTGCGAGTCGAGGACACGGTGATCGTGGAAGAGCGAGGCAATCGGACGCTCTCGACGTTGACCACCGAGTTGATCGAAGTGTCCTGAACCACGCCTCTGCGGGGGGTGGCCGCACGACTACCCCCCGCCCCGGCCGACCAGCGGACTACTCGCGGACCATCCGGATGAGCTGGCCCAGTACCTTCGCGCCCTCGGCGCGCAGGCCGTCGTGCTCGTACTCGCTCGTGACCCACGTCTTC
Source organism: Trueperaceae bacterium (assembly GCA_007130855.1). Classification (GTDB taxonomy): domain Bacteria; phylum Deinococcota; class Deinococci; order Deinococcales; family Trueperaceae; genus CSSed10-48. The sequence goes on along the minus strand of SLRS01000125.1, from coordinate 2,697 downwards.
GCATGGGGAATGCGCTCCGCACTCTCCAGCGAATAGTCCACGTCGACGTACATGTCGCGGAAGTACACGGCGGCAGCCAACGGAACGGTGTTGCTCGCGAGGCGATCCACATCGTAGAGGCGCGGCCAATCGGTCTTCGCGGCGAGGATCTCGGCCGCCGCCTGGAGCGGCCGCAGGTCCAGGTACTGATCGAACATCCAGGGGTAGATCATCTCGCCCGTGAATAGGAACGCCTCCCCCGGTCGATAGTCGAACTCGGGGAACTCGCTTCGTACCCGAGCAGCGGCCCACGACGACGCCTCCCCCTGGCAGTAGATCGCCTCGTGCAGCACGGAGAACACGGGGTGGGTGTGGTAGTCCAGTGCCCCGAGCACCCGGTACAGGAACGCGTCGGACAGCATCTGCTTGCCCTGCACCCTCTCGAACGCTCCTTCGAGGAGGTAGTGGATGGCCTCGCGGCCCCTCCTGCCACCGAGCATGATGCCCAGTTGCTGGAACTGCTCGACGGTCAGCCGCTGCCCGTTCGGCAGGTGCACGGCGCTCTCGAGGAGCGCGTCGGCGACAGCTCGTGCGATCCCCTGGAGGTGGGGATAGCGCGAGAACAGCGCTCGGTTCTTCTCCCGGACCCGTGGGTACGTGGCGCGGTACACGTCTTCTGCGGGCCGCGTGAGCGACGGGATCCCGCCCGTGACGAACGCTTCGCGAAGGTGCTCCGGTGCCGCGGAGAGGTAGCGCAGCACGCAGAATCCTCCGAAGCTCTGACCCAGGATGCTCCAGGTTCCGTCGGGACCCAGGAGCGCGCGCCGGATCGCCTCGGCGTCGCGCACGATGGCGTCGGCACGGAAGTGCGACAAGTATCCGGCTTGGGCTTCGGGCGTCTCGAACTCGGCGAGCCTCCGCGCGCTGATGGCCGTGCTGAGACCCGTGCCGCGCTGATCGAGCAGCAGCACCCGGTAGTCGCGGAGCGCCCGCTCGAGCCAGCCGTCGCGTCGCTCGAAGCGAGGCGCGCCGAAGCCGGGCCCACCCTGGAAGAACACGAGGTACGGAAGGTCTCGATCACGGGATTCGACCGCGACGACCTCGCGCGCGAAGACCTCGAGGCTCGCGCTGTTGGGGTTCGCATGGTCGAGCGGCAGCTCGAACGTGTGATCGGTGACGTGCATCCCGTCGAATCGATACGTGGTCATGGCAGACCCCTCGTCTGGCCGATACTTGCTTGCACGAGATAATCGGCCTCGCTCATGAGGCGCCGAACGTCGTCAGGTCACCGGCCTTCGGCGTCAGGCGCTCGACGGCGTCTTCGAGGGTCGGCACGGGCGTCTGCATCGCCGTCAGTGTACGGCGCTGCGCTGGCCGGTGCCCGGTGCGAACCGTCATCGCCTGGAGGCGCCCGACATGTACAGCACGACGATCACGACCGAAACGACGAGGCCGTGAACGATGGCGGCCCTGAATCACCCACCTGGGCCCGTGAAGGCAGTAGATCGAGCGTATGGGCCTGAAGCCGATGCTCAGACTGGTGACTCGGTCGGCGTCCGCGTCCTCTCGCAGCGTGTGATACGCGCGGTGCTCAGTCGCACCGAGAGAGGCCCAGAGCGCCAGCGTCTCGCCGGAGATGCCGGATGACGAGGGAGACTTCGTGACGGATCCGATGCCGGTCACGTTCGACGCAACCGGCGTCCACGTCGCGAGCTGACGAGGTTGTGCGCTTCGCATCCCTCTCCCGCCACGCCGCCCCGCGCTCCAGGTCGTGGCCATTCCTCGGCTGCGTGGAGGCACGAGCGGCCGCGTCGGATGAGGACCGGATCGAGGCAACCGGCATCGACGACGCACTCGACTGGTTGCCACGGCGCGTCGGCGACCTCGAAAGCACACACGCTCAGGATGCTCACAGCTCCCGTCGCTCGAGTCGGGCCGTCGCGAGCCAGAGGAGGCCCGCCGTCGCGATGACCGTCACGAGCGCCGGCCGGAGGTACTCGACCGGCGGCACGCCGACGACGAGTCCCACCAGCGAGCCGAGCAGGTTGCTCGGCAGCCAGTCACGGATCGCCCCGACGAGGCCGAGGAGCGGCAGCACGATGAGGAGTCCAGCGGCGATCGGCACGATCACGAGGGGCGCGCGTGCATACGAGGAAGCGGCGGCGGTGACGGCTACGGCGAAGGCGAGGTAGAGCGACGTGAGCAGCATGCCGAGGAACATCGCGCCGGCCGGCAGGTCGCCGAGGAGCACGACCGTCTCGTACCAGGCGCCAAGCGTTCCCAGCACGAAGGCTGCGATGGCCGCCAGCGTCACCACCGCGTAGCGCGGAGCGAGCAGCGTCCAGACGCGCCGCACCCGCGAGCGGTAGAAGGCGGCGCGCTCGACGGGCTGGTCGAACGCCAGGGCGCCGGCCGCGACGGCGAGCACGACCAGCAGGCCGATCTGCAAGACGTTGCCCAGGTACTGCTCGAGTCCGGTGGCCGGCGTCGGCGGCGGCAGGATGACGGTGACGTCGCCGGCGAAGCGCTGCAGGATCTCCTCCATGTAACGGGCGCTGATCGGGCCGAGGAGGCCGAAGAAGAGGAACACGGCCGCTAGCGCGATCCACGAGCGGGTGCGCAGCAGCCGGAGCCACTCGAGTCGCCACAGGTTCATCCGGTCAGCTCCAGGAAGACGTGCTCGAGATCGACCTCGGCGGGGGCGATGCCGACGACCCG
>SLRS01000128.1 GCA_007130855.1 Trueperaceae bacterium | reverse complement strand
TCGCGGAGGCGGCGTCGCCGGTCGAGCCCGGGCCACGGGTCATGCAACGTAACGGCAGAGCTACGACCGCTGGGTCGGAGCGGTGCTCGGCCGCGGGCCGGTATCGGCCGGGGAGTCGCCCGCCACGGCCGCTTCGCGTGCGAGGCGGTAGCGACGCTGCGCGAGCTCTTCGAGGCGCGTCAACCGGAGTGGGAACTCGGCGAGCGTGCGTGAGGCGTCGAACGTCTGATCGCTGCTGTTGAGGTGGACGGCGGCGGCCATGAGCCGGCTCGCGGCTCCGTCGATGGGGCGCAATAGGGCACTCATGACACGCAGCACCGGCAGCGGCACGTGCGACCGCTTGGCGCGGCGGCCAGTCACGCGCTCGAACGTCTCGGCGACCTCTACGGCCGAGAGGTTCTCGGGCCCGCCGATCTCGATGACGCGGTTGCGCGCCCCCGGGTGGTAGAGGGCGAGCAGCACGTAGTGGGCGAGGTCGTCGACCGCCATGAAGTTGATGGGGTTGCGGCCCGGCCCGAAGATCGTGGTCTTCCCGCGCGCGATGATGGAGTCGCCGATCAGGCCGGCCCAGGTCTCCATGAAGGCCGGTGGACGGAGGACGGTGTAGCTCAGCCCGCTTTCGGCGAGCCGGGTTTCGATCCGGTGCTTGATGCGGTAGAACTCGAGCGGGTGTCGCGGTGCCGCGCCGAGGGCCGAGACGAAGACGAAGTGGCTGACCCTGGCCCCGAGGGCGGCGTCGATGAGGCGGCGGTTGCCGGCGTCGTCGACGGAACGCGGATCGTTGCCTCCCTTGCCGGTGAGCGCGTGCGCCGAGGCGACCACGCGCTCGACGCCGTCACAGGCGCGCCTGATCGAGTCCTGATCGCGCAGGTCGCCGCCGACCACTGCGGCGCCCAAGTCGGTGAGGGTCCTTCCGTTCTCTGGCGTCCTCGTCATGACGCGCACCCGCTTGCCTTCTGCGAGCAGCTTCTCGGTCACCCTCGTCCCGAGCTGGCCGGTACCGCCGACGACCAGGATCATGCTCCACCTCCATGAGACGGCTCGAGTCGAGGGAGCCGCCCTACGTTGGTCGTGAGCCTAGGTCGAGCGCCGTTCCGAAAGCGTTCCCGGTCCCAGGCTACGTCGGCGCGGGGTTGCCCGGGGTTGCGGACGCCGGTCAGAGCAGCCGTGCGCCTACGGCCAGGGCGACCGCGCGCTCGAGCGCCGATCGAGCCGCGCCCGGATCGGCTTCGGCCCGCACGGCGCACTCCAGCGCCTCGGTGAGGTCGTCGGGCAGGCGTTGCTGGAAGGGCTCGAGCAGTGCCGCCGCGTTCGACACGGCCTCGCTCAGTCGATCCTGGAGCAGGCTCACCGCAATGAGCGGCAGGCGTGCACACCACTGCAAGGGGTAGCGTTGCCCCGTCGCCCAACTCCGCAGCGCAGCACGGCCCTCACGCCGCGAGGCTCCGTGCTTCTCGCGTCGCCACGCCAGCCACGCCAGGTGACCGTGGGCGACGCCGACGTACTCGGGCATCGTCAGCGCGCGGGCGGCGGCGAGGCCTTCGTCGGCGTAACGCTGCGTTGCCGCAGTGTCGCCGCGCTTGCGGTGGACGAAGGCGAGGTAGGTCAGGCAACGGGTTCTGAGCACCACGTTGCCGATCGATTCGCTCATCGCGAGAGCCGCCTCGAGCTGCTCGGTGGCCTGCTCGAGGTCACCGTGCCAGAGGTAGGCGAACCCGAGGCTGAACCGCGCCGTGGCGATGGCGGGGATGGAACCCGACTCCTCGACCGCGGCGAGCGCTGAGCGGGAGTACTCCAGACGCTGGGCCGAAACGGTGCAGCGGTGCTGAGCGAAGTCCTTGTTGGCCAGGGCGCTGAAGTACCGGCCGCGCTGCAGCGCGGCCGCATGCCGGGTGACGTCGTGCTCCATGGACACGAGCAAGCGTCCGCACTCGCGCCAGTCGAGTTGCCAGTAGTACAGGGCGCTGCGCTCGAGGCGGATGTCGATCCACTCCCGCCACCAGGCCTCGTCCGCCGCCGCCGCCGCAGTGCCGAGCGCCGCTTCCGCCGCCTCGAATGCCCCCAGGGCCTCGTCGTAGCGGTACTGCGCCGTCCGACTCAGGCCGATCTTGCGCCAGAGCCGGGCGCAGGTGATCGCGTCGCCACTGCGATACTCGAGCGCGCGCTCGAAGCGCTCGCTAGCGTCCTGGTGCAGCCCCTGTAGGGCGATGATGTCGCCGCGGCCCTCCTCGAACTCCCCAGCGACGAGGCGCCGCCAGGGCTCGAGGGCGGTCGTCACCGGCAGCTCGTCGACCAGTTCCAGGCCGCGTCGGTAGGAGAAGAGCGCCTCTTCGTGGGCATAGAGGCTCCGTGCCGCTTCTGCCGTCCGCTGGTAGTGCACGATGGCACGCTCGGCGTAGCCGGCACGGTCGTAGTGGAAGGCGATCTGGCCGTGCACCCCCTCGCGCTCGCCGGCATCGAGTGCTTCGAGCGCTTCGGCCGTGTAGCGGTGCAGCAGTTTCCGGCGCGTCAGGCTCAACTCGCCGTAGGCCACCTCGCGCAGCTTGTCGTGGCTGAAGTCGTACTGGCCGGCACCGAGTTCGCGCACGATGCGCCTTCTCCAGAGCTCGTCGAGGCTCGTGACCACCGCGTCTTCGTCCCGGCGGCTCACCTGCACGAGCAGGTCGAAGTCGAACTCGCGCCCGATGACCGCGGCCATGCCCAGCAGTTCGGAGCTGCCGGCACTCAGGCGTTCCAGGCGCGAGGCGATCACGGCGCGCAGCCTCCGGGGCAAGGTCGTAGCCGGTCGCTCCGCGCGTGCGATCGCCGGAGTGCTCGTGGCGAGCGCACCTTCTCGCACCATCTCGACCACGAACAGGGGGTTGCCCTCGGTCTGGTCGACGAGCGCGGCGAGCGCCTCCGGCTCGGGGTCGTGCTGGTGCAGACTGCGTGCGAGGGTCATGGTCTCCTCCACGGCGAGGGGGGCCAGCTCGATTCGAGTCACGAGCGCGTCGCGCTCGAGATCCTCGAGGATGCCCCGGAGCCGCGCTCTGGCGTCGAGCTCGTGCGTGCGGGCCGTCAAGACCAGCATGAACCGAGCGCTGGTGCCGAACCGCAGCAGGTAGTGGAGCCAGTCGAGGGTGTCGCCGTCGCACCAGTGCACGTCGTCGACGAACGCGATCAGCGGCTGGCTGGCGAGCATGGCGTGGGAGAGCGCTTCGAAGAGCCGCCGGCGTTGCCAACCCTCGGTCAATGGGCCAGTGGCACGGGTCGCCTCGTCGTCGAGCTCGGGGAGCAGGCGGCCCGCCTCCAGCCGCCACACGGGCTCGAGGTCCTGCAGGGCGCTCCTGAGGACCGGAGTGCGCAGCAGCGCGATGAGCGGCGCGAAGGCGAGCGAGTCCCCGGTCGCGTGGCAGTGCGTGGCGACGACCGCCGCCTCGTGCCTCGGGAGCGTCCGAGCGAAGTCCTCGACCAGCCGCGTCTTGCCGATTCCGGAGTCGCCGGTGACGAACACCAGCCCCGGCCTCCCACCGCGCGCCTCGGCCCAGGCGGCTCGCAGCCGGCTCAACTCGCGGCGGCGACCGACGAGCGGCGCTTCGGAGACCACGGCTGAACCCACTCCAACCGGCGCTCTCGTCTCGGGCATTCCACTTTCGGGTTCCAGCCGCAGCACGTCCTCGTAGAGCGCGACGGTCTCCTCGCTGGGCGTCATCCGCAGCTGTTCGTGGAGCACGGAGGCGCAGCGGTGGTAGACGTGCAGCGCCTTCGCCCGCTCTCCCGAGCGGGCATGCAATCGCATCAGCTGACGGTAGCTGGACTCTACCAGTGGATCGTGCTGCACGAGCCGCTGGGCGTAGCCGACCGCAGCGCGGTCGTCGCGCTGCAGCCAGAGCACGTCGAGGAGCCGCTCCAGGACGTGACCGAAGCGCTCGCGGAGGCGCTCCCGCTCGTGCTCGAGCCAGTCCTCGTAGATCTCCGGCAAGAGGTCCCCGCGATAGAGGCCGGCTGCCGCCTCGAGGTGCTCGCGCTCGACGTCGAGCTCACCCGCTGCTTCGGCGAGCCGAGCGCGCTCGATCGACTCCTCGAACCGCGCCACGTCGAGTTCGAGTTCGGCCTCGGATCGCCACCGCAGCGCTCGAGCGTCGATGGCGAGGAGCCCTTCCACGTCGGGCAGCGAGCGACGGAGCTGGTGGAGCGTCTTGCGCAGGTTGGTCCGGGCTTGCGCCTCGTCCGACTCGGGCCACAGCGTGTAGGCGAGATGGGCACGGGGGTGCGGGCGGTCGCGGTGCACGAGGAGGTAGGCGGCGAGGACTCGCGCGCGCGGGGGATCGAGCTCGGCCGCGGCTCCGCTCCGCTCGATCCGGAGCCCACCGAGCAGGCGGAAGCGAAGCGTCGCCACGGGATCCCCTCCCTCCGCTGGCCCGGGCCGTCACGCTGGTCGTGCCGGCCATTGTGGCAGGTGGAGCGGTCGGTTGTGTCCGTGGTGACGACTGAGACGACGAGCGTGCCCCACAGGGGTCGGGCGCGACCATGTCGTCGCCGTCGCGCGCGCCGGAGTGGCCTGCGGCGTCGAGGCGCCGCTCACAGCAGCCTCGCAGCTACGGCCAGGGCGACCGCCCGCTCGAGCGCTGATCGCACCGCGTCCGGTTCGGCTCCGTCCAGTACGGCACACCCGAGCGCCTCCGTGAGGTCGTCCGGTAGGCGTTGCTGGGAGAGCTCGAGCATGGCGGCCGCGTTCGACACGGCCTCGCTCAGCCGGTCCTGCGTCAGGTTCACTGCGAGGAGCGGCAGGCGCGCGCACCACTGCAAGGTATAGCGTTGCCCCGTCTCCCAACTCCGCAGCGCCGCGCTGCCCTCGCCGAGGCAGGCCCCGCGGTCCTCGCGTCGATACGCCAGCCACGCCAGGTGACCGTGTGCGGCGCCGACGTACTCGGGCATCGCCAGCGCGCGCGCGGCGGCCAAGCCCTCGTCGGCGTAGCGCTGCGTCCCCGCAGCGTCGCCGCGCCGGCGGTGGAGGAAGCAGAGGTACGTCAGGATCCGGGCTCTGAGCACCGAGTTGCCCATTGATTCGCTCATCGAGAGGGCCGCCGCGAGCTGCTCCGCGGCAGGTACCAGGTCCCCGTGCCAGAGGTGAGCGAACCCCAGGGCGAAGCGAGCCGTGGCGATGTCGGCCAGGGAGCCCGAATCCTCGGCCCCGGCGAGCGCAGCGCGCATGTACTCCACGCCCTCGGCTGCCATGGTCCAGCGGTTCAGGGTGAAGTGCTGATTGGCGAGGGCGGTGAAGTACCTGCCGCGCTGCAGTGGCGTCGCATGCTGCATGGCGACCTGCTCCATGGACTCGAGCACGCCTCCGCACTCGCGCCAGTCGAGTTGCCAGTAGTACAGGGTGCTGCGCTCGAGGCGGATGTCGATCCACTCACGCCAGTAGTCGGCGTCGGCCGCCGCGTCTGCGCTGTCGAGCACCGCTTCGGCCGACGAGTAGGCCTGGGCTGCCTCGTCGTAACGGCACCGCGCCGTCCACGCCAGGCCGATCCTGCGCCAGAGCCGGGCGCAGGCGATCCGTTCGCCGCTGCGGTGCTCGAGCGCGCGTTCGAAGCGCTCCCTGGCGTCCTCGTGAAGACCCTTGAGGCCGAGGATGTCGCCGAGGCCCTCCTCGAGCTCCCCAGCGGCGACGCGCCGCCAGCTCGCCAGCACGGCAGTCGTCGGCGTCTCGTCGACGAGCTCCAGGCCGCGCTGGTAGGACAAGCGCGCTTCCTCGTGGGCGTAGAGGCTCCGCGCCGCGGCGGCGGCCTGCTGGTAGTGCGCGATGGCCCGCTCGGCGTAGCCGGCGCGGTCGTAGTGGTAGGCGATCTGTGCGTGCACGCCCTCGCGCTCGCCGAGGTCGAGCCCTTCCAGTGCTTCGGCCGTGTAGCGGTGCAAGAGCCTCCGGCGGGTCAGGCTCAGCTCGCCATAGGCCACCTCGCGCAGCTTGTCGTGGCTGAAGTCGTACTGACCAGCGCGGAGCTCGCGCACGATGCGGCCGCGCCAGAGCTCGTCGAGGCACTTCACCACCACGTCTTCGGGCAGTCGGCTCACCTGCACCAGCAGATCGAAGTCGAAGTCGTGCCCGATCACTGCTGCCATCCCCAACAGCTCCGAGGTCGGTGCGCACAGCCGCTCCAGGCGCGAGGCGATCACGGCGCGTACCTTCCGGGGCAGGGCCGTGACTTGGCGCCCCTCGCCTGCGATCGCCGCTGGGCTCGTGGCGAGGGCTCCTTCTCGCACCATCTCCACGACGAACAGGGGGTTTCCTTCCGTCTCCGCGACGAGCGCGGCGAGCGCTTCCGGCTCGGGTTCGCGCTGATGCAGACTGCGCGCGAGGTGCATGGTGTCCGCCTCGCTGAGCGGCGCGAGCTCGATGCGTGTCAGCAGCCCGTCGCGCTCGAGATCCTCCAGGAGCCCGCCGAGCCGAGCGTAGGCGTCGAGTTCGTGCGTCCTGGCCGTCGCCACCAGCATCAACCGGACGCCGGTCTCGAGGTGCAGCAGGTAGTGGAGCCAGTCGAGGCTGTCGCCGTCACACCACTGCACGTCGTCGATGAACACCAGCAGCGGCTGCGTTGCCAGCACCGCGTGCGCGAGCGCCTCGAAGAGCCGCCGGCGCTGCCAACCCTCGGTCAGGGGGCTCGGAGCTCCGGTCGCGTCGTCCTCGAGCTCGGGGAGCAACCGGCTCAACTCGCGGCGCCAGACGGGCTCGAGGTCGTGCAGTGCGTTCCTGACGACGGGGGTGCGCAGCAGCGTGATCAGCGGCGTGAAGGCGAGCGAGCGTTCGGTGGCGTAGCAGCGCGTGGCGATGACAGCCGCCTCGCGCCTGAACGCTCCGGTGAACTCCTCGACCAGCCGCGTCTTGCCGATGCCGGAGTCGCCGGTCACGAGCACGAGCCGCGGCCGGCCGTGCGCCTGGTCCCAGACGGCTTGGAGCTGGCCCAACTCGGATCGCCGACCGACGAGCGGGGCGTCGGCGATCAAGGCGGGGCCGGGAGCGTGTGACGCGTTCGCTGCGTCCATCCCAGCTTCGGGTTCGAGCCGCAGCACGTCCTCGTAGCGTTCTGTGGTCTCCTCGCCGGGGGCGATCCGCAGCTGCTCCTGGAGGATCGAAGCGCAGCGGTGGTAGACGTGCAGCGCCTTCGCCCGCTCACCCGAGCGGGCGTGCAGTCGCATCAGCTGACGGTAGCTGGACTCCACCAGGGGGTCGTGCTGCACGAGCCGCTGGGCGTAGTCGACGGCCGCGCGGTCGTCGCGCTGCAGCCAGAGCACGTCGACGAGCCGCTCGAGGACGTGGCCGAAGCGCTGGTGCAGGCGCTCCCTTTCGGTCTCGAGCCAGTCGTCGTACAGCTCCGGCAGCAGGTCGCCGCGGTAGAGGTTGGCCGCGGCCTCGAGGTGCTCCCGCTCCAGGGCCAGCTCGCCCGCCGCCTCGGCCCGTTGGGCGCGCTCGACTGCCTCGTCGAACCGCGCCACGTCGAGCTCGAACTCGGCTTCCGGCCGCCAGGTCAGCGCCTGGGCATCCAGGACGACGAGCCCCTCCGCCTCGGGCAGCGACCGACGGACCTGATGGAGCGTCTTGCGCAGGTTGGTCCGGGCTTGCGCCTCGTTCGACTCGGGCCACAGGACGTAGGCAAGACGCGCACGGGGGTGCGGTCGGTCCCGGTGGACGAGGAGGTAGGCGACCAGCCCCCTGGCCCGCTGCGGACCCAACTCGACCGCGGCACCGTCGCGCTCGATGCGGAGCCCGCCGAGCAGGCGGAAGAGAAGCGTCGCCACGGGACCCCTCTCCCTCCACCGGCCGGGTCGCCACGACAGTGCTGCTGATGCCTGATCATAGGGCTCGAGGCGGGGTCGTGCATCGGGTGCGAGGCCCTCGAGGGCGAGCGCGCTCCGGCACGTAGCTGAAGGGGCGCGCTCGCCCTCGCGTTCAGGGCCGCGGGCGGGATCACCTGCCGACGGCTATGTTCGTAGGTGTTCGTCTCCAGCAGGGCGGACCCGGGTCGGTCCGCTCACTCGGTCGGGCGCAGCTGCGCCATCATCGTCGCCGCGTCGTAGTACAGCCTGCCCTCGCGGATGTGGTCGCCCTCGATCTCGTAGATGCCGAGCATCGGGACCCTGACGCGTTGGCCGGTCGCCGGCATCCCCATCAGTTCGCCCGAGTGGGTGCCGTTGTAGACGAACTCCAGCACGACCCGCGTGCCGTCGGCCAGGATCGTCCGGAGCTCGACGTGGGTGTCGGTGAAGGCGCCGCCGTAGAACGTCGCCAGCGCCGCGCCGATCGCCTCGCGGCCCACGTACGGCTCCGGCATCGCCATGACGTGGAACACCGCGTCCTCGGCGTAGAACGCGGGGTCGTGGTCGACCATGAACTCCAACATGACCGCGAGGCTGCCGGCCGAGGTGCCCTCCCTCGCCTCTGGCAGGCCGTCGCTCGTCTGTGCGACGACGAACGGCGGCATGATCACGAAACTCAAGAGGAACAGGCTGGCGAGTAGCATCGACTGCTTCCATGTGCGCATGGATGACCTCCTCCCGCCCGACCCTAGAGAGGCCAGCGTTCCGAAAGCGTTCTCGGGTCCCGTGCCGGCGTTCCCGCTCCGGCGCGTGGGCCCAGTCGGCCCGGTCGTGGTCGTTTTGCTGTTGCACCGCTCGGTCGTCTATCATGCCAGTACGTCGTCAGCTCGTCGGGGGTCCGAGAGGAGACGAGACGCCGTGGTGGCGCTCACCGTCCGTATGCTCGGTGGTCTGAGGCTCGAGTACGACGGCGCCATCGTGCAGTTGGCTTCGGCACGCGTTCGGGCGATCGTTGCCTACCTGCTCCTGCACCGCGACCGCCCCCACGAACGGGCGCGGTTGGCGTTCTTGTTGTGGTCGGAGTCCGACGAGGGGCAAGCGCGGACGAACCTCCGCCAAGCGCTGTACCAGCTGCGCCATTCGCTGCCGCAGGCGGAGCACTACCTCGACTTGGACGGGCAGTGGCTGCAGTGGCGCGAGGACGCCACGTGCGAACTCGACGTCGCGCGCTTCGAGGCGGCGGTCGTCCGCGCCGAGCAGGCGCAGGATGCCGAGGACGTCACGCTGGAACGCGCATGGTTGGACGAGGCGGTGCGGCTCTACCGCGGCGAGCTCCTGCCCGAGATGTACGACGCCTGGGTGGAGGACGCGCGCGAACGGTTGCGGGGCAGCCATGCCGGCGTCCTCGAGCGCCTCGTGACGCTGGCAGAGGGCCAGCGCGACTACCGTGCCGCGGTGCGCTACACGCGGCGGCTCGTGCAGCACGATCCACTGGTGGAGGCACCGTACCGGCGGCTCATGCGGCTCCACGCGCTCTGCGGTGAGCGAGCGAAGGCGTTGCACACCTACCACACCTGTGTGTCGCTGTTGCAGCGCGAGCTTGGCATCGAACCGACCGGTGCGACCCTCGCGGCGTACGAGCAGGTGCTGCAACGCGACCCCGAGGGCGGACCTGGCGCGCTGACGAGGGCCGACGATACCCGCCACGCAGCCCTTGCGACCGTCGCGCCGCTCGTCGGGCGATCGCCGGAGATGGCACGCTTGCGAACGGCGTGGCAGAGTGCCAGAGCGGGTCGGGCGTTGCTGGTGCTCGTGACCGGCGACTCCGGTATCGGCAAGACGCGACTGGTCGAGGAGTACGCCCGTGGCCTCTTGCGGCGTGAGGCGCTCCGGGTCGCCGTCCGCTGCTATGCCGCCGAGGGTGCGCTCGCTTTCGCGCCCGTCACGGCCCTCCTGCGCGGTGCGCTGCTGGCGGCCCCGTCGGCTGAGCTCGATCCGGTCTGGCGTGGGGAGGTGAGCCGGCTGCTTCCAGAGCTGGCCGACGACCGGTCGCGTGCGCTCGGACCCCTCACCGAGAACTGGCAGCGCCAGCGCCTCTTCGAGGCCCTGGCGCGCGTGGCGCTGGCGCACCATCAGCCGATGCTGGCGATGATCGACGACCTGCAGTGGTGCGATCGTGACACGCTGGAGTGGCTCCACTTCCTGCTACGGTTCGACCTGCGCGCTCAATTGCTCGTGCTGGCCACGGCGCGAACGCACGAGATCGGCGCCAACGCCGCCCTGGTGGGGCTGCTCGCGGCACTGCGCAGCGAGGAGCTGATGCGCGAAGTGGAGCTCGGCCCGCTCAGTGAGGTCGAGACGGGCATGCTGGCGCGAAGTCTGTGGCGAGCGGATCCGAAGCCCGAGGCGTTGACGGCGCTGTTCGAGGAGACGGAAGGGAACCCGCTCTTCGTGGTGGAGATGCTACGCGACGGCTGGATCGAGCGTTCCGAGGACGAAGCGTCGACCGGCGAAACGCACGCGGCGTCCTTGCCGCCGAAGCTGCGCGCGGTGATCAGCTCGCGCTTGGAGCAGCTGTCGCCGCCGTCCTTCGCGCTCGTGAGCATAGCGGCCGTCATCGGGCGCGAGTTCGGATTCGAGTTACTCGTGAAGGTGAGCCGCCAGCGCGACGAGGAGGTGGTACGAGGCCTCGACGAGCTGTGGCAGCGGCGCATCGTACGTGAGGTGGGAGCGGGTCAGTACGACTTCAGCCATGACAAGCTGCGCCTGGTCGCCTACGGCGCGTTGAGCCTGACCCGCAGGCGTCTGCTCCACCGCCATACCGCCGAAGCGCTCGAGAACCTCGCCGGGGGCGAGAGCGGGCAGATCGCGTATCACTACGACCTCGCCGGCTCCCCCGAGCGGGCGATCCCGTATTACCGGCAGGCGGCCGAGGCGGCGCGCGCGCTCTACGCGAGCGAGGAGGCCGTCAAGGCCTACCGGCGAGCACTGGTCTTGCTCGACGGTCTGCCGGCGAGTGAGGCCTTCACGCGCTGGCGGGACGATGTCGGTGCTCAGCTGCTCGAGGGTCTCGGTGACGTCTTCGCGCTGCAGGGACTGCACGAGGCTGCCCGCGAGCGCTTCGCCGGCGCACTCGCGCGGACGCCGGTGCCGGAACGGATCAGCCGGGCACGGCTGTGGCGCAAGATCGGTTCGGCCTGGGTGGCCCAGTACGATTACGGCGAAGCGCTCGCGGCGTTCGTGGCGGCCGAGGCCGAGCTCGGCCCGGGTGACGCCGGTGATGGCAGCGCGTGGTGGCGGGAGTGGATCGACCTGGGGCTCGCGCGCAGCGACAGGCTCCACTGGCAGCGCGAATGGGACGAGAACGAGCGGGTACTCAAGCGCATGGAGACGGCCGTGAAGCGCCGCGGCACGGCGCTCGAACGAGGCCAGGTCTACGCGCGCCTGGGATTCGCGATCTTCGCGCGCGGCGGCTTCGTCCACTCCGACGAGGCCGTTGCGCGCCTGCGCGCTGCCCTGGCGGAGGCGGAGGTGGCGAACGTCGCAGGCCTCACCATCATCGCGCACTTCCTGCTCGGCTTCGCGTTGCTGTGGCAGGACGATCGCAGCGAGGCCCAGACGCAGCTCGATAAGTCCTTGGCCGCGAGCGAACTGGTCGGCAACGCCGTCATGCGTGTCAGCTGCTTGACGTACCTCAGCTTCGCGCACCGGTTGGCGGGGACCCGGGATGCGACGCGGGCGTATGCGGACCGTGCGTTGGAGGCCGCGACGGCGTTGCCGATGCCCGAGTACGCTGGCGCGGCACACGGTCAGCTGGCATGGTTGGCGTGGCGGGGCGAGGATCTCGCGACGTGTGAGCGCGAGGGCGAGGCGGCGCTGGCGTGTTGGCGCTCGGGGCGGTGGTATCCCCTGCAATGGAGCGCACGCTTGCCGCTGATGGCGGTCCGGTTGCGGCAGGGCAGGCACGAGGAGGCGCTGGCGTGTGCGGCGCCGCTGCTCGAACCCGACCGGCAGCGTCTTCCGAACGCCCTGACGGAGGCGCTGGCGTGCGCCCTGCAGGCGGCCGGTGAACCGGAGGTGAGCGCGGCGCTCCAACGCGCCGTCGCCGTCGCCGAGACCGAGGGCTTGCTGTGACGACGACCGAGCCGAACGGCTCGGCCGGCGTCCTGAGCAGGATCGGTACCGGCCCATCGACCGAGGGACATCCTGCCCGGGGCTACGCCGCACAATGGCGTAGCCGCCGCAGCTCCACGACATCGCGCGATCGAGGGCGCGAGCCCGCGGACGGCAGGGGAGGTCGACATGATGGCGCCAGGCCTGGGTCGGTTCGTGTCGGGCGGGACTCCGAGCATCGGAACGTCGCGCCGAGCCGCGCGCGCCGCGACGTGGCGCCGGCCGACGCTCCCGAGCGGGGGCGCGTGATGGGGCGCCCGGCCGCGACCTGGGGGTTGATCGCTGCGCTCGTGTTCCTGGCGCTCGGCGACCTCTATGGCGGTATCGCCATGACTGACCGACACCAGCGGTCGCGTGCTCGGCATTGACGGAGTACTGCCGCAGTTGCCGGAGCGTCAACGCCGCCCTCTTCATCGCCTTGGCGCTCCTGCCCAGCGTGCGCCGCGACCACCGCCGGCACGGGCGAACCTGAGGCCGCAGCGCTGTGGACCACCGCGCGCCATCACTTGACACGTGACCAAATTGTCACGTAAGGTCGCGCCATGGACGCAGTGTTCAAGGCCCTCGGCGACCCGACCCGGCGCCTCCTGTTGGACTGGCTCTTCGAGCGTGACGGCCGCACGCTCAGTGAGCTCGAGTCCGGCCTGGAGATGAGCCGGTTCGGCGTGATGAAGCACCTGCGGGTGCTCGAGGAGGCCGGCCTGGTCCTGACGAGGCGGCGCGGGCGCGAGAAGCTGCACTACCTCAACCCCGTGCCGATCCGCCTCGTCTATGAGCGCTGGGTGAGCAAGTACGCGGCGCCCTGGGCGTCGGCGCTCAGCGCACTCAAGCGCGACCTGGAGGGGGAGACCATGGAGAAGGTGTTCGAGATCTACATCAAGACGACGCCCGAGCGGATCTGGCAGGCGATCACCGATCCGGACCTCCGCCGGCGCTTCTCGTTCGGCCTGGGCGTCGAGTCCGAGTGGACACCTGGCTCGCGCTACACCGCTTCGACGGGGCCGGAGACGATCTCGCCCGGGATGCCCATCGCCGAGGGTGAGAACCTCGAAGTCGACCCACCGCGCCGGCTCGTGCAGAGCTTCCGTGCGCTGTGGGGCGAGGACGTCGTGGCGGAAGGGACGTCGCGGGTGACGTGGGAGATCGAGCGCGTCGCCGACTCCTGCCGCCTGACCGTCACCCACGACCAGTTGCGCGACGGTGCCAACGACCAGCTCTATGGTGGCTGGCCCATGCTCCTCTCGGGGCTCAAGACGCTGCTGGAGACGGGGGAGGACCTCACCACTCCGGCGTCGCTCAGGTACCTCGCCCGCGAGCGTGCAGACGGTGGCGTCGGGCCCAAGACGTCGCAGCAGATGACCGATTTGCCGTAGCGTCGGGACGACCGAGGTCGTTGCGACGAAGGGGGCAACGTGAGACGCGTGCAGCAGGTCGTGCCACTGGAGTGGCACCCGCCCGACGTCGGGCGTTGGCTGTGGGCGCTGCAAGGGCGTCGTCGACATCATCGGCGTGTGAGCGCGAGCCCCGACGTCGTGTCGGGGCTCGCTTCGGTCGCGTCGGAGAGCGAACGGCGGTGGCGCGGTCCTCGTCAGCCACCAAGCGCGGTCGCGTCGTCGCACTGCACCAGCGGGTTCCAGTTCGCGAAGAGCCCGAGTGGGTTGTAGTGCCATACCCAGACGTGCAGCGCGTAGAAAGGCTCGTCGAGCAGCGTGGTGTTGAGCGTGAACTCGCGACCGAGCAGGCTGGGTGGGGCGCCGTTGCCGGCGTCGTGCCAGGCCTCCTGGAACACGAGGTACTCGGCGCCGATCAGGCGCAGACTGCCGTCCGGGCGCGGCTCGAACATCAGCACTTCCGGGCGTAGGACGTCGAGCGACGTGTCCTCGATGCGCTCACCGTGGGTGAAGTGGATGCCTTGCGCCCCCTGCGGGCCGCTCATGCAGTCTCCGAAGCGCTCGTAGCCGGCGGCCACGGCAGCGCCGACGTCCTCGAAGGGTGCGAGGGTCGCCCGCAGCTCGGCAAGCTGCTCGAGCGTCGGCTCGACCTCGGATAGGCCTAGCGCCAGCGCCGTGGCCGCGGTCACCGGCTCGCCCGGCAGGGCGGCGTTCCCTGGTGTGATGACGAAGTGGGCGGCTGCCGTGCTAGTGAGTATGGCGGTGAGGGCGATGGCGAGCATGACGATCAGGGTGTGGGGTGTGCGGGTGCGGTCGATCATGGTGGCCTCCTCGTGGTGGCCTCCTCGTGGTGGCCGGTGGTTCTGGCGCCGTCCGGGATGGTCGAGCCGAGAGATCGGCGTCAGTGATGGAAGTGCGGGTCGAGCACGCTCACCTTCGTGATGCGCTCGATCGGCAGGTCGGTGTCGCGGCCGGCGGCCCGCAGCGCTTCCGCGTTGGGGCCGTCGTAGACGCAGTACGTCGAGCGCTTGTCGTCGCTGACGTACGACGTGACCCAGTGCACGCCGTGTTCGGCGATGCGGTCGACCACGTTCAGGCAGGCCGTGGCGCCCTCGGGGGTGGCGGGGATGGCGAGGCCATCTTCGAATCGGCGTTCGATCACGTAACGGGGCATGGTGGTTCCTCCTGCGTCGGGTTCGCCGGCCGGCGTGCGGTCATGGTGCAGCGACCACCGGGTGGTGCGCATCGGCGGAACCACCTAGACGCGCTCGAGACGGTACCTACGTTGGGTCGATGAGGCCGCGTCGGTGCGCCTCTGCGATCGCGGCTGTGCGGCTGTCGACGCCGAGTTTGGACAGGACGGCGGAGACCTGGTGCTCGACGGTGCGTGGGCTGACGCGGTGGCGTGCGGCGATGTCGGCGTTCGACAGGCCGTCCACCAGCCGCGCGAGGACTTGTGCCTCGCGTGGCGTCAGGCCGGCAGGATGGCGTTTGGTGCGCTCGCGAGGGCCACGCGGGATGCGCTTGGCGCCGCGCTCGCGCAGGTGCGCGCGAGCGCGGTCGGCTGCTACGCGGGCGCCGAGGCGGGTGAAGGCGTCGAAGGCGTCTCGGACATGGCGCTCATCTAGGCTCTCGCCCAAGGCGCGGGCCGCCTCGAAGGGGCATCCGAGCGTGGCCCAGGCCGCGGCGGCGTCGCTGTGCCGACCCTGCACCTGCAGCGCGAAGGGCTCGGCGGCGAACGCGGGAAGCGCGTCGAGGTCGCCTGCCAGGGAGCGCCAGTATGCGAGCTCGCCGACGAACCACGGGTGCCGTGCCTGGGCGGCGAGCTCGAAGCAGGCCGCGGCCTCGCTGCGCACCCGGTCGAGGTCGCCATCGAACCAGGCGGCCTCCGCACGCGCTGCTCGCACCGGGGCGAGGCGCTGCAACGCTCCGGTGCGGAGCGCGAGCTCGAGGGCCTCGTCGAGCGGCGGCCAGGCTTCCGGGTCGCCGCGGCGCACGCGCAGGCGACCGAGGGCAGCGAGCGCCATGATCCGCGTGATCGTCGACGTCGAGGAGCGCACGAGCGAGCGCCCTGTCAACGCCGCGGCCTCGTCCCAGTCGCCGCGGTAGAGGCGTGTGAGGGCCAGCCACGCCAGGGCGTACGACGTCTGCGAGTCCAGGTCGTGCTGCTCGGCGATCGCCACGGCCTGGCGCAGGTGATGCTCGGCTTCGTCGAACCGGTGGAGTTCGCCGGCGCCGGAGCCGCGGTTGAGGTGGGCGTTGGCGTGGAGCACGTGGAGGCCGTGCGCCTCGGCCAGCGCGATGGCGCGCTCGAAGTGGGGGGCGTAGCTCGGCCGTCCTGCGAGCATCAGCGAGGACGCCACGGTGACGTGGGCGCCCGCGAGGGTGCGGTGGTCGCCGGCCGCCGTCGCGAGCTCGATGGTCCGGGTCCCCCATGTGATCGCTGCCTCGGGGTCGCGCTCCAGCATGCGCAGCGCGGCGCGGTACTGGTAGGCGCGCACCAAGGGCGCTCCGGCCTGGAGGCCCTCGAGCACCTCGATCGCACGGGCGCTCGCTGACTCGGCGGAGGCGTTGTCGCCTAGGTGGAACAGGACGCGCGCCAAGTCGGTGTGTGCGTCCGCCCAGCGCTCGCGCTCTCCGGCCGCGCGCCAGCGCTCGATCGCCGAGCGCCACGCGTCCCTGGCCTCGGGGTGACGGTCGACGACCTCGCACTCGTACGCGTAGGCCGCGAGCAGCTCGGTGTGCTCGTCGTCCGGGAGCCGGTCGAGGTAGGGGAGGGCGCGCGCGAACTGGGCGTGCGCTTCGCGATGGGCGCCGAGCGCGGCTGCCTTGCGGGCAGCGGTGGGTGCGTGGCGCAGGACGCCGTCGGCGTCGCCTGCTTCCGCGGCGTGGTGCGCGAGCGTGGCGCGGTCGGTGCCTGCCCCGGGTGCGCGCTCCAGGGTCGCGAGCGCTGCGGCGTGGAGCGCGCGGCGGCGTGGTGCGGAGAGCGTGTCGTGGATCGCGTCGCGCGCCAGCTGGTGGCGGAACGCCAGCCGGCCCTCGTGCTCGACGAACAACCCGCCGATGAGGCACGCCTCGATCGCGTCGACGCTGTGACCGAGCGCCGTGAGGAGGCTGGGCTCCACCGTGAGGCCGATGACGCTGGCGGCCTGGAGCGCATCGCGCGCCGCGTCGGGCAGCCGCCCGACGCGCGCGCCGACCGCGTCGCTGACGCTCGTCGGGAGCCGGTCGCCGCCGGCCGCCACCACCTCGGTGACGAAGAAGGGGTTGCCGGCCGTGAGGCGGTGCAGCTCGTCGGGGTCGGCGTCGATGCCCGCGGCGAGGTGGGCGACCGCGTCGCGGCTCAGGGGTGGGACGCTCATGCGTGTCACGGACGTGACGCTCGCGAGGTCGCCCAGGACCGCCTTCAGGGGGTGATGGCGCGGCCCGAGCTCCTCGCGGCGGTAGGTGGCGACCACGAGGCCGCGCGTGGCGTCGAGCCTGCGACCGAGGAAGCGCAGCAGGTCGAGTGTCGCGTCGTCGGCCCAGTGGACGTCCTCGAACACGGCCACAGTCGCTCGGGCACGAAACGCGTCCAGCAGGTGCTCGAAGGCGCGTTGCCGGGCGCTTTCGTCGCCGAGCAGCGTCGTGAGCGGCGGCCCCAGGCCGGGCGCCATGTCCAACAGGGGCCCGAGTGGGCGGGGCGTCTGCATGGCGTCACATCCCCCGATCAGCACCCGGGCCGTGCGCGCAGCGTCCTCGCAGAAGCGTCGAACCAGCGCCGACTTGCCGATCCCGGCCTCGCCCCCGACGAGCACCATGGCGCCACTTCCCGACGCGGCCTGCGTCAGGCGCGAGCGCAGGCTGCGGAGCTGCTCGTCGCGTTCGAGGAGCGCCGTGGGAGGCATCGTGTGACCATAGCAGCGCGAAGTGGCCTGCGCTGGCGTGGGCTCACACCGTACCCGGCGCCGCCGCGCAGGGCTCGTCGTGCGGGAGTTCCAGGGCTCGCTCGGCAGCGTCTCGTACCACCTCTTCGACGTGGCAACTCGCAGCGAGGGGGGTGAGCACATCGACAGCCTCGACCCGATCGGCGCACCGAACGTGGTGGTTCGGACGCCTCACCCGCTCGACATCTCGGTATCGCGCGCGTCGCTCACGGCGCGGCACGGCGCCGCTGCAGCGGCTCGACCGGCTTCGCCGTCGGCGCCACGTGCAGGCCGGCGAGCAGGTTCTGGACTGCGGCAGCCACCTCGTCGACGGCGTCGTCGAAGACGGCCCGATTGGCTGCGGACGGCGTCCGGTAGCCGCTGATCTTGCGCACGAACTGGAGTGCGGCGTCGCGGATCTCGGTCTCGGTGGCCGGCGGATCCGCGCCCCTGAGTTGCTGGATGTTGCGGCACATGCCCGCATGGTACGGGGCCCCCAGCGCGGCGCCGTCGGGAGTGCGACGAGGTCGACGGCTCGGTCAGCTGGCGCGAGGCATGTGGCGTCGGGGCCGAGCCGGCGTGAAGGGCTCGCCGAGACACGGTAGCCTGTAGCAGGACGAAGGGGAGGGCCACAGTGTGATCACGATCCGGTCGGAGCGACCTGGGGACGAGGCCGCGGTCCGGCGCGTCAACCTGGAGGCCTTCGATACGCCGATGGAGGCCGACCTCGTCGACGCGCTCCGCGCGACCGCGCGGGCCTACGTCGCATTCGTCGCCGTCGACGGTGAGCAGGTCGTGGGTCACGTGTCGTTCACGCCGGTGACGATCGAGGGCAGCGAGGCGCGCGGCATGAACTTGGCGCCGCTGGCGGTGCTGCCGGCGCGTCAGCGGCAGGGGATCGGCTCGCACCTCACCCGCCACGCCCTGGACGAGCTGCGTTCGCAGGGGTGGGCATTCGTGGTGCTCGTGGGGCACCCGGGGTATTACCCGCGCTTCGGCTTCGAGCCCGCCTCGCGTTACGCGGTGCGTTGCCCATGGCCTGACGTCCCCGAAGACGTGTGGATGCTCGCCGTGCTCGGCGCCGCGGGGCTGCCCGCGACCGCCGGGGTGGCGCGCTTGGAAGCGGCCTTCGACGCGGTGGTGCCGTAGCGGCGCGCGGCGGGTATGGAAGGCTATCGGCCCACGGCGGACGCTCGGATCCAGGATTGAGCGGCCCCGATCGGCTGGTCGTCAATCCGCTCGTTCCACGTACTCGCAGTTGCGTGAGGCCAGCACCGAGTCGAAGTACTGATCGCGTTCGCGATCGGCCTCCACGGCGCCCACCCAGTCCCAGTCCTCGGCACGGACCTTGAGCGGCTTCGTGGCAACCTGCCTTGCGACGAGACTGGCTGCGTCGCGCGGGACCACCACGGCACCTTCGACGTCTCCAACGATGATGTCACCCGGATGGATGACCACGCCGCCGCAGTGGACCGGGACGTTGATCATCCCGGGGCCCCTCTTGGGGCCCGTAGCGGGCGCAACGCCCTTCAGGATCATGGGGAAGGCGATGCTGCGCATCTGCTCGATGTCCCGGTAGGCGCCGTCCACCAGCATCCCTGCTATGCCACGCTGCTTGGCGACGACGGTCATGCCGGCGCCGCCGAGGCACCAATCCAGATGCCCGCGAGCGTCGACGACGATCACGTCCCCCGGCTGTGCCATGTGGAGCGCCTTCTTGACCATGAGGTTGTCCCCCGGTGGAACGCGCACGGTGAACGCTGGTCCCAAGAGCCTCGGCATCGGCGTGTATGCGGGTCGAAGCGACTGGTCGATGCAGAAGAGCACGCCGACACAGTCGGCGATGTCGGGCAGGAAGCGGTCGCGGAACGCTTCGACGAGCGCTGGGTCAGGGCGCTGAAACGTCTTGACGATCTTCAGTCCGACCATGGGGTAGAGGCCCTCGAAGCGGCTTCCTTGCGTGCTCACGAATGCTCCTATCGGCCCCGGAGGGCACGCGCCGGCGCGGCTGTGGACATCGGCATTATAATGGTATAATGTCAGACACTGTTAAGAAACCCGACGAGTCGTCGAGGCCGCTTCTACAGCCAGCGTCCGTCGAGGCGCGGCGAAAGGACGTCAGATGCAGACGAATGGTCTCAGGCGGCGCCTCGAGCTCGGCCAGCCTTCATTCGGGATCGGTCTGCTCTGGCCGTCACCTGAGCTTGCCGAGCTGAGTGGGTATCTGGGCTTCGATTGGTTGTGGCTGGACTTGGAGCATGGCCCGTTCGATCTCGACTCGCTGACGAACGTGGTGCGTGCTGCCGAGGTCGCTGGCATGGAGACCATCGTTCGGCTGTCCCAGACCCGCGACCCTGAAGCGATTCTGCGCTACCTGGAGACGGGCGTAACCGGCATCGTTCTCCCGCACGTCCGCAGCCGAGCGGACGTCGAGTTCGCCGTCAGCGCGGTCAAGTATCCGCCTCTCGGCGTTCGCAGTGCCGGCCAGTTCCGGCCGGCGCGCTGGGCTGCCGGGGGTCCCAACCCGGCGTTCTACGCCTCGGAGAACCATCGAACAGTGGTCGTCGCGCTGGTCGAAGACGAGCAGGGGCTCGCCAACATCGACGCAATCCTCGACGTGGACGGCTTGGATGCGGTCGTGATCGGATTCGGAGATCTCGCGCTCACGATGGGGCACCCCGCCGACAAGGGGCATCCCGATGTGCTGCGAGTCGGCCGGGCGGCCCAGGACAAGATCATTGCCTCGACGAAGGCATTGCAGGTGACGGTGCAAGACGGCGATGAGGCGAAGACGTGGATCGACCGAGGCGCGCTCATGGTCCGTTGCAGTCTGCAATCGGTGTTGATCCCCGGACTTCGTACCTGGCTCGAGCGAGCCGGCGCCTAGGAGGAATCACCATGGCTCGAGGAGACGCGATCGTCGTATGCCCAGAACCGCTTGCCGCCGAGGCGGGCGGCCGTGTCCTGCGAGCCGGTGGGAATGCGGTCGATGCGGTGATCGCCGCGGCCTACGCACAGGGCCTGGTGAATCCCCTCATGTGTGGGATCGGAGGCACCGGACACATCCTCGTGCATGAGTCCGAGACGGGTGAAAGCGTCATGGCAAACTTCGGCTCGCGCGCCGGCTCCCTCGCGCACGAGCGGGTGTACCCGGACATCGAGCCCACGGTGTTCGCCAACCGCTTCAGGGCGCGCGGCTGGGCGAACTACGTCGGCTACCAGTCCATCACGATCCCCAGCTTCGTCCGCGGAACGTGGGATACGCACCAACGATTCGGACGACTGGCATGGGATGCACTGCTGGAACCTGCCGTCGAGGCGGCCGAAGACGGCGTGACGATCGACGAGTTCACGTTCTCGTTCTGGGATCCGCAGCGGGTGCGGCATGGCGACAGCCCCGACCCACGCGTCACGCTCACCGCCACCGAGGAGTGCGCGCGGATCTACCTCAAGGACGACGGGTCGGTCTACGGCATCGGTGAGAGGCTGTACCAGCCCGACTACGGGCGCACGCTTCGCCGAATCGCAGCCGAGGGAGCCGACGTCTTCTACGAGGGCGACATCGGGCGCGCGATCGCCGACGACTTCGAGGCCAACGGAGCGCTCGTGACGCGTGAGGACCTGCGCACCTACCGCACGCCGTTCGAACGACCCGTTAGCGGCACCTTCCACGGCATGGAGGTCTTGACGGAACGGAGCCCCAGCATGGGCTCGCTCGAGATCGAGGCGCTGCATATCCTGCAGGAGCTCGATCTCGTCGGCGCGGGCTGGCGCTCACCGAGCTACTACGATCTCCTCGCGCGCGTGTTCCAGGTCATCTACCGCGATCGGGCTCGCTGGAACGCAGATCCGAACTTCGTCGACGTGCCCATCGCGTCGTTCCACTCGCGCGAGCGTGCGAAGCAACTGGCTGTCGAGATCGACCAGGGAGCGCGGCTGGCAGCCGGTGCCGGCGCGAGTGGCTCGGGTGATACCACCCACGTGTCGGCGGTCGACCGCTGGGGCAATGCGGCGAGCTTCACGCACTCCAACGGCAATAGCGCGGGCGTCGTCACACCCGGCCTCGGCTTCCTCCACAACCATCACATGCACAACTTCGATCCGCGTCCGGGCTACAACGACAGCATCGCTGCCGGCAAGAGCCCACTCTACGGCTGCTCGCCGCTCATGCTCATGCGAGCGGGTGCGCCGGAGATCGTGAGCGGCTCGAAGAGCAGGTATCGGGTAACGGCGGAGCTGCAGGTTCTCGTCGACCTGTTCACGTTCGGGGCGTCACTCCATGACGCCCTGGAGCACCCACGTATCCACGCCGAGTACGCGCCGGGGAAGCTGTACCTCGAGCCGACCTTTCCACAGCAGACTCGGTCGGAGCTCGAGCGACTCGGCTGGGAGTCGATCGTCGTCAACATGGCCGTACCGATGTGCACGATCCTCAAGCATCGTGACGGCTCTTGGGAAGCCGTCGCCGATCCGAGGGGGGGTGGTGGCCTGGTCACGTGCTGAGCACGACGTGGACGCGCACGCTTCGGACAGCGCGGCAGCGTTGGTTCCGATACACCGAGAACTCGACCAGGAGGCCTTCATGCACGGGACATGCATCACGACACGTCGTCAGAGAGTGCTCCGCCCGACCGTCTCGATAGCACTGGCGTTGCTGCTCACCGTTGCGTGGGCGCAGCGGGAGGTGACGGTCGCTATCACCTCCGACCCACTCTCGATGGACCCGCACGTCGCCGCCACCACACAGACCGTCACGACCGTCAACCACATCTTCGACAATCTGGTGCAGCGACACCCGGTGACCATGGCCATCGTCCCGAATCTCGCGACGTCGTGGGAGATCAGCGAGGACCGAATCTACGTCTTCACGCTCCGTGAGGACGTCCGCTTCCACAACGGTCAAGTTCTGACGGCAGAGGACGTGGTGTTCTCATTCGACCGCATGCTGCAACCAGGCTTCGAGAGCATGGGGAACTACGTTCGGCCGATCATCGAGTCCGTCGTGGCTCTTGACGAGCTAACGGTCCAGATCACCCTCCACGCGCCATACGCACCCTTCCTCAACCGCCTGCCGACGTTCTACATCGTCCCGGCGGCCTATGTCCAAGAGGTCGGGGACGACGCCTTCGCGCGGGCACCGATCGGTACTGGCCCCTTCCGCTTCGTCGAGTGGGTACACGGCGAGTACTGGACGTTCGAGGCCTTCGAGGACCACTGGGCCGGTGAACCAGAGGTCAAACGGGCAACCTTTCGCCCCATCCCAGAGGCGTCCACGCGCATTGCAGCTTTGCTGAGCGGGGCCGTCGACATCATCGAGCAGGTCAACCTCGTCGACATCCCGCGACTCGAGGCCGACCCCAGCATCCGGGTCGAAGCGACCAACGACAATCGCTTCTACTTCTACGCGTTCCAGAGCAGCCGGCCACCCTTCGACGATCCCCGGGTCCGCCTGGCTGTGGCGCACGCCATCGACTGGGACGAGATCCTCTGGATCTTCGAAGGGTACGGCTTCCGCGTCGCCGCCCCCGGGCTGCAGACGGACTTCGGCTACAGCGCCTACATCGACGATCTCGAGCCGCTGCTGCCCGCCTACGACCCGGAGCGTGCCCGCGAGCTCCTCGCCGAGGCAGGCTACCCCGATGGGTTGTCGATCACCATCGAAGCACCCAGGGGGCAGTGGCCCAAAGATGCCGAGCTTGCACAAGCCGTCGCAAGCGAGCTGGCTCGCGTGGGCATCGACGCCGAGGTACGCGTCTCCGAGTATGCGGTCTACCTCACCGACGTGTATCGCGGGGGTCGCATCGAGCACATGGGCTTCTTCACCATGGGGAACCCGCTGTTCGACCCGGACCACCTCTTCACGGTGCACTTCGATCCTGACGGAGGCGGCGCCTACTACAACTCGCCCGAACTGACGGCGCTCGGCAAGCGCGCACGCCTCGTCACGAATCCCGACGAGCGGGCGGCGATCTACGGCGAGATGATGCGCTACCTCGTGGTCAACCAGCCGTACCTCTGGACCCACGGTCTCCAGCAGGTCTACGCGATGCGCTCCGACATCGATTGGCGTCCACGGCCAGACATCCGTATGTTCATGGAGGAGGTTTCGTTCCGGGACTGACCGACGCTAGCTACGCCCGAGCGTCCCTGCAAGCCCCACCCCCTGAGGATGCGCGCTGACGATGATCTACCTCCTGCATCGACTGGCCCACACCGTCGTCATCTTGTTCGGCGTCACCTTGCTGGTGTTCATCCTCATCAGGCTCAGTGGGGACCCTGCTGCGCTCTACCTCCCCGAGGGAGCGACCGAAGTGCAGATCGCGGCGCTGCGCGAGCGCCTCGGACTCGAACAACCGCTGCACGTGCAGTACGGCAGCTTCGTATCACGCATGGTCCGCGGCGACTTCGGCATCTCGCTGTGGCACCGCCGGCCGGCACTCGATCTCGTGCTGGAGCGCCTCCCCGCCACGATCGAACTGACCCTCGTGTCGCTCCTCTTCGCGATGGTGATCGCCGTGCCGGCCGGCGTCTTCTCCGCTGTGTGGCGCAACTCGGCGTTCGATGCTGCTGCCAGGATCGTGGCGCTGCTCGGGCTCTCGATCCCCAACTTCTGGCTCGGCATCATGCTCATCCTCGTCTTCTCCGTCAACCTGCGCCTCCTTCCGGCCTTTGGGCGCGGCGATGCGACGCACCTGATCCTGCCTGGCATAGCGCTCGGATCGGCTGCCGCCGGGACGATCATGCGGCTCGTGCGATCGAACGTGCTCGAGACCATGCACCTCGACTACGTCCGTACCGCACGGGCGAAGGGTCTCCCGGAGTACATGATCTTGAGCAAGCATGTCCTGCGGAACTCGGCCATCCCCGCACTCACCTTCACAGGCCTGCAACTCGGTTACCTCCTGAGCGGGTCGATCGTGACGGAGACGGTGTTCGGCTATCCGGGCGTCGGGCGACTGGCCGTGCAAGCGATCAACAATCGCGACTTCGCGGTGGTGCAGGCGTTCGTGGCTTTCGCGGCCATCATCTTCGCCCTTGCGAACATGCTCGTGGACCTGCTCTACACCCTCCTCGACCCACGGATCAGGTACTGAGGCCATGCCTGAACCAGGCGACTGGCGCTCCTTTCGAGGTCGATTCCGATGACCATCCTCAATGCGAGTGCCGTCACGCCGCGCCGGCGCCGCTGGCTGCGAGAGTTCGCTCGCAGCCGCGCGGCGTGGATGGGCTTGGCGCTCATCATGCCGATCTTCGTGGCGACCATGTTCGCCGACACCCTCGCTCCCTACGCACCGAACGACCAGCGGATCTCGGCCCGGCTGCAGCCGCCGGGTGGCACCGTTGGCGAGCGCAGCTACGTGCTGGGTTCGGACTCTCTCGGTCGCGACGTACTCTCTCGGGTCCTCCATGGGGGCCGCATCTCGCTGCTCGTGGGCGTGGCTGCCGTCATCGTGTCGGGAGCCCTCGGTGTCACGCTCGGGCTCGTCTCCGGGTACTTCCGTGGTCACGTCGACACCGTCATCATGAGGATCGCCGACATCCAGCTCGCCATTCCGGTCCTGATCCTCGCACTCACCATCATGGCGATCTTCGGCCCGAGCCTGCGCAACGTGGTGATCGTCCTCGGTGTGACCGGCTGGGTGCCGTTCGCTCGTATCGTGCGCGGCGAGGTGCTGTCGGTCCGTGAGAACGAGTACGTCCTTGCCGCCACGGCGCTCGGCGCCGGGCACCTGCGCATGATGGTCGCGCACATCCTTCCCAATGTGATGGCCTCGGTCATCGTCATGGCGTCGACGCGGCTCGGGGGCGTCATCATCATCGAGGCCTCGCTCAGCTTCCTGGGCCTCGGTATCCAGCCACCGACGCCGACCTGGGGCAACCTCATCGCTGATGGTCGCGATCTGCTCTACACCGCATGGTGGGTGAGTACGTTCCCCGGTGTCATGCTCTCGCTCGCGGTGATCGGCATCAACATCATTGGTGACTGGCTTCGCGACACGCTCGATCCACGACTGCGCGGGGTATAGCGCCTCGAAGGCCGTGCCGGTGGTGCTACAGGTCGTCGATCGGCGCCTCGTGCTCGAGCCAAGTGAGTTCGCTGTCGGCCATGAACTGATTCGGCCAGTCGAGTTCCTGCTCGCGCCTCCCCGCGAACACGAGCACCGTATCCCTCAGCCGCTGGGCCGCGGCGAACGACGGGCGCTCCAGCAACTCCGCGACGTGCTCGGTGAACCCCTCCGGCTGGCGTGGCAGCCGCTCCGTCTCCTGCAGCAGCCACTTGTGGTACGGGTACAACGCCTCGTTGGCGTTCAGGACCACTCGGCAGGCGAAGAGGACCAGCTTGTGGGTGGCGACGGTGCGCAGGTAGAGGTTGCGGTGGGTCTCGGCCTGCTCCATGAACCACGTCCACGCCAGCACCTGCGCGAGGAAGCGGCGCTCGCGCGTCTCGCGCTGCTCGACCGGGAAACGGACGATGCGTTCCAAGAGGGCCCCGATCGACGGATCCCGGGTCAGCAGGATCCTGGCGTCGCGGAACGCGTAGCGGGCGGGATCGCTACCGCGCCGAGCGATCTCCTCCAGCAGCGACCTCGAAGTCACTTTCACGTCGACGTAGCCGTTAGGCCACGTCACGAGGTCGTGGATCACGAAGGCCAGCGTCCGCTCGCTCCGGTGCCGAGCGAACGCCTCCTCGGTGGTGACGAGGACGACGTCGACGTCCGATCCCGGCGAACCGGTACCGTGTGCCAGCGAACCTACGAGCAGCAGGGCCTCGCATGCGTCGTCCGGCGCGAAACGCTCGACGACAGCCGCGACGGCCGCGGCGTGATGGGGCGGCAGGACCGAGGTCAGCTCGGCGACCATGGTTCCTCGCGGGCCGCGACCTGGCCGACGCCCGCTGCCAGGCCACCTTTCGCCAAGGCGCGCGCTGCCAGAGCGGTCTCCTCGAAGGGCCACACGATGTCGCTCATCACCGAGACCTCCCGATCCGAAACCGCGGCGTCATCCCTGCCCGCCCGAGGTGGACTCCAGGCTACGACACCGGCCCGCCGGCGCCTACGCTGCCTGCCCAGCTGCCATGTGATTCGGAGCGAGGCCACCCATCAGCTGCACCCGCCGCTCAGCCTCGCCCGCCGCTCGCGTCGCGCAGGGCGTCGCCGAGGAGGTTGATGGCCATCACGGTGAGGGTGATGGCGAGGCCGGGGATGACGGCGAGCCAGGGCGACTGGCGGTAGAAGGCTTGCGCCTCGAAGAGCATGCCGCCCCAGCTGGGCGTGGGCGGGCGCATGCCGTAGCCGAGGAAGCTCAGCGCCGACTCGATCAGCAGGACGTTGGCGGAGAGGAGAGTGGCGGCCACCACCAGCGGCGCGAGCGCGTTGGGGAGCAGGTGGCGGAAGAGGACCCGGCCGGGGGTGTTGCCGAGCGCCTGCGCGGCCTCGGCGTAGGTGCGTTCGCGCAGCGTGAGGATCTGTGCACGGGTGATGCGCGCCAGGTCGGGCCAGGTCACCAGCGCCAGCACCACGGCCAACGTGAGGACGTTGGGGCGCAAGATGGCGCCGGCGACCATCGCCAGGCCGAGCGCCGGCACCGACAGCATCGAGTCGGCGGCGAGCGAGACGAGCCGGTCGACCCAGCGACCGTGGAAGCCGGCCAGGGCGCCGAGGCTGCAACCGATCAGCACCGCGAAGCCGGTCACGAGCGCCGCCAGCGAAAGCGACACGCGGCCCGCGTAGAGCAGCCGCGAGAGGACGTCGCGGCCGAGGTCGTCGGTGCCGAGCAGGTGCTCACCACCGGGTGGCTGCTGCATGGCGCGCAGGTTCACGGCACTCGGATCGAAGGGCGCGATGACGGGCGCCGCCAGCGACGCCAGCGTCAGCATCACCAGCACCACCAGCCCGGCGGCCCCGAGCGGCCTGCGCAGCAGCCGGCGCAGGGCGCTCATGCGTAGCGCACGCGCGGGTCGAGCGCGCCGTAGAGGAGGTCGGTGAGGAAGTTGACGACGATGACGGCGGTTGCGGCGACGATCAGGACCCCGAGCACCACCGGGTAGTCACGGGCGACGAGCGAGCCGTGCAGCAGCCGTCCGATGCCGGGCCAGGTGAACACCACCTCGGTGACCATCGCGCCCGAGATGAGTCGTGGCAGCTCCAGGCCGAGCACGGTGACGAGCGGCAGCAGCACGTTGGGGAGGCCGTGCCGGAGCAAGGCCACGACGCGCGAACGTCCCTTGGAGCGGGCGGTGCGCACGAAGTCTTCCTCGGCGACGGCGTCGAGACCCGCCTGCACGAAGCGCATCCACTGCGCCACGTAGACCGAGCCGAGTACCAGTGCGGGCGCGGCGAGGTGCCAGAGCGCGTCGCGCAGCGTGTGGGGCTCGCCGATCGAGGCCATCCCGCCGGCGGGGATCCAGCGGAGTGTGGACGCGAACACGAGCAGCACGAGGGCGCCGCTCCAGAAGGTGGGAACGCTCATGCCCAGCACCGCCAAGAGGCGCGCGGCGTGGCGCACGAGCGGGTTGCGCGAAACGCTGGCGACGATGCCGAGCGTGACGCCGGCGACCAGCCCGACGAGCAGGGCGGCGCCGGTGAGGCGCAGCGTGGCGCCGACGCGGTCGCCGACGACTGCGATGGCGGGGCGGCGCTCGGTGTACGACATGCCCCAGTCGCCCTGGGCCAGGCGCGACAGCCAGCGCCCGTACTGCACGTGCAGCGGCTGGTCGAGGCCCCACAGCTCGCGCATGCGCTCGATCGCCGCGGGCGTGGCGGCGGGATCGGCGGCGTACACGTCGGCGGGTCCACCCCGGGGGAGGTGGACCACGCCGAAGAGCAGGACCGAGATGAGCAGCAATCGTGGCACGAGGCCGACGATGCGGCGCAGGGCGTAGGCGAGCAGGGCTGCGACCTCCCGCGGGTAGTGTACGAGCGGCGCCGCGACAGAGGGCCCGCGAGGGGCGCTCAGCGGCGGTCGGTCACTTGTTCCAGCGCGCGGCGTTCCAGAGGCTGGTGGTAGTCGTGGGGGCGTACCCCTCGAGGGCGGTGCTGGCGGCGGCGAGCAGCGGACGCGGCGCGACGAACACGACCGGTACGTCCTCGGCCACGATGCGCTGGAAGGCGATCGCGAGCTCGCGGCGCTCGTCGCGGTCGATGGTCATGCCGTAGCGCTCGAGGAGCTCGAAGGCTTCGGGGTTGTCGTAGCGTTGCCAGTTGGTGCCGAGCCAGAGGTTCCAGGTCGGCTCCTGCTGTTCGCTGAAGAAGCCGTAGGCGGCCTGGTACTCGCCGGCGCCCAGGGTGGGCGGGAACGAGGCGGCGTCGATCGTCCGCACTTCCGCGCGCACGCCGACGTCGCGCCAGAACGACTGGATGGCCTGGATCACCTGCAGGCGATCGGCCTGCCCGGCGATGTTGATGACCTCGATCTCGAGCTCGGCGCCGTCTTGCGTGCGAACTGCGCCGGGCGAGGGCCGAGTCCAGCCGGCCTCCTCGAGGAGTTGCTCGGCGGTCTCGGGCTCGAAGGGGTAGGAGCGCACGTCGTCTGCGTGCGCCCAGTGGCTGGGCGGAATCGCGGCGTCGCTCGGCTCGGTGAGCCCGCCGAGGAGCGCCTCGGCGATCAGTTCGCGGTCGATGGCGTACACGAGTGCCTGCCGGACGCGCACGTCGGCGAGCACGGGGTCCTCGTTGTTCAGCCAGACCTGCCAGTTGGCAAAGGTCGGCACCGGTACGGCCTCGTAGTCCGCGAGCGCGTTCACGAACGGCAGCTCGGTCATGGCGAGCTGCAGCACCAGGTCGGCTTCGCCGCGCTCGAGGAGCGAGCGCTGCGCCTCGGCACCAGGCACGACGCGGATGATCACGCCCTCGAGCTCGGCGTTCTCGCCCCAGTAGTCGTCGACGCGCTCGAAGCGCAGTAGCGTGCCGGCCTGCCACTCGACCAGGCGGAAGGGGCCGCTGCCGACGGGCTGGCGATGGAAGGCAGAGACGTTCAGATCGGTGCCTTCGAGCAGGTGGGCGGGGAGGACGTAGGCGCCGGCGAAGGCCGCGGCACCCAAGAAGGTGACGTTGGGGCCGGGGAAGGTGACCACGACAGTGTGGTCGTCGGCGGCCTCCATGGCGTCGATGTCCTGCCACACGGTGCGGGTGGGGATGGGCAGGTCGGGGTCGGTGATCACGCGCCAGGTGTAGATCACGTCGCCGGCGGTGACGGGTGTGCCGTCGTGCCAGCGCGCCTCGGGCCGGAGCCGGATGGTGTAGGTGGTGCCGTCGGGGGAGAGGCCTCCGTTCTCGAGCGTCGGCACCTCGGCGGCGAGCTCGGGCAGGTAGTCGCCGTCGGGGCCGATGACGAAGAGGCGCTCGAACACCAGGTTCTGCGCCTCGTGGGCGATGGAGAGCAGGTCGAAGTGCGGCAGCAGGCTGCCGGGCTCCTGCGGGACCACCACCGTGGCGGTCTGTGCGTGCGCGAGCGGGAGCGACAGGGCGAGCGCGGCGAGCAGCGCGGCGACGAGCGGGCGGGGTCGGGGCATGGAACCTCCCTCCGAGGTGACCGTGAATATAAAGGTACGTGAGCGTCCACGGCAACGCCGTCTGGACATGCGTCGCCGCCCTGAGCGAGCGAGGAGACGCTGACTGCCGCCGTCGAGGAGCTCGCCACGTACCTCGTCGCAGCGGATCCGCGCTGGGTCGACGGCTCGGTCCCGGTGCGCCATCGCCTGCACCGTCCGTTAGGGGCTTGGTAGTGGTCGCCTCGGCAGGCTGCGGCCCAGACACGTGCCTGCCCGACCGGGCCGGGCCGAAGGGCGGTGATGACAGCTGGACGACCTGGCCGACATGACACAGTTCGTCGGCGCGACCCGCATGGATGACGCCCTCCAGACCATGAGGAGTACTGCATGCACTTCCTACGTACCTGTTGCCTGATCTTGGCGAGTGGTCTCGTCGCACTCGCCGCGGCCCAGCACGCTCACGCCGACCCCGACGCCAACGCTGCCGCGGGGACCGTGCCGCTTTTCGCGGGGCTCGGCGACCACACGTTTGCCATCACCACGACCGCCGACGAGGCCCAGCGCTACTTCGATCAGGGCCTGATGTTCGTCTACGGCTTCGACCACTTCGAGGCCGCGCGCTCGTTCCGCGCGGCGATCGAGGTCGACGAGCGCTGCGCGATGTGCCATTGGGGCTTGGCCCTGGCGCTCGGCCCGCACATCAACGCCGCGATGCCTCCTGAGGCCGTACCGGAAGCGTTCGCTGCCAGCCGGCGGGCACTCGAGCTCGCCGCGGACGCGTCCGAGCGGGAGCGTGCCTACATCGAGGCGCTCGCCAGCCGCTACGGCCCCGAGGCGCTCGCGGACCGCTCGCAGCTCGACCGCGCCTATGCCGACGCGATGCGCGAGGTCGTGGCGGCCCACCCGGACGACCTCGACGCGGCCACGCTGTTCGCCGAGGCGCTCATGAACCTGATCCCGTGGGACTACTGGGACGCCTACCGCGAGCCCCGAGCCGAAACGCTCGAGCTCGTGGCGGTGCTCGAGTCGGTGCTCGAGCGGCATCCCTACCACCCGGGCGCGAACCATCACTACATCCACGCGGTCGAGGCGTCGCCCACGCCGGAGCAGGCCGAAGCGGCGGCGGATCGGCTCGCGGAGCTCGACATCCAGATCGGGCACATGATCCACATGCCTTCGCACATCTACGCCCGCATCGGGCGCTGGCACGACGCCTCGAGCGCCAACGAGCGCGCCATCGTCGCCGATCGCGCCTACCTCGAGGCGTACGAGGCCGAGGGTCTGGTTCCGCTGCTCTACCACCCGCACAACCTCCACTTCCTGTCGTGGACCGCGGGCGTCGAGGGCAGGCAGGCGCTGGCGCTCGAGGCCGCTGCGGACGTCGTGGCCGCCACGCCGGCCGAACTCGCCGCCGACGTGCCGTTCCTCAACGGGTTCCTGGTGACGCCGCTCCTCAGCCAGGTGCGCTTCGAAATGTGGGACGAGATCCTGGACGCGAGCGTCGAGGAGGATCCGCACGAGTTCGTGACCGCCACGCGCCACTTCGCCCGCGGCCGCGCCTACGCCGGCCGTGAGCAGACCGAGGACGCCGCGCGCGAGGCCGCGGCGCTGCACGCGATCGCGAGCGCCGAGGAGGCGCAGGGCTGGGAGCTGCCCGAGGCGTTCTTCCCCGGGCGCAGCATGCTCAGCATCATGGAGGATGTGTTGGCGGCCGACCTGGCCATCCTCGAGGGCGACCTCGAGGCGGCGGTGCGCCTGCTCGAGCGCGCCGTCGCGACGCAAGACGCACTGCCGTACATGGAGCCGCCGTACTGGTCGGTCTCCGCTCGTCTCGATCTGGGGCGTGCGCTGCTGGCCGCCGGTCGCTACGACGACGCGGAGCGCGTCTTCCGAGCCGATCTCGAGGTCTACCCGAACAATGGCTGGGCGCTGTTCGGCCTCGCCGAGGCGCTCGAGGCCGGTGGTGACGATGCCGCGGCCGAGTCGGTCCGCGCGCGCTTCGAGGATGCCTGGCAGCATGCCGACGTCGAGCTGCAGGCCGACGACAGAGGGGTGAGCGTGGCGGCCGCGACCGCGACCATGAGCAACTGACTCGCGGGCAGCCGGAGAAAGGAAACGCGACGTCCCGACGTCCGCTCGCGGTGCCGTCCGGCTGGGCGGCACCGCGAGGTCCCGTCACCGCTACGGTTGGCACGAGGGGGGTTCGAGATACCAACGTTCTTTGCCCCGGCCGTTGCGCCCACGGTCGCCCGTCGTGAGCGCTTAGAAATCGAGCGGCCGCCCGCCCGTGTACCAGTCCTCCAGGATCCCGGGTGAGGGGTAGAGGAAGCGCAGGCAGCCGGGAAGGTGCCGGTACGCCTGGGCGGAGTCGCTGGCGCTGCCGATCAGTGTCATGACGTTGTGGT
>SLRS01000130.1 GCA_007130855.1 Trueperaceae bacterium | reverse complement strand
GCCCGAGTGGCAGGCCCAGGTCCGCGGCCGCAGCGCCGACGAGCGCCTCACCGACGAGGGCCTGTAGGCGATGCTGTTCGACACGTCCGTCCTCATCGCACACCTTCGCGGGGATCGACGAGCGACCGACCTCCTCCTGTCGGTGCCGACCAAGCAGCGACTCGCCAGCGTCCTCACCCGCGCAGAGATCGAGGGCGGCATGCGCAGCAGTGAGAGCGCGAGCGTGGCCGGCCTACTCGGCGCAACGCTCAACGTGAAGCACTTCCCGATGTTCGCCGGCTTGAACCGAGCCTTCGACTGAGTCCTGGGCCGCACCACACGTGGGCGTGCTCCGTCGCTGGGCGCCGCGCCCCGCCAAGGGAGGCCACCGGCGTGGCGCTGGCCGACTCGAGTGGTGTCCCGCCTCCGCGTGGCTCCAGGGGGAGACGCCGTCGTAGGTCCCACCGTGACGATCCGTGGACCCGAGCCGCCGCCACGACATCGACCTGGCCCGCGATCGCGACCGGGTTGAGCGGGCACGCCTCCGTCGCGTTCCGATAGGCGCGCCCGCTGGATCACGACGTGCCGCACCGCCAGCGCCCTGTCGCGACGCGCTCCACCAACCGACGATCGTGTGACGTGAACAGGATCGTCCCTCCGTACGCGACGAGGAGCGTCTCGAGCGCCTCGATCGCCTCGAGGTCCAAGTCGTTCGTCGGCTCGTCGAGCACCAAGAGGGAGGCGCGGGTCACGGCGAGCCGCGCCAGCGCCAACCGGGTCCGCTCGCCGCCGGAGAGGCTCGCGACGGCACGCTCTCGCGGCGGCACGCCGAGCCGTCCCAGCAGGTGGTAGAGGTCCTGGCGGCGCAGGACCGGCTGCGCATCCCGCACCGCCGCCTCCACCGTAGCGTGCCGATCGAGCTCCTCACCGTGCTGCTCGGCCGTGAACACGCTCAGGCCGTGGCCCAGGGTGATCGTGCCGGTGTGCGGCATGCGCCCGAGGATCGCGCGCAGGAGCGAAGTCTTGCCGCAGCCGTTCGGTCCGACGAGCGCGATGCGCTCGCCGCGCCGGACGAGGCCATCGATCGGCGCCCAGAGCGGCCGGCCCTCGATAAGGGGTGCCACCTCCGCGAGCGTCATCACCACGTCGGGGCCGCGCGGCACGTCTGGTACGGGCACGCGCACGAGGAGGTCCTCCTCGTACGGCTTCTCGATGGTGTCCATCCGTTCGAGGCGTCGCGCGATGGAGGTGGCGCGGCGCGCGAAGGTATACGACGCGGATTCGGCCTTGGCCTTGGCGCCCAGCAACGACCCGTCCTTCACCCGGGCAGGGTTGAAGTGTCCGGCGCTTCGGCCCATCGACGAGAGGCGGCCCGCCTCTGCCCGCAAGCGAGCCCGATCACGCTCCTGAGCGGCGTAGGCCCGCTGCTGAGCGGCTCGCTCCGCTTCTGTGCGCTCCACCACTTCGGCGTACGCGCCGGCATGGTCGAGTACGCGACCGCGCTCGATCTGCAGGATCCGGCCGACGGTGGCGTCAAGGAAGGCGCGATCGTGCGACACCATCAGGACGGCCGCCGGCGCCTGGCGCAGCCACGTTTCGAGCCACGCACGCGCGCCCTCGTCGAGGTGGTTCGTCGGTTCGTCGAGCAACACGAGGTCGGCCGACTCGAGCAGGAGCGCAGCAAGGGCGGCGCGGCGGCGCTCACCCCCGGACAGCCGCCCGAGGTGGGCCGCCGGGTCGAGCCCGAGGCCCGCGAGCACGGCCATCGCGCGGGCTGGGAACTCGTAGCCGCCCAGGTCGCGAAAGCGCTCTTCGGCGTCGCCGTAGGCGCGCAGATGGCCGGGCGTTGGGTCGTCGAGGGCACGTTCGGCCCGAGCGAGGAGATCGCCCGCCTGGGCGAGTCGGAGCGGCGTGACGGCGTCGAGCACGGGCGCGGGTGCGGCCACCGTGCGCTGTTCGAGCAGGGCCGAGCTGCCAATCCGCTGCACCGTGCCGGCGTCCGGGCGGAGCACGCCCGCCACGATATGGAGCAGCGTGCTCTTCCCGCAGCCATTGCGCCCGATGAGCGCGACGCGCTCGCCGCGGCCGACCGTGAACGAGACATCAGAGAACAGGGTGGTACCGCCGTAGGCTTTCGCCACGGCGTCGACGTGGACGCTCATGCTGACCTCCATGCGGGTGCGGGACCTATCGGCCTAATTTTGTGCGGGTCAGCGAGAATCGATCACAGTCAAGGCGCTTTCGGACTCGGCGTAAGCGGGCCCCCGGGGATCCCGGTCGGGCATGCGGAGTCTAGCACGGCGGCGTCCGCGGGAAGGCGGGGCGTCGGCGGCCATGTCGAGTGCGGCGACTCGGCGATGCGCACGGCCCTCGGTCCGCTGGTCGACGGCTGGCCCAACCCTGGCCCTCGCTTCCCCGCGCCTTCCCCCGGGGCCAGTGCGGCGCCGGACCGCGGCGGCGGAGACTTCATGAAGGACCTCACGGCTTCATCGCAACACGGCGGCCTGTGCAGGTCCGCCAACGCCGCGGTCAGACCGCCTGCCGGCGCGAGAGGGGGCAGTCCAACGTCAGCCAAGGAACGTCGTTCGTCCGACACAGGCACCCCCGCAGTCTCGAAACGCGCACGAAGGGAAGAGATGAACCGAAGGTTACTCAGCACAGGGCTGTGGCTGCTCCTGGTCCTGCCGGCGCTGGGCGCCTGCATGCGGACAGCCACCGAACTCCCCGTACTCAGCACCCGAGCCGTCACCCCGATCCCGCAGCAAGACGGCGCCGAGGCGGTGCCCCCGTTCATCGGCGAGCCCGCCACCGCCAGACCGATCGACGCGCCGCCAAACCCGCAGAACCGCTTCCTGGCGCCCAACGGCCTGAGCAACGTGCACAACGACGCCTACATGAGCGACGTCTACGAGACCGCCGGGCCGCTC
>SLRS01000204.1 GCA_007130855.1 Trueperaceae bacterium | reverse complement strand
GGATCGGCGGGCGCTCGAACCTCCGCTTCGGCGAGTGCTGCCGGCAGCCCCTGCCCCGCGCTCACGACCCGCATCGCGCGGCTGGCGCCGCGTGAGCGCGGCGCTTCGGGATCCTCGGGCGCCGGCGGCCGCAGGTCGAACGGCGCAAGCGCCGGGCTCATGGCTCCACCTCGTTCAGGGCCAACGCCTGGCGCAAGAAGCGCGCGGCGTCCTCGGGCGGGGTCGGGTTCACGTAGTTGCCGCTGGCCCAGTCGAAACCGGCCTGGCGCGTGAGCCGTGGCAGCACCTCGAGGTGCCAGTGATAGCAGCGATCGCCCGCGTGCGGCCTGGTGTGCAGCAGCATGTTGGTAGGTGGGTGGTCGAGTGCGGCGTTGAGCGCACGCGTGAGTGTCTGGAGCAGGTCCGCCAGGAGCGGCAAGCGGTTGGCGGCGACGTCCGCGAAGGCGCTCTCGTGCGAGCGCGGCATGATCCACGTCTCGAAGGGGGTCTTGGCCGCGTACGGCACCAGCGCCACGAAGGCGGCGTTGGTGCTCACCAGCCGCTCGCGCAGACGCAGCTCCTCGGCGAGCACGTCGCAGAACAAGCACGAGCCCGTCGCCTCGAAGTGCTCCGCCGCCGCCGTCGCCTCCTCCTCCACCCAGCGGTTACGGACCGGCACGGCCAACACCTGACCGTGCGGGTGATCGACCACCGCTCCGGCCGCACGGCCGGTGGTGCGTGTCATCTGGACGTGAACGACCGCCGGGTCGCTGCCGAGGTGGACGAGCCGGTCGCGATAGAGCCGCAGCACATCGGTCAGGTGGGCCTTCGACATGCGGTCGAGCGTCATCGCCGGATCGCGGTGCTCGATCACGAGCTCCTGCCGACCACTCGCCTGCATCCAGCGGAACAGGCCCTCGTCGTGCTCGTCGGAGGCTCTGGCAGCGAACGGCGTGCCGGGCACGGGCAACACCCGCGCGCGCCAGTCCGGCCCGTTCGCGCTCGAGGCGCTCGGACGCAGCGCCTGGATCTCGGGTGGCAGCATCGCTTCGTTGCCGGGGGCGTACGGCGAGGGCCCCTCCGGCGGCGGGACACTACCGAAGTCCGAGCGTTCCAGGCCACGTTCGGGGAGCATCAGCACCCAGGCCGGTCCGAACGGGTCCTTCCGCAAGACAGGCATGGCCTCCAGTGTACGGGCGCACGCGTGGGTGCGTGCGTGAGCTTCCTCAAAGGGCCATCGTGTGAGGACCACCACCAAGGCGGCTCGTCGACCAACCTATCGTGAGGACGCCGCCGCACGCTGGAGGCCGGGAGGGTTGCGTCTGACGTGAACGACGAACTGACGAGCGCGCGGATCCTGGTCGTCGACGACGACCATGCCAACACCCTGCTGTTGTCGCGGATCCTGCGCGCGGCGGGCTTCCGCAGCGTCGAGACTTGCGAGGAGCCCGAGGAGGCGCTCGAGCGCTT
The DNA here is from genome assembly GCA_007130855.1 of Trueperaceae bacterium. GTDB lineage: Bacteria > Deinococcota > Deinococci > Deinococcales > Trueperaceae > CSSed10-48. The sequence continues at coordinate 9,964 of SLRS01000204.1, read as the reverse complement.
CCTCGAGGCCCAGGCCGGCGACGCTCCCTTCGATCTCGTCTGCAGCGATCTCCACATGCCGCGCCTGAGCGGCGCCGCCTTGATCGAGTGCATCCGCGAATCTACGCGTGCTGACGGAGACTTCCTACCCCTGCTCGTGATCAGTGCGGACCTGAGCGCCCAGGCGGAGCAAGCGTGTCTGTCGGCGGGGGCCAGCGATTTCGTCACCAAACCGTTCAAGGCGCCGCAGATCCGCATGCGCGTCAGCAACCTGTTGCGCATCCGCTTCCTCCAGCGGCGGCTCTTGCAGCACAACCATGACCTGGAGACGGCCGTGAAAGCGCGCACCGCCGAGCTCGAGGACGCCCGGCAGGACGTGCTGGAGCGGCTGGCAGCGGCCGCCGAGTACCGCGACATCACCACCGGGCGGCACACCCAGCGCGTGGGCCAGCTGTCGGCGCTACTCGCCGAGCGGCTCGGCTGCGACGCTGCGACCACGGAGCTCATCCGGCGCGCGGCGCCGCTGCACGACGTGGGCAAGATCGCGATCCCCGACCACGTCCTGCTCAAGCCGGGTCCACTGAGCGCACGCGAGTTCGCCCTGATGAAGGAGCACGTCGATGCCGGCTCGCGACTCCTGTCGCGCGGCCGCTCGGAGCTGCTGGCCGTGGCCGAGACGATCGCCCGCACCCACCATGAGCGCTGGGACGGCAGCGGCTACCCGCTCGGGCTCGTCGGCGACGACATCCCCTTGGTGGGACAGATCGTCGCCGTGGCCGACGTGTTCGACACACTCGTGAACGAGCGACCCTACAAGCGCGCCTGGCCCCTGGCCCAGGCCGTCGACGAGATGCGCCGGCAGCGCGACCGCTGGTTCTCGTCGGTGTTGGTCGATGCCTTCCTCGCGGTGCTCGATGCGAATCCCGACCTCAAGGCGGCGCTCGAAGAGCATCCCAGCCGCAGCGACGAAGACCGCGAACAGGTCGCGCGGCGGGGCTGAGCCGCCGCGGCCGCGATCCGTGGCTTGGACCACGCCCGCCGGCCGCCGCGATGGGCGATGCTGCGCGCATGCCGCGCCTCTTCGAACCGCTGACGCTCCGCGACCTGACCCTGCGCAATCGCACGGCGATGTCACCCATGTGCACGTACTCGTGCGAGGCGCGCGACGGCCTCGCAACCGATTGGCACCTCCAGCACCTGGCGTCGCGCTCGACCGGGGGCGTCGGCTTGGTCTTCAGCGAGGCCATGGCCGTCGAGGCCCGCGGTCGCATCAGCCCCGAGGACCTGGGGCTGTGGGATGACGCGCACATCGAGCCACTGCGGCGCGTGGCGCAAGCGGTCAAGTCGCAGGGCGCGGCGTTCGGCGTCCAGTTGGCACACGCCGGCCGCAAGGCCGGTTGCTACCGACCGTGGGCCGCCCAACGAGGCGCCGCCACACGGGCCGACGGCGGCTGGGCCGAAGGCGTGGTCGGCGCCACCGGCGAGCGCTTCTCCGACATCAGCGCCAGCCCTCGGCCGCTCGACGCCCCGGGGATCGCCGAAGTGGTCGAGGCCTTTGCGGCGGCGGCGGTTCGCGCCGACGCCGCCGGCGTCGACGTGGTCGAGATCCATGCGGCCCACGGCTACTTGCTGCATGCCTTCTTGTCGCCGCTCGTGAACGACCGCGACGATGCCTACGGCAGCGACGAGCGCGGCCGCACGCGGCTGCTGCTGGAGGTGACCGCGGCGGTGCGCGCGGCCTGGCCGGTCGGCAAGCCGCTGTTCGTGCGGGTCTCGGCCAGCGACTGGGCGCCCGGTGGCTGGGACGCCGACGCGACTGTGCGGCTGGCACGCGAACTCGGCGGGCGCGGCGTCGACCTGATCGACTGCTCCGCCGGCGGTGCCGTGGCCGGGGTGCGCATCGAGGCCTACCCGAACTACCAGGTGGCCTTCGCCGAGCGGGTGCGGCGCGAGGCAGGGGTGGCCAGCGGCGCGGTGGGCCAGATCGCCGGGGCGCACCAAGCCGATGCCATCGTCGCGGAAGGACGCGCCGACCTGGTCCTGCTCGGCAGGGCGCTGCTGCGCGATCCGTACTGGGCGCTGCAAGCCGCGCAGGCTCTGGGGGCGCCGCCGCCGTGGGCCACGCAGTACGGTTGGGCCGTCGGCTGAACGAGGCCGCGGCTCAGGGCGGCTCGAACAGGCTCGGTTGGGCGGTGGCGGGCTCGCAGGCGGGCAGTGCGGTCACCTCACGAAAGGCGAGCTCGGCGCGCCCGAGGGCGGCCAGGGCAGGCTTGGTGATCGTCGGCGCCGCCAGCACGCCCCGCACGGGTTCTCCGGTCAGCTCGCGCACCCGGGTCACGTAGCGTTCGAGCTGGTGCACGGCCTCCTGCGTGGCCTTGGCACGCTTGAGTTCGACGACCACCAGGCTGCCGAGCGCGTCGCGGGCGAAGAGATCGATGCCGCCGACGTCGATCGGGAGTTCCCGGTCGAGCACGGTGAGCCCCGGCTCGATCAGCTCCGGCGCACGCGCCAGCGCGCGCTGCATCTCGGCCTCGCTTCCCATCAGCACGAAGCCTGCATGCTCGCGCAGGTCCAGCGCCTGCACCAGCGCCGTCTCGAGGAACACGATTCGTACGAGCTCCTCCGGGCTCCGGCGTTCGGCCAGCAACACCGGCTGCCCGTCCTCGAGGCCCACGCGCAGGTCGTCGGTCTGGGGTTGCCAGTTGACCGGCTTCACCCCCTTGTAGCCGTGCACCTGCAGGCTCCCGTCGGCCTTGAGCATCACCACGTAGTCGCCGGCATCGGCCACGCTCGCGGCGCGGCCGTGGTACAGCACCTCGCACTCGGCGACCACCTGGACGAGCGCCCGGCCGGCGCGCAGGTGCTCGTCGAGGAATGCGATCAGCTCTTCGTGGGTGGGGTCGAGCACCTGGTCGCGAAGCACGGCCGAGTGTACCGTCGGCGTCGCCACCAGTGACGGCGCGCGGGCCGTGCCCGAACTCGCACCACCGCGGCGGTACACTCGTGACCATGGCACTGCTGGGAGCGCACGTATCGGCCGCCGGCGGCGTGGCCAAGGCCTTCGAGCGCGGTGCGACCATCGGCTGCGACGCGCTGCAACTGTTCGTGAAGAACGCCAACGCCTGGCGCGCGAAGCCACTCGACCCCGCCGCAGCCGAGGCCTTCGCCGCGGTACGCGCGGTCACCGCTGGCCACAGCGTGCCGCCTCCGCTACCGGTGATCGCGCACGCCTCGTACCTCATCAACTTGGCCAGCCCGCTTGCCGAGACCGCCGAGCGCTCGCGTGACGCGCTCGTCGACGAGCTACAGCGCTGCGACGCGCTGGGGCTCGACGGCCTGGTGGTCCACCCCGGCGCCCACGTCGGTACCGGCGAGGACGCCGGCCTCGACGCCATCGCCCGCGCCCTGGACGAGGTGTTCGAGCGCCACCCGAAAGGCCCTACCCGCCTGCTGCTGGAGAACACCGCCGGTCAGGGCACGGTGCTGGGCGCCGACCTGGCGCACCATCGTCGACTCCTTCGCAGCGTCGCAGCGCCCGAGCGGCTCGGCGTGTGTCTCGACACCTGTCATGCCTTCGCCGCCGGGGCGGATCTACGCAGCGCTGACGGCTACGAGGCCTTCGTGGAGGCGGCCGACCAGGCGGTCGGCCTGGCGCGGGTTCTGGCTTGGCACTTGAACGACTCGCGTCATGGTCTCGGCTCGCGCAAGGACCGCCACGCGAACATCGGCCATGGCGAACTCGGCGCCGAAGCCTTCGAGCGGTTGATCCACGATGCGCGCTTCGAGCACGCGCCGATGATCCTGGAGACGCCGCTGGGCGACGACGACCTGGGGCACGCCCGCGACCTGGTCACCCTGCGTTCGGGGGGCGCCGCGCGAGGAGTCGAGCATGCCTGACGCCGCCGCGATCCGCACCCGCCTCCCCCACCATCTGCAGTGGCTGCGCCGGAACCTGGAGATCCTCGAACGCATGGCCGACGGCGTCGACGAGACGCAGGCCGATCGCAGCCTGGTGCCGGGCGGTTCGACCCTGCGTTGGCTGCTGGGGCACCTGGTGGCCACGCGCGACGTGATGCTGACGCACCTCGCGGCGGAGCCGGTGCTGGACGAGGCCATGAGCGCGCGCTTCCAGCGCGGCGCGAGCGCCGCCGACCTCCGCCCGGCCGGGCCGGCGGTCAGCGAACTGCTGGCGCTGTTGCACGCCCAACTCGAGCGCCTGGAGCAGGCCTTCGCGGCCGCCGACGAGGCGCGCCTGGCGGCGCCGAGCGGCGGCTCGACGCTCGGAGAGAGCATCGAGTTCCTCGTCTGGCACGACACCTACCACATCGGGCAAGCGACGCTGTATCGGCGTGGGGCCGGGCTGGAGAGCCCGATCGGCTAGGCGGCTCAGGCGAGCCGGCGATACGCGCCCCGATGGTACGCGAGTGGTGCCTGTTCACCCAGGCGAGTGAGTTCGATCTGCCCCACGTAGAGCGTGTGATCGCCGACCGGCACGCGCTGCGCAATCGTGCACGCTACGTGCGCGAGCGCGCCACGGATCAGCGGCAGGCCACCGAACTCCTCGAACGGTGACTCGGAGAGCTCGACTGGTCGGCCCGCGAAATGCTCCGACAGATGCTGCTGGTCCGCGTTCAACACGCTGACGCCGAAACTCGGCAGGCGCTCGAGGTAGGCGTGCGCGCGCGCCCGGCGGGCGATCGCGACACCGATCAGGGGTGGCTCGAGCGAGAGCGAACTGAACGCGCTGACCGTGATGCCGTGGATGGACTCACCATCGCGCATGGTCACGACCGTCACACCGGAGGGCCAGCGGCCGAGGGTCTCACGAAACTCGAGAGCGTTGATGGGCATGGTGCGACTCCAAGCCGAACCCGGGGAAAGCACGGCGTCGAGACCCATTCATGCACGTGCCGCGCGCACGCATGTCGGGGTGGCCGACATTCGCCGTGCACCAGGACGGCTTCCGGCCACGAACACCGCACGCCGCAGGGCCTATCATGCCCGGCATGACGTTACGCCGTACCTCGCCACATCGTCGGCTGCAACCGTGACCGTCGCCGACGCCGCTGCCAACCCCCTCCCGCCGCTGCGGCGCTTGTGGGTCTATGCCAGCGAGGCCGACCGGGTCGGGCGTGCGCCCATGCGGCGCTCCTACCGCTCGCGGGCCGGCACGGCGACGCTGTTCACGCTCCTGAACACCATCTTCGATCTCGCGCCGCCCTTCCTGATCGGTGTGGCGGTGGACGTGGTGGTGCAGCGTGAGACCTCGCTCATGGCCGGACTGCTGGGCGTGAGCGACCCGATGACCCAGATCTGGTGGCTGGCCCTGGCTACGTTCGTCATCTGGGGCCTCGAGAGCGTCACGGAGTACGTGGCGCTGGTGCAGTGGCGCAACCTGGCCCAGGAGCTCCAGCACGACCTGCGCGTCACAGCGTACGCGCACGTTCAGGACCTGGAGCTGGCTTCGTTCGAAGACCGCAGTACGGGCGGTCTGATGGCGGTCCTGAACGACGACGTGAACCAGCTCGAGCGCTTCCTCGACATCGGCGCCAAGGACATCCTCCAACTCGTCGCCGTCGTCACCATCCTGGGGACGTTCTTCTTCGTGGCCGCCCCGAGCGTCGCGTGGCTGGCATTCTTGCCGATGCCGGTGATCGTGTGGGGCTCGCTGCGCTTCCAGAAGCACCTCGCGCCGCGCTACGCCAGGGTGCGCGAACAGGTCGGGCACGTCAACGCCCAGCTCGGCAACAACCTCGCCGGCATCGCCACCATCAAGTCGTTCACGGCCGAGGAGGCCGAGACGGCCCGCATCGCCGGCGCCTCGCTCACCTACGTGGCGCGCAACCGCGACGCCATCGCGCTGTCGTCGGCGTTCGTCCCGCTGATTCGCATCGCCATCGTGACCGGCTTCATGGCGACGCTGGTACTCGGGGGTTGGATGACGCTTCAGGGCCAGCTGCTAGTCGGGGTGTACAGCACGCTGGTGTTCATGACGCAGCGCCTGCTGTGGCCCCTCACGCGCCTCGGTCAGACACTCGACCTGTACCAACGGGCCATGGCCTCCACCCAGCGGATCTTCGACCTGCTCGACGTCGAAAACGGCATGGAGGACGGCCTGCGGTCGCTCCCACCGGAGACCGTGGGCGGCGCGCTGCGCTTCGAGGAGGTGCATTTCGCCTACGCCAGCGGGCCTGAGGTGCTGCGCGGCATCGACCTCGAGGTGAAAGCAGGCCATACCGTTGCCATCGTCGGCGCCACCGGCGCCGGCAAGTCGAGCGTGGTGAAGCTGCTGCTGCGCTTCTACGATCCGACCAGGGGTCGCGTGACCCTCGACGGGATCGACCTGCGCGATCTGCGCCTGCGCGACCTGCGCGCCGCCATCGGCCTGGTCTCCCAGGACGTGTTCCTGTTCCACGGCAGCGTGCGCGACAACGTCGCCTACGGGCGCGAGGGTGCCAGTGACGACGAGATCCGACGGGCGTGCGAGTTGGCCGAGGCGGCCGCCTTCGTCGAAGCGCTGCCGCTGGGTCTCGACACCGTCGTCGGCGAGCGCGGCCAGAAGCTGTCTGGAGGCCAGCGGCAGCGCTTGTCGCTCGCTCGCGCCGTGCTCAAGGACCCGCCGATCCTGGTGCTCGACGAGGCCACCAGCGCGGTGGACAACGAGACCGAGGCGGCCATCCAGCGATCGCTCGACGCGCTGACGCAAGACCGCACGACCGTGGTGATCGCCCACCGGCTGTCCACCATCCGGCATGCCGACCGGATCTACGTGCTCGATGAAGGACGCGTGCTCGAGGCGGGCCGCCATGAGCAGCTGCTGGCCGCGGACGGCGCCTACGCGGCACTGTGGCGAGTCCAGACTGGCGAACGCTTGCGCAGCGCCGCGGACTGACCGGTCGCCCTGCCCGGCGGCGGCGTACGCGCGCCACGCTGTGGCAGCTGCGAAGCGGCGCCTCCTTGCGCCCCGTATCATCAACGCGGACGGCACCGCGAATGCGATCCGAGGCGCCGATCGGGACGGAGCGAGCGTGGCTACGCTACATCTGCTGGGCACCGGTGCCGCCGCCACCGATGGCCGCCGCACCACGACGATGCTGGCGGTCGAAGGCATGCACGACCTCGTCTTGGTCGACTGTGGCGGCGACGCAGCGCAGCGCCTGTGCGCGCACGACCTCGACCCGACCGCGCTGAGCGCCCTCATCGTCACCCATGAGCATGCCGACCACGTCGGCGGGTTCCCGCTGCTGATGGAACGCCTGTGGCTCGCGGGCCGACGCGAACCCCTCGAGGTCTACGGCATCGAGCCGGCGCTCGCCCAGGTAGGACGCGTCCATGACGCCTTCGATGTCAGTGCCTGGCCCGACTATCCCGGGGTGCGCTTCCATCCGATCGCGATGACGGAAGCGGCGCCGGTCTTCGCGAGCGACACGCTACGCGTCGTTGCCAGCCCCGGCGATCACTCGGTGCCGTGCGTAGGGCTGCGCTTCGAGGATCTGCTCGGCGGCGGCGTGCTGGCCTACTCGAGCGATACGGCCTACGCTGCGGCGATCATGCGCTTGGCGCGCGGCGCCGACGTGCTCGTGCACGAGGCGACCGACACGCCGCCTTTCCACAGCCGGCCCGAGGAGGCGGCTCGGGTGGCGATCGAAGCGGGTGCGGGGGCGTTGGTCTTGGTGCACCTGCCGCCGGGGTTCGAAGCCGGCGATGGAGACGAGCGGGCGCGCGCGGTGTTCGCCGGCGTAACCATTGGCTGCGACGGAGCGCGCTTCGAGTTCTGAGCGACACTGAGGTCCAGATCGGGCGGTCGCCGGAAGCCTGCCACAGCAGGCGCTCCGAGCCGGTATCAACACCGGCTCGTCGAACCTGCGGCATCGCGCATGATGGGGACACCATCAGCTTCGCTGCGCACTTCGACGCGCGAGCGGTCATCGGAAGGAAGGACGAATGCCCTACCAACGTAATGCGCGATCACGCCCGGAGACGCATCTGGCGCGCTTGCTCCTGGCCCTCACCGTGCTCGTGATCGCGGGCTTGGCTTGCGATTCCGGCCCCATGACGGACGATCCGATCCCGAGCGGCAGCCTCGAGATCGAGGTGATCGTCACCGGTTCGGGCAGCGTCGAGGCGCCGGAGTACGGCTTCAGCTGCCGCGACACCTGCCTCCTGACCGTCGAAACGGACGCCCCCGTCACGCTCACTGCGCTACCCGACGGCGGCCAGGTGGCGGTCGCCTGGGACGGTCCCTGCGACGCACTCGACGAGGCGTGCAGCTGGAGCGCGGCGCAAGACGCGCGGGTCGGTATCACGTTCGCGCCCCATGCCCTGCGCCTCGCGCTCACGGGCAACGGCCGCGGTCGCTTCGACATCAGCGACGGCACCAGCACCACGTCGTGCCGCGAGGCGTGCGGCGTCGGCCTCGACGAGGCGCGCAGCGTCGCGATCACCTACTTCAGCGAAGGCACGCGGACCGAGGTCGGACCTTGGACCGGCGCCTGCGCCGGTGAGGCGCCGAACTACTGCCTCGTCGACGTCGCCGGCCGCGTCGACGTGAGCACCACTTGGGTCCTACCCCCGTTCGTCCAGGACAAGGCGTACACGACCGACCAGGAGACCGTCCTCCGCGTGGCGGCGCAGGACGGGCTGTTGGCCGACGTGGGCGCCGACCGAGGCCAGTTGCGCGTCACCCTCGCGGCGCAGCCCGAGCACGGCGAGGTGGTCCTCGAGGACGACGGCGCCTTCACCTACGAGCCACGCACTGGCTTCAGCGGCGTCGGCACCTTCGACTTCCAGGTCGAGGACGATGTTGGCCCCGTCGACGACGCAACCGTGCGCATCACCGTGCGGCCCCGCCTGGCACTCAGCAAGGCCGGCGCCGGTGACGGCCGCGTCAGCAGCGATCCGCCCGGCATCGACTGCGGCACGAACTGCACCAGCGACGTCACGCATTTCGACCCCGGCACCACCGTCACCCTCAGCGCCACACCGGACGGAGACAGCACCTTCAGCGGCTGGGACGGCGCCTGCAGCGGCACCAGCACCTGCGTCATCACCATCGACGATCCCGCGGCCGTCAGCGCCACGTTCGCGCCACTGCCAGCGGAGCCGACGCCCCACACCCTCACCCTCACCATCACCGGCGACGGCAGCGGCAGCGTCACCAGCGACCCCGACGGTATCGACGCCAGCAGCGGCACCACCACCGCCGAGTTCGACCAAGGCACCACCGTCACCCTCAGCGCCACAGCCACCGGAGACAGCACCTTCAGCGGCTGGGACGGCGCCTGCAGCGGCACCAGCACCACCTGCACGGTCGTCATGACCGAAGACCGCACCGTCAGCGCCACCTTCGCGCCCCCGTTGACGGACCCGGTCACCCTCACCGTCACGATTACCGGGAACGGCAGTGGCAGCGTCACCAGCGACCCCGACGGTATCGACGTCGACAGCGAAGGCCGCACCGGCAGCGCGCAGTTCGAGCGGGGCACGCCCGTCTACCTCGGCGCCGAGGAAGCTGACGGCAGCAGCTTCGACGGCTGGGGCGGCGCCTGTCGTGGTGAGCCGGGCCGTAGACCCCACTGCAACCTCACGCTCACCGAAAACACCGACGTCACCGCCGGCTTCAGCCTCAGGTAGCCCGGCCTTCCCTGCGCCTAGCCGGCGTCTTGCGCCGACCACTCGGGAGGGTTGGTAGCGCGGTTCCTATCGCAGGCTACGTGGCGCTCGGCATCGCGACCGAGCGCCACGTTCACCCACGACCCGTCCTCGTCAACCATCGACCGTTGAGCCGAGACGCGGCCGGCGACCCATCGGAAGCGAGTTGCGTCACGCACACGTTCGTCCCTCGGACGCGGGTATCAGCCGTACCGTGAAGGCGGCGGCTCTTCCTGCATGATGGAGGCATAACGGTTTGCGCTCGGCGGTTGGCGTGGTGCTGTTGGGTTTGTTGGAAGGAGTTCGGCGATGGGTAACCAGTCGAACGGGTGCT
>SLRS01000048.1 GCA_007130855.1 Trueperaceae bacterium | reverse complement strand
GTGTCGGAAGCAACTGGGACGCCGATCTCGGCGGCGCTTCCACCAGCACCACGGGCTACGAGGTCCAGTGGAACTACTACGACCTGTTCTTCACCTACGGCGTCTACGAGACGACCTTCGGTGCCGAGGCCCGGTCGGCCCAGCAGTTCCGCGTGAACTACCGCGTCAACTTCTGATCACCTGATCGGTCGTTGATCGACAGCGCGCCCCGGTCTCGACGACCGGGGCGCGCTCTACGTGCTCTCACGCGGCGCTGACGCGGTGGAGTCGGCGGGATATCAGCGCCTCGAGCGCGCGGGCGCGGCAGCCAGCACCTGCAACGCCGACGGCTGCACGGCGACCTCGAAGGCGTGGACCTGGTCGCCGAGGTTCTCGCCGTCGACGTGCGCGACCACCGGCTCCGACCAGCGCACGCGCACCGCGTGGCCCGTCAGCGTGGTGATGCGCGGATGGCTCAGGTGCGTGGCCCGCATCACGCGCGGCAGGATCCCGAGGGTGCCGAGGCGGCCGAAGTCGCCAGCGATGATGACGTCGAGCACGCCGTCATCGGGGCGCGCAGCCGGGGTGAACAGGAACGAGCCGCCGGCCCGCGGGCCGTTCTGGACACCCGCCAGGAGGCAGCGTCCGGCATGGACCAGGCGCCCATCGACCTCCACCTCCACCTCGCGCGTGACGAAGTCGCGCATGGCCGAGGCGACGCCATACAGGTAGCGCGCCAGCCCCCGGTACACGCGCGGCGCGCGCGCGATGCGGCGCGCGGCGTCGGCGTCGAAACCGCTGCCGAAGCCGTTGATGAACGGCTCGCCGTTGACGAAACCCACGTCCACCGCGCGCGTGTGGCCGTTGGCCAGGGTGCGCATGGCGGCGTCCAAGTCGAAGCGGTCGACCCCGAGGGAGAAGGCGAAGTCGTCGCCGGAGCCCGTCGGCAAGAAGCCCAGGGTGAAGCCCCGGCGCAGACAGGCGAGCGCGACCTCGTGGATCGTGCCGTCGCCGCCGACGGCCACCGGCAGCGCCCCGTCCGGGAGCGCCGCCACCAACGCCGTCGCATGGCGCGGATGCGTGGTCTCGTGAACCGCCACGGGCACGCTGGCCTGTTCCAGCCAGCGCACGACTCGCTCGAGCCAAGGCAGGCCGCGTCCACGCCCCGCCACCGGGTTCACCACCAGATGCATCATGCCTCGCGAATCCTACCGCCTCGAGCGTTCCTTCGTGCTCGGGTAGAGTGGCACATGACCTCGCTTGCCGATCTGATCGACGTGAGCGCGTTGCCGCCGGCCTGGCGGACGCTGGCCCAGGTCGCACACCCCTGGGAGGTGCTCGAGCGGCTCGATGCATTGCTGGTGGGCCTGGAGGACATACGCCTCGGCGACGTGCATCCGACGGCCGTGATCGAGGGCCCGGTGGTGATCGAGGCAGGCGCACGGATCGGGCCGCACGCCTACGTCAAGGGTCCCGCTTGGCTGATGGCGGGCGCCGAGATCGGCCACGGCGCCTTCGCGCGCGGCGGGGTGCTGATGGGTGCCGGGGCGCGCCTCGGTCACGCCTCGGAGGCCAAGCGCGCGATCCTGCTCGCCGGTGCCAAGGTGCCGCACTTCAACTACGTCGGCGACAGCCTGGTGGGGCACCGGGTGAACCTGGGCGCAGGCGTCAAGCTGGCCAACTTCAAGGCGGTCGGCGACCAGGTGCGCTCGCTCGGCGTGGCCACCGGCCTGCGCAAGCTGGGCGCCATCGTGGGCGACGACGTCTCCATCGGCTGCAACGCGGTCTTGGCACCCGGCACGGTGGTCGGTCGCGGCAGCGTCATCTACCAGAACGCCAGCGTGCGCGGGGAGGTGCCGCCGCACACGGTGGTGAAGGTCCAGCCCAGCACCGAGATGACGACGCTGCGCTCGGCCTGAAGGTTCGCTCGGCCCGTCAGCCGTTGGCCGGCTCGATCATCCCGTAATCGCCGTCGTGCCGCAGGTAAATCACGCTCACCAGGTCGGTGTCGACGTTCTTGAACACGAAGAAGCTGTGGCCCAACGCCTCCATCTGCATGGCGGCGTCGTCGGGCGCCATCGGGCGCAGCACGTAACGCTTCACGCGCACCACTTCGGGGGCGCGCTCGCCTTCGTCGACCGGCTCGGGTTCCGGCTTGCCCTCGTTGCGCTTGGCGATGAGGCGGCCCTTGAACTTCTTGAGCTGACGCTCGAGCTTGTCGACGACGAGGTCGATCGCAGCGTACGTATCCGCGCCACGCTCTTCGGCTCGGACGATGCCGTTGGGCACGTTGAGCTGGACCTCGACCTTGGCCGGCGCGCCACCGATTCGCTCGTCGTACGACATCACGACGCGGGCATCGACGATCTGGTCGGAGAACCGCTCGAGCTTCTCCAGCTTGTCCTCGGCATACGAGCGCATGGCGTCGGTGACGTCGATGTCGCGTCCGATCAGCTTGTAGATGTGCATGCTCGCTCCCCTCGCGGTGGTCCGGGCGTGCGGCAGAGTCGGTTGCGCTCACTCTAGCAAGCGCGTCGAGCCAGCCCGTCGGCTCAGCGTACCCCCACGGGCCCCCCGAGCGGTACGTGGCATCGCTCACACGTACGTGCCTCACGCGAACTGCACGGCACGCGCACGACGCCGTCGGCGGGCCCCGCGTGCTAGCGTTGGCAGCGATGAGCAGCTCCGAGGCGTCCTCCCTACGCGCCCGCGCGGCCTTGGCCGCGCGGGCGAGGGCCAACACGCCCCGGCGCCGGCAAGGGTACCGGGAGGCACCCGAGTCGGCCCGCTGCCCGGCCGGCGAGGGGATCGAGATCCTCCAGGAGAAGTGGGTGCTGCACATCGTCAACGCGCTCCTCGACGGGCCCAAGGGATTCAACGCCATCGCCCGCGAGGTCGGCGGCTGCAATCCCACCACGCTCACGCAGCGTCTGGGGCGCCTGGAGCGGCTCGGCCTGATGGTCAAGGATGCGGGCGACGGGAACTGCCGCGCCTGTTACCGCCTGACCGAGGCCGGTGCACGGCTGGAAGAGGTGATCGTCGCCATCCATCGCTGGGCCGACGTGCACCTGTTGTCCCGGCGGCCATGAGCCGCCGCGCTGCCGCTGCGACCGCCGGGTGCGATAGGCGCTAGCCGCGTCTACCGAAGAGCCCGCGCGGCTTACGCGCCTCCTCGAGTTCCTGCTGCAGCACCTTGTTGCGGTCCTTGACCTTGGCGAGCCGCGCCTTGAGCGCCTCGTTCTCGTGGCGCAGCCGGGCGACCTCGGCTCGGAGCCCGCCGAGCTCGCTCGCAGGCGTGCCGCCGCGCGGATCCAGGGTCGGCGTGAGCGCCTGAGGATCACTCGATCCGAAGAACGAACCCTCGGTGCCGGGACTGCCGCCACCGAGGGGGAACGCCGGCGGTGAGGTGAGCAGGCGCTGGATGCGCTCGCGCAGGTTCTTGTCGCCCAGCGGCCGCTGCAACAGGAGATCGGCGCCGGCCTGGCGCGCATCGCGTCGCAGCGCCTCCGAGAGCGGGCTGCCCGCGTCGGGTTCCGGTGCGACCAGCACCACCGGCACGTGGGCGAGCCGTTTGACCGTCTTGAGCTTGCGGCAGATGACCGTTCCCGTCACGTCGGGCAGGTCCGTCGCCAACACGACCGCATGGGGGGTGTGCTCACGCAGGTAGGAGAGCGCCTCGGCGCCGCTGTCGACAACCACCACATCGAAGGCATCGACGCTGAGCAGCATGTCGAACAACTGTCGCTGGAGCGGGTCGGCATCAGCGACCAAGATGGAAGTGGTCGTCATGATCAGGGACGATAGCACGCGTCCGGGCTCGCCTCTGGAACGGATACCACGTGGCGCGCGAGCCGGATCGGCGCCGCGGCGTACTAGGCCCGCTGGTTCTTGATCGGCAGGTTGGCCACCAAGACCATGCGGTCGCCCTGCTGCTCGAAGCGAACGTCGTAATCCTCGGCATCCGAGGGAAAGTACTTGGCGATCACGCCCAAGAGCTCGCCCTTGAGTTCCTCCATCTTGCCCGGTGTGAGCTTGGCCCGGTCGTACGACAGGACCAGCTTGAGCCGTTGTTTCAACGCGTCGCGACTCTTCTTGCGACGGAACAATCCGAACATCAAAAGCCCCCGAACAGCTTTCGCAACCCGGCCATGAAGCCGCGCCGCTCGTCGAACACGAGGTAGGCGACCTCTTCGCCCTTGATGCGGCGCGCGATGTTCCGGAACGCTTGCGACGCCGAAGTCTTGTTGCTCGAGCTGTTGAGGCTCGCGGGGTTGCCGACATTGGTCGAGATCAGGATCTGCTCGTCCTCGGGGACGATGCCGATCAGCTTCACCCCGAGGATCTCGAGCACGTCGTCGACCTCGAGCATGTCGCCACGGCGGACCATCGCCGGCCGCAGACGGTTGACGATCAGACGCACCTCGCCGATCTCGCGCGACTCGAGCAGCCCGATGATGCGGTCGGCGTCACGGACCGACGACACCTCGGGGTTGACGACCACAAGCGCACCGGTGGCGGCTGCCGCGGCAGTCTGGAAGCCGGTCTCGATGCCCGCCGGGCTGTCGATGACGACGCGGTCGAAGCCCTCCTCCTCGAGCAGCTGACGCACCGTCTCCTTCATGCGGTGCTCGGAGAGCGAGCTCTTGTCCTTGGTCTGCGACGCGGCGAGGAGGTAGAGCGAGTCGACGCGTTTGTCGCGGATCACGGCTTGACGCAGCTTGCAGCGCCCCTCGAACACGTCGATGAGGTCGAATACGACGCGCCCCTCGAGGCCCATCACCACGTCGAGGTTACGCAGACCGACGTCGGTATCGATGACGCAGACCTTCTCACCAAGCTTGGCCAGTGCTGCCCCGATGTTGGCAGTGGCCGTGGTCTTGCCGACACCCCCCTTGCCGGAGGTCACGACGATCGCTTTGGCATTCACAGAAGCGGAGCCCTCCCGAAGGTCGATCGGCCGCCGCTCGACGGTCCCGAGCGGGTATCACGTCGGCTCGGTCGGCACCTGGCGGAACGATACCACAGCCCCCTCGCCGACCTCGGCGGCCGGCTCAAGCGCGTTCGAGACTCGCGAAGCGAACCAGCAGGCGCTTGGCGCCGGCCTCTCGGAACACCACCGTCACCTCGGCCCGAGCGCCCTCGCCGCTGACGCCGACCACCGTGCCGGCACCGAACTTCGGGTGCCGGACCTTCTCGCCGCCACGGTAGCTGATCCCCGGCCCATCGGTCCCGGTCGGCGCTGGCGCACTGGGTGCGCTCCAGGACTGGCGCGGCGCGGCCTGCCCCGACGGCCCCTCCGAGAGCACCTGTCCGAGGACGTCGATCTCCTGCAACGCGCCCTTCGGCAGGTCCTCGAGGAAGCGGCTCGGCCGGGCGAACTCGGTGCGGCCGAAAGTCATGCGCGAGGCGCAGTTGATCATGAACAGCTGCTCCTGGGCGCGGGTGATGCCCACGTAGAGCAGTCGGCGCTCCTCCTCGATCTCCTGCAGGCTGCCCGTGGCCGAGCGGTGCGGGAGCAGTTGCTCCTCGAGGCCCACGAGGAACACGACCGGGAACTCCAGGCCCTTCGCGTTGTGGAGCGTCATGAGTGTGACGGCGTCGTCCGGGACGACCTCGTTGGCGGCTTGGACCGCGCGGTCGTCCACGCTGGTCATCAGCGCCGCCTCGTCGAGGAAGTCGGCGATCGACCCGCCCGACTCGGACTCCCACTCTGCGACGGCGCTCACGAGCTCGGCGAGGTTCTCGAGCCTCGAGAGCGACTCGTGGCTACCCTCGTCACGCAGCGCCTGCAGGTAGCCGGTCTGGTCGAGCACCGCACTCACGAACTGGCTGGCCGCGAGCGTATCGGCGGCCTCGGCCAGGTCGTCCATCAGCGCCACGAAGGCGCGCACGCGGCCCACCGTCGCAGTCCCGCCGAGCGCCTCGGCAGCGGCGCGCAACGCGTCCGCGAAGCGCAGCCCGTGCCGCTGCGCATAGGCGGCCAGGGCCTGCTCGCTGGTCTGGCCGATGCCCCGCTTCGGCCGGTTGAGCACCCGTCGCCAGGCCACGTCGTCGGCCGCGTTGAGCGCCGCCCGGGTGTAGGCCAAGACGTCCTTCACCTCGCGGCGCTCGTAGAAGCCGACCCCCCCGACGATCACCGCCGGCAGCCCGGCGCGTCGCAGCGCCTCCTCCAGCACGCGTGACTGGGCGTTGGTGCGGTAGAGCACCGCGCAATCGGCGAGCCGCACGCCCTCGCCCTGGAGGCGCTGGACGGTGCGGGCCACGAAGTCGGCCTCCGCGCGGTGGTCGTTAGCGCGGTAGAGCCGCACGGGCGCGCCCTCTTCCTTGGTCGCGCGCAGGTCCTTCTCGAGCCGGCCCACGTTGTGCTGGATCAGCGCGTTGGCGATGCGCAACACGCTGCCGGCGCTGCGGTAGTTCAGCTCCAGGCGGTACACGCAGGCATCCTCGTAGTCGCGCTGGAAGTCGAGGATGTTGCGGATGTCGGCGCTGCGGAAGCTGTAGATGCCCTGGTCGGGATCGCCCACCGCCATGAGGTTGCGGTACTTGTCGGCCAGTGCCCGGGTGAGCCGATACTGCGCGGGGTTGGTGTCCTGGTACTCGTCGACGTGGATGAAGACCGCGCGCTGCTGCACCAGGTCGAGCACGTCGGGAGCGTGCTCGAAAAGCTCCACCGTGCGCCCCAGGATGTCGTTGAAGTCGACGGCATTCGACTGACGCAGACGCGCCTCGTAGCGGGCGAACACCTCCGCCACGAGCTCCACGCTCAGCCCTGCGGCGTCGCGCCCGAAGTGCGTCGACGCCTCCGCTGCGAAGCGCTCCGGCGTCCACAGGTTCGACTTGGCCCGGTCGATCGCCGCGCGCAGCGCGCGCGGGTTCGCCTCCTCCAGGCCCCGGACGGTGCGCAGCAGCGACTTGAGCAGGTCGAGCTGATCGCCGTCGTCGTAGATCGCGAACCCGCTCACCAGGCCGACGCGATCACCGAAGGTCCGCAGCACCCGCAGGCAGGCGCCGTGGAAGGTGGCCACCCAGAGGTCGCGCGCGGCCGGGCCGATCAGCTCCAACACGCGCTCCTTGAGCTCGCTCGCCGCCTTGTTCGTGAAGGTGACCGCCAGCACCTGCTGCGGCAAGACGGCGTGCTCGCGCAGCAAGTAGGCGATGCGGTGCACCACCGTGCGGGTCTTGCCAGAGCCGGCCCCCGCCACGACCAGCGCCGGACCCTCGAGGTGCCGGACGGCCGCACGCTGCGCCTCGTTGAGCGGGGCCAACAGCGGGTCGGCCCGATCGGGGGCGCTGGGCGAAGCGGCGGCGCTGGTGGTCCTCACGAGGCGACAGCATACCGCCGGCGGCAGCGCGCCCTGGCTCGTGCTGGCGACGCTCGTGGCCCGGTCGGCGCTCAGCGCGGCACCGATGGCTGGGCGCAGGGGCTAGACTGTGCGTCATGGTCGACGCGCCTCCCCTGACCGATCGTGACCGGGCGTTCTACGAGGCCTGGGCCGAGCTCCTCAGCTGGGCGCAAGCGTTCGCCGAGCGGCGCGACGACGCCTCGTTCGTGAAGATCGCCGACTTCCCCGATTACATCTACCGCATGGAGCGACCGTACGACCTGCCGGTGATCGTGATGAGCGCCAGCCTGGCGCGTCCCGTCGATCGTCATCCGGTGTTGATGCTCGCCGCCAGCCCGCGCCGCGCCGTGTTCAAGGAGGTCGTGGTCCACCCCTTCGACTCGCACGTCTACCGGCGCCTGAGGCTGTCCGACGACGGGCAGGGGCTGAGCGAGGGGCGCCGGCCGTTCGACCGCGAGCGCTTCGAGGCGCTGGCGAGCTCGCTCTTCCATACGGCTTCCGAGCAGGCGCCGAGTCACGCCTGAGGCCGCCAGGGGCGCGGCGCGCATGCGTCCAGCGGTCCGGGGCCGGACCGCGCGACCCCGCTCCTACGGCTTCAGCCGGCGTCGCGCGAGTGCGTCGACCAGTGCGCCACCAGGCGCTCGGCCTCCAGCGCCGCCCGCAGGAAGCCGCGACCGCTGAAGCCGCCGAGCCACCACACCCCCGGCGCCAGAGCGGCCACCTGCGGTTGCGGGTCCGGACCGCGCGCGCGCACGCCCCGCCAGATCGTCTCGGGGGGCGCCAGCGGTTCGCGCGGCAGGCGGTCCACAGCGCGGCGCAGCCGCTCGCCGGCTTCGTCGGGCAGGGCCGGGTTGCCGCCGCCCAGCGCCAGGTAGGCGCGGCGCGGGTCGAGCCCGTAGCGCACCGGACTGCCGACCGCAGCGACGTACACGGGTCCTGCCAGCGGTCGCGCCGGAGCGTGGCCGGCGCAGAGCGCCACCGTGCCAGGCAGGGCCGTGACCTGGAGGTGCGGCAGTGCGCCCGGAGCGCTCGCTCCCAGGCAGAGCGTCACCAGGTCGAACGGCCCCTGGTCGTCGAGCCCGTCGCCGTGCAAGGTCGAAGCGCTCGCGGCGCGCTCGAGGGCGCGAACGTGCTGACCGGGACACCAACGCGTGCCCACGGCGCCGGCCGCCTCCCGGAGCGCGCCGAGCCAGCGCCACGGGTCGATCCAACCACCGCTCGGGACCAGCATCCCGCCGTGCGCTGCGCGCCAGCGTCCGGGCTCCGGATCGAGTTCGGGACCGAAACCGATCACCCCCTCGCGCCCCAGCCAGGCCCTGGCCTGGCGCGGCCGATCGGCGATGCGCACGACTCCGCTCGGGTGGGCGCCTGGATCGAACCCGGCCGCATGCAGCTCGGCGGCCCAGCGCCAGGTCGCCCGGGCGCCCAGCCGATCCTCGGGCGTCGCCCGACCTGCACGGCCGCGGTAGGGGTTCACCAGCGCCGCCGGGACGCCCGAGGCGCCGCCCATGCCGTCGGTCGCGTCGAAGAGGGTCACCTCGGCGCCGGCCAGGGCGGCGGCCAGCGCCAGCGAGGAGCCGACCACCCCCGCCCCCACCACGGCCAGGCGGCGGCCTGCCAGGGCGGTGCCACGGAGCGCCGCGAGGGGCGCTCCGCTCGGGCGGCGTTGCGCCCACAACACCTCGCGCTTGCCGCCCGGTGGGCCGGGGCGCTTCTCGACCCGCAGGCCGAGCGCTGCGAGCGTACGCCGTACGCGCCCCTGGACGCAGTAGCTGACGGCCGTGCCGCCGGGGCGGAGGTCGGCGGCGAGGCGCCCCAGCAGCTCGGCGGTCCACAGCTCCGGGTTGACGGCCGGCGAGAAGCCGTCGAGGTAGGCGGCGTCCAGCGCCGCGGGCCAGCGCGCTGCGGCGGCGTCGCCGACATGGAGTTCGAAGCTGACCGGCCCGACGCCGAGATCGAAGCGACCGCCCCGGTGCACGTCCCAGCGCGAGCGCGCCTCGAGCAGGGCGGCCCGGAACGCCGGTGGCCCGAGCGCATCGCGTTCCTGGCGCTCCCACGCCTCGGCGCTCGGCACCTCGTGTTCGAGCGCCACGTAGTGCAAGCGGGTGCCGGCGGCGAACGCCACCGCCGCGCTGATGCCGAGGTTCCTGGCGCTGCCGAGACCGAGCTCGAGCACGGTGGTGGGCAGCCCGGCCGCGAGGCGTGCGGCGACGCCCGAACCGGCCACGAACACGTGCCAGCTCTCGCTGCGGGCGCCGTGGCGCGAGCGATACGGCTCACCGTAACGGTCGCTGCGCAGGCTGCGGCTGCCGTCATCGGTGGTGAAGGCCTCCATGCGCTCGACGCTAACAGAACGCGCCCTGAGCGCGTGGTATGACCGCGGCGTGGCCGTGGTCAGCGACCTCGAGGGGACCCTCACGACCGGCGCGACCTGGCGCGCGCTCGGCGCCGAGGCCGAGCATCACATCGGTCGGGTGCGCTACCTGGGCTTCGTGACCAAGCGGCTCCCGGCGATGGGAAGCGTGTGGGCGGGTCGGGCTGCCAAGCGGCCGTTCCAGGATGCCTGGCTGCAAGGGCTCGTGACCTGCTTCGGCGGGATCGAGGAAGCAGCCTTCGAGGCGCTGGCCGAGCGGGCCGTCATGGCGGAGTTGTGGCCGAAGCGACGCGAGGACGTCGTCGCCGCCCTGCGCGTGCACTTGGCGGCGGGCGAGCGTCTGGTGCTCGCCTCGGGCTCGTTGGAGCCGTTGGTGTCGGCGTTCGCGCGGTGTCTCGGTGAGGCCACGGGACGTCCGGTCGAGGCGCTCGGAACACCGCTCGAGGTGGCGCAGGGCCGCCTCACCGGGCGCCTGGCGGGGCCGGTGAGCGCGGGGCAGGCGAAGGCGCGGCGCGTGCACGAGTTCCTCGGCAGCGAGCGGCTCTCGGTCGCGTACGGGGACAGCGTCGACGACGTCCCACTCCTGTTACTGAGCGATGCGCCGGTCGCCGTGTACCCTGACGACGAGCTGCGCACGATGGCGCAGGACCTCGGTTGGGCCGTGCTGGACGGGTGAGATTTCTCACACGCAGCAGGTAGGCTGAGGAACGGACGGCGGCGAGCGACGCCGCGCGAGAGCGAAGGAGAGGACGACCGGTGGAGACCGCGCTGCGGCGCATGGCCGAGACGCTGGACGCAACGTTCGACGCGATCGGCGGTTGGCTCGCCGATGGCGCCGCCGTGCCGTTGCTGGAGCCCGCGCAGTGGCCGCTGGGGCTGTGGTTGCTGCTCCTCGCATTGATGGTGCTGCTGTTGATCGCGAGCATGCGGCGGCGCTCGCGGGGCCCGCTGCAGGTCCGGGCGCCCGAGATCCTCGTCACGCAAGCCGAACTGGTGCCGGAGCAGCGGACCGGGCGCGTGGGCGCCGGCTCGCTCACGATGACGGTGACCAACCTCGGACGGTACCCGGTCCAGCTGCTGGAGGCCGCGAGTTCGACCGGCGGCGGACGCGTCGGTGTCGCCGAGATCGTCGTGCTGGTGCCGCCGATGGCCGAGATCGAGGTGGCGTTGCGCCTGCCGGTGGGAAAGCTCGACGACGGCGTGCTCGACCTCTACTGCTATGCGGCCGCGACGCGCACCAAGACCTGGCGCCATCGGGCCGAGTTGACCTGGGAGCCGTGGGCCAAGCGCTTCAAGGTGGCGCCTCTCGAGCAGCGCATCGAGCCGGTGCGGGCGCTCGCGAGTGCCCGCCGCGACGTGGTGCGCATGGACGACGTCGCCCGGGCGGAGGAGGTCGCGGCCCGCCAGACGGAGACGGCGTCGCGTCACACCGATCCCGGTGTCCGCCGTACGCAGCCAGGAACGCGCCGGCGCGAACTCGAGGCCACCGATCAGCGCAGGCTCCGTGAGCCGGCGCCGGGTGCGGACGCGCCCGCTGCACGGCCGGGAAGCCTGGTCGCGCTGCTCGGCACCAGCCGGACCCGGCCGGTGCAGCCGCCGCCGGAGACGAACGGGGGCGGGACCGGATCCGCGGCGCGGGCCGGCCGCTCCACGTCCGCGGGACGAGCCGCGGCCGCTGCCGAAGAGGCCGCGCGAACGCGCGCAGCCGCGAGCGAGCCCGCGCGTGAGCCCG
>SLRS01000118.1 GCA_007130855.1 Trueperaceae bacterium | reverse complement strand
CTGACATCGTCGACGGTCACCACGCACGTCGTGGCAGTACTGCCGCTATCGCATTCGAGCGCGCCGCCGGCCGCTGGCGCGAAGCCGCTGAACGACGAGCCCGGATCGGCGCTGGCCCTGAGCGTGACGACCGTGCCCGGTTCGAAGCTCGCCTCGAACCTGTTGAACGCCGTGTTGATGCCGGCAGGGGCAGAGGTGACCTGCCCGATGCCGCTCCCGGAGAGGGTGACAGCGATTGCAAAGGAGGCCGGTGGTGGCTCGATGAGCCCGCAGCCCGCGAAGAGCAGCCAGATCACGGGTGCGGCCAGGCGCACCGCCCAGCGCTGCGTGCTGCGGCGAGGTCTGCTCCTGGGCGCTTCGCAACCGCCGGCCGACCGGCGACCGGGTTGCGGTTCGATCACGGCGCGACGATCACGGTTGCTGGGGGTTCGCACCCGGCCATGCTACATGGTCGCTAGCGACCTTGCCAGGTGGCGATCACGTCGCTGGGCGGTTCAGCCATCGATGCTTTCGTGCTGGAGCCATGCAGCGCGCTCGGCCGGCGCAGTCGATCAGGCTCCGGACCACGTGGCAGTGTCATCCGCACCAGCGCGGCGCGCAGCGAGAGGTCGTCACCGAGTAAGGAGCCGGCACGCGGCCAGGCTACATGGTCGTTCGTGGAGTTGCGAGATGGTGAGCATGGGCGGGCCAACCCAGCCGCCGATGCATTCATCCCGGAGGTCCTGCGATGCGCTCGTCGGTTCGGATCGCCGACCGTGGCCGCGCTCGAGAGCGGCAACCATCACGCACTACCCGACTGCAGCCGTTAGGCTGTGGCAACCGAGGACGGGTGGCGGTGGTGACGCACGGTCAGTCTCCCTCGAGCGCAGCAGCGCTTCTCGAAGCCCAGGAGTCAGAGTATGCCGACCTCGTTCGTGCGACGCGTCCCCAAGTCGCTTCTCGATCGGCTGGCGATCGCGATCGGTGTGCGTCTGCAGCGCAGACATGGTGCCATCTCGCGGGCGAGCCTGCCGCGCTTCGCCACGGCGGCACCGGGGCTCGTGCTCCAGCTCCCCTGCGAGTTGCGCCATCCCGAACGCATCCATCTCGGCCGGGACGTCAAGATCGGTCCCAATAGTGTGCTGAAGCTGATCACGGTGTACCCGCGAGCCTGGATGCGGCACCCGGATGGTGATCACGTCGAACAGACCTTCGACCCTCAACTGCACATCGGCGACCGGGTGACGGCCTCGTCGGCGTTGCACCTGATCGTCTACGATCACGTGAGCATCGAGGACGACGTGCTCCTCGCCGGCAACGTCTACATCTCCGACGGGAGCCACGCCATCGTTCGCGGTGACCGTCCCTACAAGTACCAGGGGATCGAACGCGTGGCGCCCGTGCGCGTGGGCCGTGGGGCCTGGCTCGGTCAGAACGTGGTGGTCCTGCCGGGTGTCACGATCGGGGCGTACGCCGTCGTCGGCGCCAACGCCGTCGTCACCCGGGACGTGCCGGCCGGATCGGTGGCGGTCGGTACGCCGGCGCGAGTCGTGCGCCGCTGGGACGCCGAGAGCGAGACATGGGTACGCCCAGCGGCCGAGCCTCATCACGGTGATGCGACCGAAGTCGCGGTAGACAGCGAGGTACGAGCCCCATGACGCCTGGAACTGCTGACGGAGCCAAGCCCCTGATCACGGTCGGCATCTCCACCTACAACCGCGTCGACGGTACCTTCCCGGAAGCGCTCCAGAGCGCGCTGGCGCAAGATCTCGACGACTTCGAGGTGGTCGTGTGCGACAACGCCTCCGAGGACGGTACCCGGGCGTTCATGGAGCGGCAGCGCGACCCGCGGCTCCGGTACCATCGTCACGAGACCAACATCGGGGCCAATGGCAACTTCAACGCCTGCCTGGACCTCGCACGCGGCGATTACTTCCTCCTGCTGCACGACGACGACGTGCTCGAGCCCGGCTTCTTGCAACGCGCGCTCGAAGCCATCGGTTCGAGGAGGCCCGGGGTGGCCCTGGGCGGGGTTCGCCACATCGATGGCGCGGGAATGGCACGGCGAAGCGTCGGCGCTCCACCAGCCGGCCTCGGTGGTGCGGAGCTGTTCGAGGGCTGGTTCCGACGTCGCTACTCCTTCTACTTCTGCTCCACGCTGTTCGATAGCGCGCGCTTGCGTGACGCCGGTGGGTTCGCTTCGCCCGAGGACCTGTTCCAGGATGTGGTCGCGATCGCGCGACTGGTCGCCCGGGCCGGCTACGTGAGCGTCCCGGCCATCGCCGGCTCGTTCAGACGCCACGAGGCGAACCGCGGCGGCTCGAGCCATGCGCTCCGTTGGACACGCGACGCCGAGTACCTCCTGAACCTGCTTGCCGAGCTGTTCCCGGATCGTGCCGAGGAGCTGCGCAGGCTCGGCGCGCCATACCTGGCAGCGAAGTGTTACCGCTACGTGGCCGCGGTCCCATCGCCGCTCGAACGGTGGCGTCTGTACCGCGAGATCGATCGCCGGTTCGATCACGCCCTCCCGCCCTGGCACTACCTACCGCAACAGCTCCGGATGCGGTTCCGCAAGAGCCTCTCGAAGCGCTGGCGGAGGCTCTCCGGGCCGCGCTCCACCAGCGGCTGAGGAGCACCGTGACGCGACCGCTTCGTATCGCCTTCTTGCTCCCCTCGTTCCCCGAACTGTCGAACACGTTCATCATGAACCAGATCACCGGTCTGCTCGACCGTGGTCACGACCTCGCCTTGTTCGCCGTGTCCAGCAAGTCGTTCGAGGGCGCCGGGCGCGACGTGGTGCGCTACCGCCTGGCCGAGCGCATGCGCCACCTGCCCGTGCCGCGCGGGCGGCTCGCGCGCTTCGGTTCTGTCCTGACGCTGCTCGCATCGCGGCATGGTCGGCAGCGAGCGGCCCTCGACGCGCTCGACCCCCGCCGCCACGGGCGACGGGCCTGGAGCCTCGTCGCG
>SLRS01000155.1 GCA_007130855.1 Trueperaceae bacterium | reverse complement strand
AGCACCCGTTCGACTGGTTACCCATCGCCGAACTCCTTCCAACAAACCCAACAGCACCACGCCAACCGCCGAGCGCAAACCGTTATGCCTCCATCATGCAGGAAGAGCCGCCGCCTTCACGATACGGTGGATACCCTCACGACTGCGGCGAAGTCGACGTGCTTGACGGCCATCGATGCGCCTCACGCGCTCCTGACGGCCTCGATTGCGAGCGCCACTCGAACGCGGCGAACGGCTTCGGGCGAACATGATATCTGGTCGGTCACAACGCCGGCGACACCCGTAACAGCGCCTCTGGTGCCGGGTTGACGCCGCCGATGTGGCCGCCTCGCCGGGACCGAGCGGCACGGCATCGCGTGCGTCCCGAAGGGGGTGCTCGCAGGTTTCGCTACCGAGCGTCCAGGCGCGTCATCCGATCGTCATCCGAGCATCGCCTGGTAGGCCAGGTTGCGGAACTGGAGTGTCGCCGGGGTCCTCACCCCAGGCGGCGGCACGAACTGGGTGAGGAACACGCCCAGCACGTCATTGGCGGGATCGACCCAGAACTCGGTCTGCGCCAGGCCCGACCAGCCGAAGCTGCCGACGCCGTCGAGTTGCCCCGCGAGGCCCGGATCGCGCAGTACCCACACACCCAGACCGAAGCCGTGGCCGGCATGCGGCGGGTCTCCGTACGGACC
The DNA here is from genome assembly GCA_007130855.1 of Trueperaceae bacterium. Classification (GTDB taxonomy): domain Bacteria; phylum Deinococcota; class Deinococci; order Deinococcales; family Trueperaceae; genus CSSed10-48. The sequence continues at coordinate 10,862 of SLRS01000155.1, read as the reverse complement.
CGCCTCGGGCGGTAGGTGGTTGCTGGCCATGAGTGCCACCGTCCTCGGCGCGAGCAAGCGGATGCCGTCCAACTCCCCGCCGTTCAGCAGCATCTGCGCGAAGCGGGCGTAGTCGAGGATCGTCGACACCATCCCGTGACCCCCGGCTTGGAGGGCCTCGAGCCGCGTGTGGTCGCGGCCGCACGGGGCGTCGATGGGCCTGACGCCACCATCGCTCCCCGGTCCGTACAGGGTGGCGAGCCGTCCGGCGGCGGCCGCCGGCGCACAGAAACCGCTGTCGGTCATCCCGAGCGGCAGCAGGATGTGCTGACGGACGAAGGCGTCGAGGCTCTGCCCGGAGAGCACCTCCACCAGCCGGCCGATCACGTCGATCGACACCGAGTACTGCCAGCGGCTGCCCGGCTCGAAGAGCAGCGGGAGGCGGCAGAGCGCGGCCACCATCTGCGCGAGCGTCTGGTGGGGCCTCAGCAGTCCCGCCTCGGCGTAGAGCCGTTCGCCCGGCGCGTCCTCCGGTCCGAAGATCCCGTACGTCATGCCGGACGTGTGCGTCATCAGGTGCCGGATCGTGATGGGGCCCCGCGGAGGTTCGAGCAGCGGCACGCTGCCTTCCATTCCTCGGAGGACCTGCATGCCCGCGAGTTCGGGGAGATAGCTAGCGATGGGGTCGTCGAGCAGGAAGGCTCGCTCCTCCCACAGCATGAGCGCCGCCACGACGGTGATCGGCTTGGTCATCGAGTAGATGCGGACGATCGTGTCGACGCTCAGCGGCCGACGCTGGTCGACGTCGGCCCAACCCACCGTCTCGAGATGCACGATGTGGCCGCGGCGCGCGATGAGCGTGGCTATCCCCGGCAGCTGCCCTCCCTGCACGTGACCACTCATCACCATGCCGATGCGGGCCAGTCGCTCGGACGAGAACCCCTGCGACTCCGGCGCTGCGCGTTCCATGTGCCTCCGTGGTCCCGACAGGCGCGTCACCGAGCATGATACCCAGGGCCGCGGGGCGCCGAGCGGGGCTAGGGCTAGCTCTCGGCCAGCGGCAGCTCGAGCACGACTTCGTCGTCCTCCATCCGACCGGTCGGCTCGAACCCCATCGACCGGTAGAACGGCTCGGGGCAACCAGGACCCGGAACGTACGACAGCTCCAGGCTCGTCGTGACCCCCTTCGCGCGCACGTGCGCAATCACCTGCCGCAGCGCCTCGCGACCGACCCCGCGCCCCTGATGGCGTTCGTCGACCATGAAGCGCCATACGCCCACTCCGGGCGACTCCGGCTTCGGCGTCAGCAGCGACTCGTCGTAGAGCATGACGAAGCCGACCGGCTCCTCGCCGAGATAGATCGCGCGGTACCAAGCCGCGTTCGAGAACAGCGCCTGCGCCAGCGATACCGCGTTGGGCGCGACGAAGTCCTTCTGGTGCTCGGCCACGGACAGCTTGATGATCGCGACGACCGTGTCCTCGGTGATCGCGCGCAGGGTGACGTCCTCGGGTTGGACACGCGCTGGCGCCATGCGGGCTCCTCCAGCCACCTTGGCGGCGGTCTCGCCGCCCGGGGCATCGCCGTCCATGCTGACGCGCGGACGCCGCGCTGCCTAGTGAGCCGAGGCCCGCGGCGAGGGCGACGACCCGCGCCGCGGAGCGTCACCTACCTCACCTACGGAGTGCCTCGACGCTGTACCAAGCGTACGCAACCACGAACATGGCGCGCTGCACCAGGCCAGCACCGCTCGGCGCCACTCGACACGCTCCGCATGGTGTGACCGGCCGCCGCCTCCGCCAGTTCAGGCACCTGGGTCGGCTTCGTGGTCATGTGCACCATCGTGCGCGATTCGAGCAGCAAGCGCCGCCGCCTTCGTGCATGTCGGCCATCATCCGGGCCCGCGCAGCGCAACGGACGCCGGTCGAGCGCTGGCGGCGGGCGAGGGGCTCAGGCCGGCAGGCTGCAGCGGCTCCAGCCCGAACAGCGTGCGCTCAGCCCAGTGGCCACAGGGCCTGTTCGTCGCGCCGCCGGGTGTAACGATCGATGAAGTCGTAGGGGCTGGGCAACGCCAACGCGCTCACCTCGTCGAGGCGCGCCATCTCCTCCGCGCTCAACGACCAGCCCACCGCACCGAGGTTCTGCTCGAGTTGCTCGATGGTGCGCGCGCCGATGATCGGCGCGGTGACGCCCGGCTTCTGGAGCAACCAGTTCAGCGCCACTTGCGCCGGAGTGTGTTCGCGAGCCTGCGCCACCACCAGCAACTCGTCGATGATCCGCCAACTTCGCTCCGTCGCGCGCTGCTCGGGTTGGTCGTCCCAGCGGTCGGCGCGCGCGACGCGGCTGTCGGGCGGCGGCGGCGCATCACGCCGGTACTTGCCGGTCAGCCAACCACCGGCGAGCGGCGACCAACACAGCACCGCCACACCTTCGGCCCGGCACAGCGGGATCAACTCCCACTCGGTGCTGCGCACGTGCAGGCTGTACTCCGGTTGCAACGACACGATCGGCGACCAACCGTGCATGCGGGTGAGCATGATCGCCTTCATCAGCTGCGACGGGGCGTAGTTCGAGACCCCGAGGTAGCGCACCTTGCCGAGCCGGACCAGGTCGTGGAGTGCCTCGAGCGTCTCCTCGAGCGGCGTCGAGGCGTCCCAACAGTGCATCTGGTACAGGTCGAGATGATCGGTACCCAACCGCTCCAGGCTCTTGTCGATCTGGCTCATGATGCGCTTGCGCGTGGCGCCCATGTCGTTGGGTCCAGCGCCGAGGTCGAAGAAGGTCTTGCTCGCGATCACCACGTCATCGCGCCGCTGGGTCCGGAGCCAGCTTCCGAGGATGCGCTCCGACTCACCATCGTTGTACTTGTCGGAGGTGTCGAAGAAGTTCCCGCCCGCCCCGACGAAATGGTCGGCCATGGCATGGGCGGTGGCCTCGTCGGCGCCCCATCCGAAGGTCTGCGTGCCGAAGCAGATCTCGGAGACCTTCGTGCCACTACGTCCCAGGAAGCGGTACTTCATCGTGCACCTCTCTCCTCGAGCGTGCGCGGGCGCATGGAGCTCGAGCATCCCCGCGGGGCAAGGCCGCAGCACGGAGCGCGGCCACCGTCGACAGGTCCTCGAGCGAGGCTCACGGACGCACGCTCAGAGACAAGGGTACCGCCAAGCGTGTCCGCTGACGCGCGTTCACGCCCACGTCCCGGGCGCCCGCTGGCGTGCCGTCAGCGCAACCGGGGGCGGAGACCGGCAAGAAGCGCATCACGGGCAGCCGTTCGCAGTTCGCGACGAGCTCCTCGACCGTCAGCGTCAGCTCGAGGCGCCTCTGCGCGACCAGCATGCCTTCCTCACCACGCCGTGATGATCAGCGCCTCGCCGGTCTCCTCGACGTCGCGCCCTGGCGGGCCTAGCAGCGGCTTCGCTCGGGTCACCCCGGCGCCAACGCCGAGGCGACCTCCGAGGCGACGCCGAGGACCCCACCGATGCCGTCGTCCACCGCGTCCATCAGGGTCGCGGCGCGACCATCGTGCTCGAACGCGGCCGCCGAGCGCGCCTCGAACGTCGCGCGTGGGTGATCACGGACGTAGCGCAGGAGCGATCTGGCTCGCGCCTGCTCGCCGACGAGTCTGAAGAGCCGAGCCGAACTGACGAGCGCCCAGAGCGCCGCCGCAATGAGCTCCGCCCTGCTCGCGTGGTCCAAGGCGTCTCGCAGCACCGCCCGCGCCGACCCGATCTCCCCGCGGTGGAGCGCGACCTCCGCGACGCAACAACGACAGCCGATCCGACGGGCCTCAGCGATCAACCGCCCCTCGAACCACCATGGATCGGGCCCACGGCCGACAGCTTCGAGCCATGCTGCGGCCGCGACGTCGTCGCCGGCCGCCAACGCCGTTCGCGCCAGCGTCTCGAGGACGAAGTCGAACACCGCGTCGGGACCATGGTCGGCGCGGTGCCGATCGAGCGAACGCCGTGACCACGCCTCTGCCGCCGCCAGGTCACGCCGAATGAGCGCCACACGGCCGACCAGCGCCGCCGCGATAGCGACGGCGTCACCGAACCGCTCCCGAGCGTTCGCGAAGGCAGGCCGCCGTAGCGTCCGGCAGGCGAGCGCCTCAGCGCGCCTCAGGCGGCCACGCTCGAGGTACGCCGCGGCGAGCGCATTTCGGGAGCGGAACCCCTGGAAGGAGCTGCGTTCAGCGTCGTCGGCGTACGCCCGGAGCGAACTCGCTGCGCGCTCGGCGCGAGCGAATGCGCCGAGGAGCCGCTCGTGCGTAGCGATCCCACCCAGGAGCGACCACAGCACCCGCGTCGCTCCCAGCTCGAGTGCACGGGCCTCCAAGGCGCGGCGGGCACGGAGGCCTTCGCTCGCACGGTGAGTGCGGCGCGAGGCGAGGCTCTTGAGCACCGTCAACTCCGAGTCGACGTCGCCCACCTGCCGGTATAGCGCCGCGGCCCGCTCGAAGGAGGACGCCGCTTCCTCGTCTCGACCCAGCCGCCCCAAGGCTTGGCCAAGACCCCGCAGCGTCCAGGCCCAGTCGACAGCGTCGACGCGCCCTTCCACCAACGCCGCGCCCTCGCGCAGCTTGGCGACCCCGAGATCGCCACGCCCCGCCCAGGCCTCGCTGAGCCCGATCCCGGCGAGGAGCAAGCCGTGCAACGCTCCGTCGCTCGGCGCTGCCGCCAGCGCCTCCCGGAAGAGGTCCTCGACCACGTCGTGGTGCCCTCGCGCGTGGCGAAACGCACCCAGGCAGACCACGGCTGCGAGCGGCAGATCGTGAGCACCCTCCGCGACCGCCCGGCGCCATGCCACCACGACGTTCTCGAAATCGACCTCGATCGCCCGCATCATGCGGCCGCCGTCGGGACGACGGTGCGCGTCCCGGTGCTCCGCGAGCAGGCGCAGGTAGTAGTGCGCGTGGTGCACACGCATCGCGTCGACTTCGGCTCCGTGCGCGTCTGCGCGTTCACACGCGTCGCGCCACACCAATGGGTGGAGGCTGAAGCGCCCATCGTCGTCGCGCTGGAGGAACGACTTGTTCACCAACGCCAAGAGCGTTGGCATCTCGAGTCCGGCGACGTCGCGCGCCGCGTCGAGGGTGAAACCTCCGCGGAACACCGTCAAGCGTCGCATCGCCACTTGCTCTCGCGGCTGCAGCATGGCCCACGACTGATCGAGGACCCGCTGCATGCTGGCGTGCCGCGGCGACCGGTCGGCGGCGTCACTGGCGAGGAAGTCGATCCCGCGCGCCAGCTCTTCGTCGATCACCTCCACACGTATGACCCGCGACCAGGCGGCAGCGAGCTCGATCGCCAGCGGTGAGCCTGCGAGCCGCGCACCGATGCCTTCGATCACGTCGAGCTCGTGTGGTCCCGGAGCGAACGCCGCCGAGGCGCGACGAGCCGCCGAAACGAACAGCGCGGCCGCGTCGGAGGTCGACACGCGCCGTGCCCGGTCGACACCGGAAGCCTGATCCGTCCAGTGCGAGAGGCCCTTCACGTCGAATCGCCACTCGGCTGCCAGCCCCAATGCCTTCCTGGACGTGGCAACGACCTGAAGCCCCGGTGCACCATGCAGCAGGTCGCTCACCAAGCCGGGTGCCCCCTCGAGATGCTCGACATTGTCCAACACCAGCAACAACTCGCGGGAGGCCAGCGCACGCACGATCGACAGCGCGGCTTCGCCTGTCGCGTCGAACTGCGCGCCGACCACCGCGGCGACAGTCGCCACCATCGCTCGCTCGCTGGAAACCGCCGCCAGATCGACGACACAGACACCATCGCCGTAGCGCGGCGCCGCGACCCGCGCAGCCTCGAGCGCGAGCCTCGTCTTGCCGATCCCGCCCGGGCCCACGAGTGTGAGCAGGCGACACTCGGGGTCCTCCAACCACGCCAAGAGCTCCACCACTTCGCCGCGGCGACCCACCAACGGCGTCAGCGGCACCGGCACGACCGAGGCCGCCTTCGCCCGGGGCTTCGGCGACATGCGCTCAGGGACACTCCCCACCTCTCCGCGGCGCACCGCCTCCGCAAGGTCGCTCGTTGCCGCCTCGGGCGCGGCGCCGAGTTCGTCCAGGCAGCGCTCGACGAACGTCTCATAAGTGGCGAGCGCGTCACCGCGCGCGCCACGACGAGCCAAAGCCACGATGAGGCGCCGCAGCACGGCCTCATCGAGCGGATCGAAGCGCTGAAGCGACGCCAGCACCTCGACCGCCCGCTCGTGTGCGCCGGCCTCGAGCAACGTGTCGGCGACGCGCAGTCCCACCTCTCGCCGCGCGTCGTGCAGAACCGCGCGCTCGATCGCCAGCCACGATTCGAACTCCGGCGCCCCCGACACCGTTACCCCGTCGAGTAGCTCGGCCTCTGCCAACCGCCAGGCCTCGTCCCAGCGATGCTCTCGCTGAGCCGCCACGAAGGCGGCGTGATCGCTCTCCACCGACCATCGCACGCGCGTACGCTCACGCTCTAGCCCCACCACCAGTGGGTCACGCGCGAGTCTCGCCAGCAGCGGACGGAGGTTCCCGCGCGCCGTCGGCTCCGGCCGATCCGGCCAGAACAACGCAACCAACTCCTCGCGCGCGACCCAACGCCGTGCGAGCGCGAGGTACCCGAGCGCGGCCGCCCGCTGGCCGGGCGGGAGTTCACGCCAGCCGGACGCGTCACCGAGCACTGCAGGCCGGCCCAACAGCCGGACACGGGGTACGGCAACCGGCGCCATGCGCCACCATAGCGGTCATGTCGACCGCAATGGTGGCGCGACGGTCATCGAGCGGCTCGCCCCCCAGTCGCCAACGCCGACCCCACCTCCGAGGCGACGCCGAGGACCCCACCGATGCCGTCGTCCACCGCAGCCTGCAACGCCCCGGTATGACCATCGAGCTCGAACGCGGCCGCCGAGCGCGCCTCGAACGTCGCGCGTGGGTGATCACGAACGTAGCGAAGCAGCGCTTCGGCACGCTCCTCGCACCCGGTGGCCCGGAAGAATCGCGCCGCGCTCACGAGCGCTCCGAGCGCCGCAGCGATCAACTCTGCCGTGGCTGCCGCCGCCAGTGCTTCGACGAGCGTCGCGCGCGCCGCTCCGACCTCGCCGCGCAGGAGCGCGACCTCGGCGTCGCAACAGCGGCAAGCGACTCGGCGGGCCTGCGCAACCAGCCGCCCCGAAAACCACGACGGTTCGGGACCATGGCCCACGCCCTCGAGCCAGACGCCGGCGACCGCGTGGTCACCCGCCGCGAGTGCGACTCGCGCCAGCGTCTCGAGCGCAAGATCGAATGCGGCCTCGGGTCCGTGGGCTTCGCGGTGGTGAGCGAGCGCGCGCGTCGACCACGCCTCGGCAGCGTCGAAATCGCGCCGAACGAGCGCCACGCGACCGAGTATCGCGGCCGCGTGCGCGACCACGTCACCGAACTGCTCGCGGGCGCCTACGAACGCAGGCCGGTGCAACGTGCCGCAGGCGATCGCCTCTGCACGCCACAGGCGGCCGCACTCGAGGAAGGTCTCGGCGAGCGCGTTGCGTGCGTGGAACACCGGGAACGAGACCTGCGCCGAGTCGTCGGCGTACGCCCGCTGAGCCAGCATCGTCCGCTCGGCCCGACCGAACGCCCCCAGGAGCCGCTCATGCGCGGCGATGCCGCCCATGACCGGGTACAAGACACGCGTCGCCCCCAACACCTGGGCCCGGTCCACCAGCGCCTCACGCAAGCGCACGGCCTCGCTCGCTGTGGCCGCGACCTGGTTGCGGTTGTTCAGGGTGATCAGTTCAGCGTCGACCTGACCCGCCTCGCGAAAAGCCGCCGCAGCCCGCTCATAGGCGGACGCTGCCTCGTCGTGGCGGTCGAGCCGCGCCAACGCGAGCCCCAAGCCGACGTGTACCCACGCCCAGTCGATGCCGTCGACCCGCCCCTCCACCAACCGCACGCCTGCTCGCAACTTGGCGAGGCCGAGGTCGCCGTGGCCCCCCCACGTCTCGGCGAACCCGATCGCGGCCAGCAGCAACCCGCGCAGTGCTCCATCGACCGGCGCCATCGCGAGCGCCTCCCGGAACAAGCCGTCGATCAGTTCGTACCATCCTCGGGCCCACCGGAACCCGACGAGACCGCCGACCGCGCTGATCAGCAGGTCGTCGCGACCGTGGACCACGCCCCAGCGCCAGGCGGTCGCGACGTTCTCGAGCTCCACCTGGATCTCCCGCATCCGTCGACGGACCTCGGGATGCGTGTTGGCCAAGCGTCGATCCGCGAGCAGGCGCAGGTAGTAGCGAGCGTGCCGTTCGGCTGCCGCGTCGTACTCGGCCCCACGCGCGAGCGCTCGCTCGCGCGCATCGCGCCAAATCAACGGATGTCGGGTGAAGCGCCCGTCTCCACCACGCCGCAAGAACGACTTGTTCACCAACGCCAACAGCACCGGCAACTCGAGCCGGGCGACCGCGCGCGCCGCAGCGAGATCGAAGCCCCCACGGAACACCGCCAACTGCCGCATCGCAGTGCGCTCGCGCGGCTGCAGCAACGACCACGATTGATCGAGCACGCGCCGCATGCTCGCATGCCGCTTCGGCCGATCGACCGCTTTGCTCGCGAGCAGACCGAGCCCGCGAGCCAACTCCTCACTGATCGCCTCGACCTCGAGGACCCGTAACCATGCCGCAGCGAGCTCGATCGCGAGCGGCGACCCCGCCAGCCGCGCGACGATGACCTCGATCGTCTCGAGTTGAGGTGGCCCGGGAGTGAACCCCGGGAGGGCACGCCTACCAGCCGCCACGAAGAGCGCCGCGGCCTCGGACGGCTCGGGCACCCCGTCACCCTCACCATCACGCGACGCCAGGCCAGACGCGGCGTCCTCCGAGCCGGCATCGCCCCGATGTGGCAGACCCGCGACATCCCAGCGCCACTCTGCCGCCAGGTTCAGCGCCACACGCGACGTCGCCAAGATCCGCAACTCCGACGCACCATGCAACAGGTCGCGCACCAATGCAGGGGCCGAACCGAGATGCTCCACGTTGTCCAGCAGCAACAGCAGCTCACGCGAAGCCAACGCCCGCACCACGGATGCCGTGCCGTTGCTGCGCGCGTCGAGCTTGGTGCCAACGGCCTCCGCGATGGCCGCGACCATGGCCGCATCACTCGACGCCGCTGCCAGATCGACAGCGCGAACGCCGTCAGCGAAACGCGGTCCCGCAACGCGAGCGACTTCGAGCGCGAGCCTCGTCTTCCCCACACCACCGGGACCCACCAACGTCACGAGCCGGCAGGCGGGATCGCCCAGCCGAGCCACCACCTCGCCCACCTCCTTACGGCGACCCACCAACGGCGTCAATGGCACCGGCAAGCTTGCTGGCGCGATCGTTCCAAGCTCCAGCGACGGCTCGGCAACCGTGCCCTCGCTCCCGCTGCGCACGGCCTGCGCCAGATCGACCGTGGCCGGCTCCGGCACGGCACCGAGCTCGTCACGGCAACGCTCGACGAACGCCTCGTACGCCGCGAGCGCATCACGCCGCGCGCCACGCCGCGCCATGACGACCATCGAGCGCCGCAACACCGCCTCATCGAGCGGATCGAGGCGCAGCAGCCCGGTCAACACCTCACCGGCGTCGTCCAATCCACCGAGCGCGAGCGCCGCGTCCGCCACACGCAACCCAGCGGTGCGCACGGCATCGCGCACACCCACCCGCTCGAGTTCGAGCCAAGACTCGAACTCCGGGGCATGCGCCACGGTCACCCCCTCGAGCAACTCGCCCTGCGCGAGCTCCCAGACCTCCTCCCAGCGACCCTCCCGCTGAGCCGTCACGAGCGCCGAATGATCGCTCTCCACCAGCCACCGCACCCGAGTCGTTTCGCGCTCGAGACCGACTGCCAGCGGTTCACGCGCAAGCTTCGCAAGGAGCGGACGCAGATTCCCCCGAGCCGTCGCCTCGGGACGATCGGGCCAGAACAGCGCCACCAACTCGTCGCGTCCTACCCAGCGCCGCGCGAATGCCAGATATCCCAGGGCCGCCGCCCGCGAGCCTGGAGGGAACTCCCGCCAACCCCCTTCCTCGGTCCACACTGCCGGCCGACCCAGCAACCGAACCCGAGCCACGCCAGCCGCCATGAACCACCATAGGGCATCGTGGCCCGTCCACGTCTGTCGCCGCCGTCGACGGAGCGCCCTGGCCCCGCCCCCGCGGCGGCGGCCGCGTCGGCGCTGACGGCCGCGGCTCGGGTAGCATGGACGAATACGGTAGCGAGCGAAGGAGGAACATGAAAACTTGGCAGACGGTCGTCGCCGTCATCGGGATCATCCTGTTGCTCTACGTTGCGTTCATCGTCGGAGCCGCCATCATCCGAATCCTGCTGGGCCTCCTTGCGATCGTCGTGGCTGGCTGGCTGTTGCGGAGCCTCGTGGTCGGTCGACGCGAGGGCCCTCAGCCCTGAGCCGCGTTGGGCGCTGGCTCGGACGGTAGGCCGTGCTCGCACGAGCAGGCGGCGGCACCGCGGCCTTCCGGTGCCGCCGCCACGACCCGGCTAGGCGCGCTGGTGCGACCCCTCGAAGGCCCGCAGCAACGCGGCGGCGATGGCCCCGGGTTGCAGCGATGGCCCCAGGTGGCCTGCGCCCTCGATCTCGCGGACCCGCGCGTCGCGGACGTGGTCGGCCACATGGCGAATGCCGTCCGCGAACCACGTCCGCAGGGCCGTTTGCGATCCGAGCAGGAGCCACGCGGGCGCCGTGATGCGAGCGAGCGATGCCGGGTCGGTCGGAGACGGTCCTTGGAACTCCGTGATCTGCCGAAGTTCTCGGAGATCGACGTCGATCCAGCGTGCCGCCGCCTCGAAGTAGTCGCTCGAGCTCGCCAGAGCCGCCCGCTCGTCGTCGTTGAGGATGGGCTCGAGGAAGGTCCGCGCCGCGTCGGCGGGTCT
>SLRS01000103.1 GCA_007130855.1 Trueperaceae bacterium | reverse complement strand
CGTCGAAGGTGCGCTCGCGCGCGGCGTCCTGGGGACGGTTCAGGCTGCGGTAGCCGGTGGGCGCGATGAGCGCCAGGCCCGAGACCAACTCGGGCCGCTCGGCGGCGATGCGGATCGCGTGGGCGGCGGAGAGCCCGTTCGCGACCAGGACCGCTGGCTGGCCGACGACGTCCTCGAGGAACGCGGTCACCTGCGCGACGAGGTCGTCCTGGGTGCTGCGCTGCTCGGGACGCGAGGAGCGGCCGAAGCCGAGCAGGTCGAGGGCGTAGACGCGGTAGCCGGCGGCCGCCACGGTGGGGGCGTTGAGGCGGTACTGGAAGACGCTCGAGCCGCCGCCGATGCCGTGCACCATCACCACCGGTGGGCCGCTACCGAGCACCTCGTAGCCGGTGGTGAGGTCTCCGAACGGTACCGACGCGACGCCGGCGCCGGGGATGACGGCGTCGTCGCCGACGCCGTCGACGGTGGGGACGCAGGCGCCGAGCGCGAGCACGACGAGGATGAGTGCAAGGGTGCGCATGACCTCACGGTAGCGCTGCGGGGGCTGCGGCGACTGCTGTCCAGCCCCCGAACAGGTGCTGGACGGCTGCGTCGCGCGCCGTACCCGTCGCACAACGACGGTACACGCGGCGAGCGCCGGTACGTCGGCGCAGCGCGACGACACGCTCGGTCAACGACTTCCACTGCGCCTGCTGTCTCTCACCGGTGGCAGCGACGCTCGAGGATGCGTACCTCCACGCGGTGGGCTCAGGCGCCGTCGGCGCGGCATGAACGCTGTCGCCGGTGTGGCTGCCGCCGACTTCCGTGAGGTGCGCCGCTTCTCGTTCGTGGTGATCGTGGCGCTGGCGGTGCTGCTCGGTTACGCGATCGTGAGCGAGGTGTTCATGCTGCGCCTGGGGGCATACCGAGGGGTCTACGACGCGGCCTGGATCGGCACCCTGATGGCGACCACGCTCGGCTTCTTCCTGTCGCTCGCCGCTTCTACCCGGTCGGTGGCTGGTGCTCTGGTACCTGGGTCCGATGAACCGCGTCCCCGCCTTCCACGTGACGGGCGCGACGGCGGCTGGAGGCGCACTGGGGGCCGCATGGTACTACTCGGTAGCGGGTTTCGTGCCCGTGGGTTTGGCGGCGCTCGCGCGTCAGCATCAGGTGCGTCCGCTCTGCGTCCCCTCGGTGGTGCGTTGGGCGGCCCGCGCCGGCCGCTTGGCCCTCCACCCAGGTAGCGTCCAGGCGGCGGACGTCCCGCTTCGATCCCGCCTGGGGACGGGCGCACCTGGAGGCTTGTTGATGGCCGATCTCGCGAGACACGAGCGCGCGCGCGAAGGGCTCGATGAGTGCCTCGAGCGGCTCGTCGCCCGGCCCGATGTCGCCCACGCCACCTTTGCCGTGCGCAGTGGCGACGGCTCGTTCATCTGGCGCGGCGCCCTCGGCGAGGCCCGCCCCGATGGCATGCCGATGACCGTCGAGACCCCCTACTTCGTCGCCAGCGTCGACAAGCTCGTCACGGCTACGGCGCTGTTCCTGCTGGCGGAGCGGGGCAGCCTCGACCTGGGCGCGCCGATGCTGGCGTACCTACCGGCCGGGCTCGGCGCCGGCCTGCACGTGATGGGCGGCACCGACCGAACGGACCAGGTCACCGTGCGTCACCTCCTGAGCCACACCTCGGGCTTGGCCGACTACCTCGAGGACCGGCCGAAGGGGGGCCGCAGCCTGGTGGAGGAGACGCTCGCCCAGGGCGACGCGGGCTGGTCGCGCGAAGCGGCCTTCGCGCGTGTGCGCGAGCAGCTTCGGCCGCACTACCCGCCCCAGGACCTGAGCAGCCCGAAGGCCCGGGCGCAGTACTGCGATACGAACTACCTGGCCCTCAAGACGATCCTCGAGGTGGTCGAGGGCCGGCACGTGGCGGAGGCATACCGCTCGCTGGTGTTCGAGCCGTTGCGGATGGACGCCACTTGGGTGGCGTCGCACGACGACCCGCAGCACGTGCGGACCGCAGCCGCCGCCACGCTCTGGGCCGGTACCGAGCCGTTCGACGCCCCGGCCACGCTGCGTTCGACGTACGCCATGTACAGCACGCTCGAGGACCAACTGTCCTTGCTGCGCGGCTTGGTGGAGGGGCGGCTCTTCGACGGCGACCCCGGTGCCTTCGAGCGCATGGCCGGGCCGTTCCGTCGCTTCCGGCAGGGCTTCGACCCTGCGGCGCTGCGGCGGCCGGGGTGGCCCATCGAGTACGGGCATGGCGTGATGCGCTTCGATCTGCCGTGGCTGCTTGCGCCGATCAACCGGCCGCCGGCGGTGGTAGGGCACACGGGCTCGACCGGTTCGTGGGCGTTCCATTGCCCGGTACTCGACGTCGATCTGGTGGGCACGGTCGATCAGGTGAACGCCGGGCCGCTACCGTTCCGTTCGGTGGGGCGCTGGCTGCGGGCGATGTCGCCGCTGGCGCAGCGCGCAGGTGCGCGAGGCGGTAGCAGGCCAGTCGCTCGTGGGTCATGAAGGCGTCCGGTGGACGACCGCTGGCGGAGATCCGAAGACCGCGTGTGATCGCGCCGCTCGCATCTGGGGCCGGTGCGCTCCATGTGATGGCCACGCAGGCGCATGAGCCGACCGCGGCGCGGCGCCCTGCATCGCGCGAAGCGACCCCGAAGACCAGCGGTCGTCTTCAGGGGCTCCTCAGACAGCCCGGTTCGAGAACCGCCGCCGTAAACGCTGCCTACTGTCGGCCACGGCACTCGGGCCGGCGAGCATCGCCAGATAGACGAACGGCAGTCGGGCCTCATCGAGCTCCGACACACCGAAGAGCCCGTCGACCCCGACGCTGATGAGGATGCCGCCCCAGGAGATGGCGAACGTCAGCGCGAAGAACGTCAGCAACGGCTGTGGCTTGGCGAACGCCAGCAGTTGGGTCATCCGTATCCTCCTCGGTCTGTGGCGACGGGGCGGAAACCGCGCGGCCGGAAGGGTCGCGGCCGGGACGAAGTGCAGGCCGGCGACAGCGGACTCGGGCAGCAGGGCGCCAAGGTCGCGCTCCGCGATCACCTTCTCCGCGATCATCCGGCAGCCTACCGCCCAGCACACTCAGCCAGCCGGCGTCATGGCAGGCGACACCGGACCCGGTAATCCCAGATCGTGCTCGACGTACCACCGACCACCGTCACCGTGAAGTCGGCCTGGCCGCGCTTCACGAACAGATCGAGCGCCTCACCTCGCCCCGGGCCTGCGAGACCGCCATCGAAGCGCACATCACCATCGAAGTGACTCGCACCACGCCAACCGCTGTCGTACACCTGCACGCCGGCGTGTGTCACGCGGTAGCGGTCGGGCTCCGAGCGGGCATCGAAGCGCAGGTCGAAGACGGCGCCATCGGGGATGGCGCGGATGTCCCACACGTCGACCGTGCCCTCGGCGCCGCCAGAGTTCGCCACCGACCAGACGTCGCACGCATCCAACGCACGTTCGCGGCGTTCGACGTCCGCTGGCAGCGGCGGTTCGGCGGTCGGCGGCTCCGGTGTCGGTGCGGGCGCGGGCGCGACGGCCAAGGCGCCAGCGCAGTCGAACGTGTCGGTGCCCGGCAGGCAGAGGCCCGTCCCGATGGCGGGCTCGTCGCACTCCCCATCGAACGCCCAGGGACAGCTGTTCGACCAATCGAACGAGACGCCGCGACAGTCGAACGTGTCCGTACCGGCGGCGCAGAGGCCGGTGCCGATCCCAGGCTCGTCGCACTCGCCGTCGAAGGCCCACGGGCACGAGTTCGCACCGAAGACACCATAGGCGGCGAGCACGGCGGCATCGACGCTCCGTGGATCGAAGAAGGCGGGAGCGAACGGGTCGGGATCGACGCGGGAAGGGTCGAACGGGGGCGTGGCCGACCATCGGAACGGATCGAAGCCCGAGGGATCGCTCAGCAGCGGGTCGGCGGCCGGATCAGGGGCCGGATCTGGCACCGCCCGCGGCGCGCCGCGGCAGCGGTAGAAGTCGCCTGTCGGGCGCGGGTACCGAAGCGGGGTGACCACGAAGTACGCCTCCTCCGCGCGCCTGTAACCACCGTAGGGCCCACCGAAGGACGGATCGAGCTCCCAGCCCTGACGGAGCGCGAGGTCGGTCAGCAGGCAGGTGTCGAAGTCGACGTCAACCAGGCGATCGACCACGGCGAAGGCGAACGCCCGCCTGAACTCGAAGCACACCGGCGGGCCGCTCGTCGGCTGGATCGACAACGGTCGGCGCATCAGGCAGTAGTTGAGCTGCTCGGGTGGAGGGCCCACGTGCTGCCGATCCAGCGCCCGCACGAACACCTGCAGGTTCTGCCACCCCGCGGCGACCAGGTCGCGCTCCGGCAGGTTCGGCGGCACCATCCACGCCACCATCCGTTCTCGGGGCGCCACGAACTCGACCCGCTCCAGGGTCCGATACGCGCCGTCCCGGTATCCCGGGTCAACCCCGCACACCTCCACCCCGAAGTCGTTCTGGAACACTGCCGCCGGCGTCCCAGGGTACGTGACGAAGCCTGGGCCCTCGTACTCGAAACATGCGTCTCGGTAGACGGTGAGCGGGCGTTCCATCGTCCCCGGGTACGCCACCGTCCCGTACACCGACAACGAGTACCTCGCTCCCGGTGTGAACCCGTCGATGACGATCGGCCAACCGGTGGCCGACAGCCGCGACACCGCCCCGGCCCACGCGAGGCCGCCGACGGTGAGCACGAGGATTGCAAGAAGACCTCGCGTGACGATCGCCATGAGCCGTCCCTTCCGCGACGTCCGTCGCGTCATCGGCGATTCGCAACCCAACCAGCCTCGTCGACTTCACGACGCACCGAGTCGAGCCACCGCCTCCAGGGACGAACGTCCCGAGATCGGCCGCTGCTCCGAGATCGATGAGGGGCCGTTGCGCCCTATCTCGGCGCGTTCCGTTCGAGTCCACCGAGGAGCATGGCGAGAGGCACCTCCAGGTCGACCGCGTGGTCGCCCTGCGCGCCGGTACACTCGTCGAGTGCACGCGCATCGCGCGCGCATGGCCGCACAGCGAGGTTTCGATGAACAGGTGGCTCAAGGTTGCAGTGGTTGCGCTGGCGTTGTTGGCGCTCGGGGCGACCAGCTTCTACGGCTGGACGCGAGCAGCTCGCTATGGCGGGTTTCCGGAGGCGGTCACGCTCGCACAGGACGCCGAGCGTCTGCGCGGTTGGTACGTGTTCGCGCCTGAGGGGGAGCCGCTGGCGGGGCTGGTGTTCTACCCCGGCGGCTTGGTCGATGCGGCGGCGTACGCGCCGCTCCTGCGGCGCCGCGCTGACGGCGGGGTGCTGAGCGTGCTCGTGCCGATGCCGCTCGAACTGGCGGTGTTCGGCGTGGCTCGCGCGGCCGACGTGATTGCAGCCTTCCCGGAGGTGAGCCCCTGGCTGATCGGTGGGCATTCGTTGGGTGGGGCGATGGCGGCGGAGTTCGTCAAGCGCAGCCCGGATGTGGTCGACGGGCTCGTGCTGCTGGCGTCCTACCCGGCCCGCAGCTGGGCACAACGACAGGCTTGAACGTCCCGGCCCTGGGGGCGCATGCTCGGTCGATGGAGCCGGCGATCGTCGTCGAGGGGTTTCGCAAGACGTACGGCGACGTCGTCGCCGTCGATGGCATCGACTTCATCGTGGCGCCAGGCGAGGTCTTCGGGCTGCTCGGTCCGAATGGGGCTGGCAAGACGACGACCCTCGAATGCCTCGAGGGACTGCGCTTCCCCACCGCGGGGAGGCTGCGGGTGCGTGGCATCGATCCCGCGCGCGAACCGCGCCGCTTGCGCGACGTCACGGGGGTACAGCTGCAGACGTCGGGCCTGCCCGAGACGATGCGCGTCGACGAGGCGATGCGCTTCTTCTGCGCCTACCACGAGCGTGCGCCGCGGTGGGACCTGCTCGAGCGCTTCGGGTTGCAGGAGCGGCGGCGCATCGAGTACGGCACCCTCTCGACCGGTCAGCAGCGCCGCCTGGCGCTGGCCTTGGCGCTGGTCAACGATCCGCCGGTCGTGTTCCTCGACGAGCCGACCGCCGGCCTCGACGTGGCGACGCGTGCCGAGCTCCACGCGCTCGTGAGCGAGCTCCGCGAGCGTGGCGTGGCCCTCGTCCTGGCGACGCACGACATGGCCGAGGCCGAGAAGCTCGCCGACCGCGTCGCCATCTTGCTCGCCGGCCGCATCGTGGCGAGCGGCACGCCCAGAGCACTCACCGCGGCCGCCTCCGACCTGACGCGGGTTTCGGTGCGCTCCGAGCTCGAGACGCTCGCGACGCGCTCGACACCGTACCCGGGCGTCAGCCGCCAGCTGCGCAACGACGGGTACGACGTCTTCTTCACCGACGCGATCGGTCCCACCGTCGCCGCGATCCTGCGGACACTCGAGGAGGCGAGCGATCCCCTCATCGATCTGCGGGTGGAGCGACCGTCGCTCGAGGAGCGCTTCTTGGAGCTCACCAGCGCGGGAGCCGCAGCATGATGGCCCTGCTCCACCACGCTGGCTTCGAACTCGCGAGCGGCCTGCGCAACCGTGCCATGCTGCTGCTGCTCTACCTCTTCCCGCTCGGCTTCTACCTCATGGCCGGGTCGCTGATGGTCGCCCTCAACCCGGGCTTCCGCGAGACGGTGGTCCCCGCGATGGTCGTCTTCGCGCTCATGGCGGGGTGCCTCCTCGGCCTGCCCGACCCGATCGTGACCGCGCGCGAGGCAGGTATCTATCGCTCGTTCAAGATCCACGGGGTGCCCGCCGTGAGCATCCTGCTGCTGCCGGGAGCGGCGACGCTGCTGCACCTGACGGTGGTCTCGGCGATCATCACCGTGACGGCGCCGCTCCTGTTCGGGGCACCGCCGCCAACGCATGCTGGCGCCTACCTGCTCGTGTACCTCGCGGCGGCCGCGGCCCACGCTGGCCTGGGCCTGCTGATCGCAGTGGTGTCGGCCAGCACCCGCGCGACGATCCTCTGGGGGCAGTTGGTGTTCCTGCCGTCGGTGATGCTCGGCGGGCTGATGGTGCCATCGGAGGTCATCCCCGACACGCTGGCCATGCTCGCGCGCCTCCTGCCCGCCACCCACGCCATGAACGCCATGCGCGGCCTCGCCTTCGGCGAGACGACGGCCTTCTCGCCGGTCGGCTCACTGGCGGTGCTCGTCACGGGCGCGGTACTCGCCGTCGTCCTCGCGGTGCGGCTGTTCCAATGGGACCGCCACGCCGAGGGACGGCGCGTGCGGGCGGCGTGGGGCGCGCTGGTGGTGCTGCCGTACGCGGCTGGCGCGCTGTTCCTCTAGCGGCGACGACAGCTGTCCACGAACCAGCCCCGCCCCGTTCACCTGGAGGCTCCCGTGCCCACACCGCTTCGAAACGTGCTGGCGCTGACGACGATCGCGGCCACCCTCGTCGCCGTCCTTGGCAGCGCCACGCCCGCGCTCGCGCAGCCGGTGGCCGTCACGCAGCTGCGCGTGTTCACACCATCGGTGGCCGGTCGTCTCACGACCGGGATCGAGGTGGTCGAGCACGTCGAGGGATCGTGTCTTGCCCGCTCGCTCGCGAGCCCGGAGCGGCCCGACGCCTATCGTTGCGAGGCCGGTTCCGCCATCCTCGACCCGTGCTTCCTCGATCCGATGGTGGGCGGGGCGGTGCTCCACTGCGCGCGCGAGCCGTTCTCGCTCGAGGTGGTCGAGCTCACCGTGTTGCAAGACCTGCCTGAGCGGTCCGCGGAGCCGATCGATCCCGACTACCCGTCTGCGCGCGCCTGGGCGCTGGTGCTCGAGGGCGGGCAGCGCTGCGGGCTGCTGACCGGCGCGACCGCGGGTATCGCCGGCATGCGCATCGACTACGGCTGCGACGACGGCTCGGCCGTCGTGGGTCCGATCGATCACGGCACGCCGGTGTGGCGGGTGTTCCACCGGGCCCACCACGGCGCGCATTCGCTGGACCGGGTGGTGATCGTCGAAGCGTGGTTCTGACGAGCTGAGGCGAGTCGGCCGGGCCGCCCTCCACCTTCGGGGGGCCGCCCGGCCGTCAGGCATGCGCTGTCGGGTCACCGCGCGCTATGTCACCGGTCGATCAGGGCAGTGACATCGGATCGACCACGTACACGTGCTGCGAGTACACCAGGCCGAGCCCGGGCAGGTCCATCGGTTCGCCTTCGGGCTGGTCGAACCACGGGTAGTGGCCGCCCTCCACCGGGAAGAGCAGTTCGAACGCGTTGATGTCACCCTGCGGCGACACGGCCAGCACGAGGCCCGGGCCCATCACCCCGTAGTGGTACCCCATGTGCGGCACGTACTCGGGCGAGAGGAGTGCGTATCCCTCGAGGGCGGGGTTGACCTCGCTGAGCGCCTCGAGGGTGAGCGGCACGAACTCGGGATCGCCACCGGGCACGACCGAGTCCGGCTCGGTGATCCAGATGTGCTGCGTGTAGGCCATGCCCAAGCCGGGTAACTCCATCGGTTCGCCCTCGGGCTGGTCGAACCACGGCTGCCAGCCGATCTGCTCGGGGTATATCACCTCGATCACCACGACCTTGTCGCCGTGGCCGACCCCGAGGGTGACGTGTGGGCCGGGTGCGCCCCAGTGGATGCCCATCGCCGGCGACCACTCCTCGTGCAGCGGTCCGTAGTGCTCGAGGGCTGGATTGAGCGCGATGAACTCGTCGATCGTGCGAGCCACCTGCCGCTCGTCCGTCGCCTGCGCGGCGCCGGCCAGCACCAGAGCAGCCGCCATGGTCATGATGGTCGATCCTCGTCGCATGTCTACCCCCTCCTCGGTGTGCGGTGTGACGCGCTTTCCCGCGCCCACTCGGTCGCACGGCCGACGCCGTGGCAGGCGCCTGCCATCCGAGGTCGGTAAGCCTAGCGGCCTGGCGTTCCATTGGCGTTCCATCGACCCCGGTCGATGCAGGGTGGCGCGCCCGGCGACGCAGGCCGGCAGAGGCTGGCGGAAGCGCTCGCAGCGGAGCGTGCAGCGCGAGCGCGCAAAGGACCCTGGGCTCGGCGTACGGGGCCTGCACGCCCAGGGCTTGACGGGCTCCGGTGTCGCCGTCGCCATCATCGACGGCAAGGTCCGACGTGATCACGTGGAGTACGCCGACCGGCTCCGCCACTACGAGGAACTCGACGACTTCTCCGGCTTGCCGTTCGAGATGCATGGCCCGGCGATGGCCAGTCTCCTGGTGGGGCGGTCCGTCGGCGTCGCTCCGGGCGCGGAGCTGCACTACTTCGCCGTCGACTTCGCGCGGCTCACGCCGGAGCGCCTCGCTATGGCGATCGATCACGTCGTCGACCGCAACCGCACGTTGCCGCACGATGAGCGCGTGCGTCTGCTGAGCGCGTCGACCGGGTACCGAGACGAGGAGCGTACCGTGGTCGATGCAGCGATCCGGCGCGCGATCGACAGCGACGTCTTCGTGTTGCTGAGCGTGTACCCGCTGGCGTTCCTGGATCCGCCGCTCGCGATCCGCGGGCTCGGCTGTTCGCCGTGGCGCGACTGCAGGCTGCCGGAGGCGTTCACCTTCTCGCCGGGGGAGGCCGCCTTCTGGCGCGCCAAGGATGAGTCGGTCGCTGACGTGTTGGCACGCCGAGCTGCGTCGGACGCGGAACTCGGTTACGTCACCGTCTACGCTCCCGCCCATCACCGGACGGTGGCGGGCCATCACCACGCGAGACACTACCGTTACGATGTCGAGGGCGGCGACAGCCAGTGGGCTCCGTACCTCGTGGGTGTGCTGGCCCTGGCGCTCCAGGTGGCGCCGGAGCTGCACGCCAGTGACCTCGCCGCCCTGTTGGCCGCAGGCGCGGAACATGGCGACGGGCTCATCGTTCCGGCGCGGATGATCGAGCTGGCGCGGGCGCAGGGGGCGGCTGGGGCCAGCAGCGTGTTCGCGGGCGGCACCGACTGAGGACACCAGTGCACGATCGGGTACGAGCCCGAGGGCCGGCGCCTACCGCAGTTCGACCTGCACCCGCGCCGAACGCCCTTCCGCGTCGACCACGGCGAGCGTCACGAAGCCAGGGCCTTCCAGGTCCAGCCGCGCCTCGCGCTCATGGCTCGCGAGCAGCACGGGCGCGCCGTTGGCGAACCAGGTGAAGGGCGCGCGTCCGCGCTCGACCCGCGTCAGGATCCCGCCCGCCAGCGGTGCGAGCGCGGCCCCGTCCGGGGGGAAGGTGAGGCGCGGCGCGTCCTCGGTCTGGACCAGCCTCGTGCCGAACTGCCGCAGCGGCGCAGGCAGTTCGGCGCTGGAGGCGATCAGCGTCCCAGGCGGTGCGGGCGGCAACGCCGCCGGCCGTTCGCCGAGTCGCGCGAAGGTCTCGAAGAGCAGGGGAGCCGCCACCTCGGCCCCGTACATGCCCGGCACGGGGGCGCCATCGGCGCGCCCCGCCCACACGCCGACGGCGAAGGCGCCGTCGAAGCCGAGCGCCAGGGCGTCGCGGTGGCCGTGCGAGGTACCGGTCTTGAAGGCCAGGGGCCAGTCGGGCAGCCGTGCGGAGCGCGGCGTCCCGGCGAGGATCGCGCCGAGATGCCAGGCAGCCGCGGGCGTCACCAGCCGCGCCCGCGGCTGGGCTGCACCTTCGACGAGCGAGAGGGCCAGCGCCTCACCGCCGCGGGCGATGCCGGCGTAGAGCTGCACCAGGCCCTCGAGGCTCATCCCGACACCACCCAGGCTGACCGCCAGCCCCGGCGTGTCGCCGGGCACCTCGGCCTGGATCCCCGCTTGTCGCAGCGCCGCCATCAGCCGTGCCGGGCCCAGGGCGTGCGTGAGTTCGACGACCGGCAGGTTCAGCGAGGCGTGCAACGCCTCGCGCGCGCTGACGGGTCCACGGAAGGTGTGGTCGAAGTTCCGCGGCGCGTAGCCGGCGTAGCTGGCGGGTCGGTCGTTGAGCAGCGTCTCCGGGTGGGCGATCCCGTCGGAGAACGCCAGTCCGTAGACCAGCGGCTTCAGCGTCGACCCGGGCGAGCGCAGCGCCTGGGTCATGTCCACGAAGCCGCGCCGGGCGTCGCTGGTGTAGTCGGCCGAGCCGACGCTGGCCCGAATGCTGCCGCTCTCCAACTCGACGACGAGCAGCGCGAGCGTCGCCTGCGGTGGCAGATCGCGCAGCGCGTCCGCGGCCAGTTCCTCCAGCGCCGCCTGGAGTTGCGCATCGATGGTCGTGCGGTGGACCTGCCGTTCGGGCTCGACCGAGCGGAGGCGGTCCGCCACGTGCGGTGCGTGGGCCGGGAAGGGGCGGCGCACGCTGGGCAGCGCCTCGCGCAGCGCGGCGCGCGCCGCATCGGCGCTGATCACGCCCACTGCCGCGGAGCGTGTCAGCACCCGGTCGCGCGCCACGCGCGCCCCTTCGGGGTGGAGGTCGGGGCTGCGCAGGCTCGGCGCCTGCGGCAGTGCGACCAGCAGCGCCGCCTCCGCCTCGGTCAGCCGGCCGGGCTCCTTGCCGAACCAGGCGAGCGCGCCCGCGCGGACGCCCTCGAGGTTGCCGCCCATCGGCGCGTGATGCAAGTAGAGCGAGAGGATCTCGTCCTTCGAGAGGACGCGCTCGAGCGCCAGGGCGAGCCGGATCTGGCGCAGCTTGCCCGTCCAGGAGCCGGTCGAGCCATCCTCGAGCAGGCGTGCGACCTGCATGGTCAGGGTCGACCCGCCCGAGACCCGTCGGCCGCTCGACACGGCTTGCCAAAGGGCGCGCGCGAGCGCCAGCGGGTCCACCCCGCGATGCTCGAAGAAGCGACGATCCTCGTAACCGATCAGCATGGCCAGGTAGCCGGGGTCGACCCGCTCCGACGCCAGCGCCAGCCGCCAGCGCCCGTCGGCGACCGTGAAGGCGCGCAACAGCTGACCACTCGCCGCCAGCACCTCGACGGAGGTCTCGAGCGCCAGCGGCGGCACGTCGGTCGTGGCCACCCAGCGGTCGGCGCCGAACCACAGCAGCAGCGCGAGCGCCAGGAGCGCGAGACCCGCGCGCATCGAGCGCGCCGGCATCGCTCGCGCTCGCGGTGCGAGCCGGGGTGGGCTCACGGGCCGATGCGTACGCGGCCCGTGTCGCTGAGCGCGCGGTTGGTGGGCCGGTACATGTCCTCGACCGCGGCCGCCGGGTAGTGGAAGTCGCCCGGCGAGACCGCACGCACCACGAAGGCCAGCCGGAGTGGCACCTCCGTGACCCAATCGACCGCCGCCAGGAAGCGATCCGAGCGCGCCTCGGTCATCTCGGCCGAGACGTGGACCGCCAGCCAGTCGAGGGCGCGGATGTCGCCCTCGCGCAGCAAGCTGGCGTTGTCGATCTCGAACCCCGCCGGCAGTGCCGCGTCGATCAGCAACCGCCCGCCGGCCACGCCTCGATCCGGCCGGACCTCGAGGTCGACGACCACCCGGTCGCCGACGCGCACGGCGTTCAGGTCGGCCTCCTCGCCCGCGATCGTGGAGTGACGGCGGTGGATCGTGTAGCCGATGCCGCCTGCTTCGGGTGCGACGTCAGGCACCCCGAAGGCGGTCTGCGTCACCGTCACGTTGGCGCTGCCGACGTTGCGGATGACTGCAGGCTCGCCGCCGACGAGCCGCACGACGTCGCCGACCACCGGCCGGCCGTCGAGGATGAGCCCCTGGCCCGCGGCGCCCATCGCGACCGCCGCCCGCAGGGCCCAGGCGGCCTCTTGCGTGGAGAGCTGATGCGCCGGAGCACGACGCGCGAGCAGGCTCGCGATCTGCAGCCGGTCCACGACGCCGCTGCCGGCTTCGACCGCGAGCGCGAGCAGCCCGGCCCGGTCGCGCAGGGGGGTGCCGTAGTCGTCTCGCCAGCCGCCCGCGTCGGCGCTGGCGAGCGCCAGGTCGCGCGCCCGCTCGAACATCGCGTCGGCGCGCGCCCGCTCGCCGTAGGCTGCCAAGGCAGCGCCCAGTTGGGCCGCCGCCAGCGGCGTGTCGAAGCGCTCGGCCAGCGTGTCGGCGTAGTAGCGCAGGTCGCCGATCGCGGCTTCGCCCGCGCGCGCGAGCACGTAGAAGGCGTAGGCATAGGCCGCGGCCCCGTCGTGGATCGATCCCGCCTGGGCCACCTGGTTGCGCAGGTTGTTCAGCGCCATGCGCAACACCTGCGCGGGGACGCTCGCGCCCTGCGCCTCGGCGCGCAGCAAGACGTCGGTGACGTAGGCGTCGAGCCATAGGTCGTACCCGCCCGCGCCCCACGTCCCGAAGCTGCCGCTGCGACCCTGCCGCGTGAGGAGGCGGTCGACGCCCAGCTGCAGCCGCTCGCGCAGCTCGGACTCGCGCATGAGCCCGAGTTCCGCGATCTGCGTGCGGGCCAGCAACAGCGGCTGGAGGCTCGACGCAATCTGCTCGGTGCAGCCGTAGGGGTAGGTGAGCAGGCGCTGGAGGAGACCCGGCAGGTCGAGCGCGGCGCCGGCGCCGGCGCTCAGCGTCGCCCGCGCGGTGCCCGCTCGGAAGCCGGCCAGCGCCTCCTCGTCGAAGCGGTAGCTCTCGCCCGGCGCCAGCACGAACTGCGTCGACAGCGCGATCTCGGGGTCGGTGTGCGTCACGCTCAGGCGCACCTCACGCGTCAGAACGCGCCCGTCGGGCGTAGTCAGCGCGATCTGGTAGACGTGATCGCCGACCGCGGTGGGTCGCAGGGGCAGGTCGAGCACGGCGCGCTCGCCCTCGAGTAGCGTGACGCTCGGCGGCACCTCGCCCACGCCGTGGCCGACCACCGCCAGCGCCATCTCACCGACAGGACCAGTGGCATGGGTCAACTCCAGCCTGATGCGGCTGACGTCGCCCGGTGTCATGAAGCGCGGCAGGCTGGGCTGCACCACCACCGGGTCGCGTACCAGCACGTCGGCCTGCGCCTGGCCGACGGCGTGGTCGGTCCAGGTGATCGCCATGACGCGCAGGGTGCCGTTGAAGGCCGGGAGATCGAAGCCGATGTGCGCGCGCCCGTCGTGCAGCTCCACTGGGCCGGTGAAGAACGCCACCAGGTCTTCGGCCGGGAGGGGGCCGTCGCGGTGGGCGTCGCCCGCGTCGAGGCCGCCGCCGGAGCGCACCTGCCCCATCGCGCCCGCACGCGCGTCGATCAGTCGCCCGAAGAGGTCGCGGATCGCCACGCCCAGGCGCCGCTGACCGAAGTAATGGTCGAGCGGGTCGGGCGACGCGAACCCGGTGAGCGTGAGCGCCCCGAGGTCGATCGCCGCGACGGTGGCGTAGGCGGGTCCGTCGGCCGCGCCCGTCAGTTCGAGCACCAGCTCCAGCCGTTCGTTCGACCTCACCTCCGTGGGTGCGCTCAGCAGCGCGTGCAGCGCGCGGTCGCCGGGCGCAACGCTGGCATGGGCCAGCCCGAGGCTGCGCGCGCTGACGTGCTCCGGACCGTCGCTGGGGCGTATCAGGCTGGCGGTGACGTAGGCACCCACGCCCCAGTCGTCGGTCACGAGCAACTCGACGGTGGTCTCACCCTCGACCGGGACGAGGCGCAGGTCGACCACCCGGTCCGAGAGCACCGAGACGAGCGCCATACCCGCGCCCTCGGGGACGATGCGCAACCGTGCCACGTCGCCGGGCGCGTACTCGGTCGCATCGAGCGACAGGGCGAGCAACTCGGGCGTCTCGCGGGTCGCGGCGACGGCGTACCAGCCCGCCGAGAAGGGAAGCGAGGCGGAGGCGTGCGCCGCGCCCTCGTAGGTCACGCGCAGGTCGTGGCGGCCCCAGGTCACGGGTACGGCGAGGTGGATCGGACCGTCCGACACGGTGACGACGCCTTCGGCGACGCGCTGACGTTCGTGCACGGGCTCCCAATGCCAGCGCCCGCCCTGGCTGAACCACTGATAGCGGGTGTGGACGCGGTCCACCTGCCAACGCAACTCGCCGGGCATCGCTGCGCCGGCTGGGTCGACCAGCACCAGGTCGAAGGTGGCCTCCGCGTGCTCGGGCAGGCTGTCGTCGAACCCGGGGCGGATGCCGATCACGGGGCCTACGGGCCGCAGCGCGCGCGTCATGCTGCGCTCCACCGGGCGTGAGGCCCCGTCGACGAGTGTGGCGTTCACGTCAAGCGCATAGGGGCGGTTGTCGAGGGTGATGCGATCGAGCGGCAGGGGAGCCGCGAGGCGCCCGTCGGCATCGGTCTGCAAGCCGCCGGCGAACGTGCGGCGTTGAGCGTCGATGCGTTGATCCGAGCGGCCGAAGTGGAACCCCGGCCAGCCGTCGAGTTCGGGGGTCGCGTACACGCTCACGCTGCCCGACAAGGCCAGCCCCGCTGCGGCTGGGCCGAAGAGGTGCCGCGCCGTGATCAGCACGTCGGGCGGGGCGGTGGGGTCGACCGGCCCGTCAGCTGCCAGCGACAGCTCGAAGTCGATACGTTCGGGCAGGAAGTCTTCGACCAGCACGGTCTGGCTGGCCAGGGCGGGCGCGTCCGGGTCGGCGCGCATCTCGACCCGCCAGGCTCCGCGCGGTACGTCGAAGCCGAGCGGCAGCGAGATCACGTGCCCCCCGGCACGTTCGTGCCCGGAGACGACGCGCGCGTACTCGACCCCGTCGGGGCGCAGCAGCCGCGCCGTGAGCGGCAGACCGTGGATGGCGCGCGCCTGGTGATCGCGGGCGAGGGCGGTGACGTGGATCACCTCGCCCGGACGGTACGCACCGCGGTCCGTGGTCAGGAAGAGGTCGACGGGGCCAGAGGCTGGGCGCCCCGTGACGCCGCGGTCCGAGAGGTCGAACTCGCTCTCCTCGAGCGAGAGCACCGCCATGTCGTCGGCCCCTTCGACCAACACCATCGCCGGGGCCGCCGTGCCCGTGCCGCGCGTCGACGCCGCCGCGAAACGGACGTGGCCCTGCGAGTCGGTGTGGCCTTCGCCGAGGAGCCGGTTCGAGCGCGCCAGCAGCGCCACGCGCAGACCTTCGACGGGCTGGCCATCCGAGAGGCGCTGCGCGACCACGTGCAGGCCGTCCGTGCCCCAGAGCGTCGTCACGCCCAAGTCGGAGACCATGAACCATTGCGTGGCCGGCGCCACGTCCCACGGCTCGGTCGCCGGCACGGTCGCGCGCAGCACGTAGACGCCGGGCTCGAGCGGGCCGACGTCATCGAGCGCGAGGCGCGACGTGGTGGCGCGATTGAGCTGACCTTCGAGCCGGGCCTCGCCCTGCCAGACGCTCTCGGCGAGCAGCGTTTCGAAACGCTCGCCCTCCCAGACGCTGATGGCCTGGGCGAAGGCGCCCTCGCGGATGGCGTTCACCAGGTTCCGATCCGAGACGCGCAGCAGCCGCAGCTCGAGCCCATCGGCGTTGACGGTCTCCACCGGCAGGGCGCGCGGGCCGAAGGCGGGCAGCACGTAGCCGCGGCCCGGGAAGCGCACCGACGGCGCGCGGTCGCGGATGTAGACCTCGAGCGGCACGTCGCGCGCGAGCGCGTCGCCGGTGATGCTGGGAAGACCCGCGCGCAAGACCAGGCTGTAGCTCTCGCCGTAGGCGACACCCGTCACGCACAGCTGCCGGCCCTCGATCTCGAGCGCGAGCGCGCGCGTGTCGCTGCGCACGAAGGGCGCATGATCGCGCGTGGGCGAGAGATCCTCCGAGAAGCGCACGCAGATGCGGGGCGTAGCGGTGCCGGCGTCGACGTCGTGCGACAGCACGCGGAAGCCGAAGCGCTCGCGCAGGCGTGCGAGTTCGTCGGAGGCGACGTTCGGGCTGAGCTGGTCGGCGAGGCGCAGCGCGCTCAAGGCGGCCTCGCCCCGATACGTCGCCTCCAACGCGCGTGCCATGACGGCCAGCGCCTGGGCGCGGTCCGGTTCGGGCAGGCGCAGGCTGGCATTGAGCGCCGCGAGTGCGGCCTGCCGGCTCGACTCGTACTGCCGGCTCCGGTTGCGCGCGGCATCGTCGGCCAGCGCGCGCGCATGGGCGAGCCAGGCCGCGCCACCATCGGCCACGGTCACGGCCGCGCCGGTCGACTGGACGACTGGGGCTGGCGACGGCCCGCGCGCCGCGTCCAGGAGCGCGATCTCCGTCCTGCCATCGGCTTGGTAGCGCTCGGCCATGGACGTGGCCTGTTCGCGTGCGGCCTGGAAGTCGTACCCGTCGAGGAAGCTCAGCGTTGCGGCAGCCGCTCGGGCCTGGTCGAGCGCGGCCGCACCGTGGTGCGAGATCACGCCGGAGAGCGCGCCCTCGAACGGGATCGGCGCGCCCAGGCTGCGCTTGGGGAAGCAGGCGTCGTTGCGCTGGTCGAAGGTGAAGCCAAGGCAATCGTGCAGCCGCAGGCAGGTGGCGTGGCATTGCTCCAGGGTGATGTTGAAGATCGGCATCAGGTCGCCGCCGGGGTAGTCGGTGGCGCTGTGGGTGGTGGCGAAGCGCGCGGGGATCGGGGCGTCTTGCGCCCGGGCGGTCAGCGGCGTGCAGGCCAACGCCAGCGCGAGCAGCGCCAGGCGCCAGAGGAGGGTCGCCTGCCAGGCAGTGTCCGGCCCTTGGCCAGCCCAGAAAGTGCTTCGAACATGAAATGGAACACGGCTCACCGATGGCATGACGGAGCCTCCGACGCTCGAGATGCGCTCAGGCTAGCACGCCCCCTCGGAGCGGCTCGGCGGTTTCACGCCTGAGGCGCGTCCCCGTGGCTGGTCGCGTGATCGCACGAAGGGTCGTGGCGGGGCTGATGTGGCCCACGATGGACGGTCGCACGTGCTCCGTCGTTCGAGTCGGCGCGGCGCCGGCCGACGGCTCGGATCGTTCGCATACTGCGGTACCTGGGCGACCATGCACGTCGGCTCGGCGCGCTGGGCCTTCGTGGCGAGCCGGGCGCGACGCGGGCACGTCCGCGGCAATGGGGTCGAGGAGCGGTGGCGGCGCGCGCGGTGGTGAGGCGTCGGGGGCGGATGGTCCTGCCCGGCGGTCCTCGTCGTGCCCTATCGTGGGCGTTGGCCGGACCACGGTGCTTCCACACACCGTCGCCCGGCCGGATGGGAAGGAAGCAGCGTGCGCACAACGGTCAACGGTCTCCTGGTCGCGTTCCTGATGCTCGGTGGACTCGCGTCGACGGCGCTGGCGTCGTCGGTGGAGCCGACGCCCGAGACGGTCGAGGCGCTCGTCGGTTCGGTCGTCCAGGGCCAACTCGATGCGTCCGGCATCCCCGGCGCCACGGTCGCGGTGGTGATGAACGGCGAGACCATCGTGGCCGAGGGCTATGGCTACGCCGATCTCGTCGACGGACGCCTCGCAGACGCCGACACCCTCTTCCGGATCGGCTCGATCGGGAAGCTCTTCACCTTCACGGCCGTCATGCAACTCGTCGAGCAGGGCCTGCTCGATCTCGACGCCGACATCACCACCTACCTCGACTTCGCGCTACCGCGCACGCTCGAGCACCACCCCTTCCGAGGCGAGCCAGGCCCCATCACCCTCGCGCACCTCCTGACCCACACGGCCGGCTTCGAGGACGCCCGCGGCGGCTACTCCCTGGACGCCTCGGACGTGCCGAGCCTGGCGGACGCGCTGCGCGAGCGCATGCCGCTGCGCATCTTCCGACCGGGCGAGGCCGTCGCCTACTCGAACTACGGCGCGGCGCTCGCCGGCTACATCGTCGAGCGCGTCAGCGGTCAGCCCTTCTCGCGCTACGTCGAGGAGCACGTCTTCGCGCCGCTGTCGATGGACCGCAGCACCTTCGCCCAACCCCTGCCCCCCGACCTCGCGCCTCACCTGGCGCGGGCCTCACGCGTCGTGGGTGGCGAGCTGCAGCGCGACCGCTTCGTCTTCACCGGGATGACACCCGCAGGCAGCACGAGCACCACGGCCAACGACATGGCGCGCTTCATGCTCGCGCACCTCGGCGACGGCGGAGGCGTGCTCGCACCCGCGACGCTCGAGATGATGCACGCGCGGCAGTTCGGTCACCACCCGCGCCTGGACGGCATGGCCTTCGGGTTCGTCGAGCGCACCGTGAACGCCCAGCGGGTGCTCTTCCACGGCGGCGACATCTTCTCGTACCAGAGCGGCCTGTTCCTACTCCCGGAGCACGACCTCGGCCTGTTCGTCTCGTACAGCGGCGGCGGCTACGCCGAGCCGCTCACCTTGTTCCACACGCTCCTGGACGCGTTCTTCCCGGACACGCCCAGCGAGCCGCCACGCCAGGCCGGCGGCGCCGCCGAGCGCAGCCGAGCGTTCGTCGGCGAGTACCACGCCAACCGGCGCAGCTACTCCAGCGACGAGAGCCTCCTCGGGCTGATGGAGGCCATGCACGTCCGCGTCGACGCCGACGGCTTCCTCGGCGTCAGCGTCCTGGGTGAGTCGACGCGCTTCGCCGAGATCGAACCCGGTGTCTACACGGCAGTGCGCGAGGGCCACAGCGTCTTCCCCTACGGTGCGCTGAACACCCTCGTGTTCGCCAGCGACGACACCGGCCGCACGTTGCTCTTCACCGACGGCAAAGTCTCGTACGCGGCGGCTCCCTGGTACGCGACCACCGGCGTCACGCTGCTCGCCGTCGGCGGTACGGCGCTGGTCTGCCTGCTCACCCTGGTCGGCTGGTCGCTCGCGTCCGGCCTGCGCGCGATCCGGGGACGCCGCGGGGCGCAACCGCGCTCGGCGCGGGTCGCTCGCTGGACCGCCGCGATCTTCGCCGGCTCGGTCCTGGTCAGCCTGCTCGGCGTGGTGCTGATCGCCGGCTCGGTCGACCCGATCCTCGGCCAGCCGCTGGCGGCCTTCGGCGTCGAGCCGGCCTGGAGCCCGCTGCTCTACGTGCCGGAGGTGCTGCTGATCGTTACCGGCATCGCCCTCACGCCGCTCGCCGTCGTCGCCTGGTACCGCCGCTTCTGGCACGTGCTGGCGCGCCTCCACTTCACGCTGCTCGCGGCTCTCGCCCTGGTCTTGCTGTCGGTGCTGGCGTACTGGAACCTGCTGTTCTGACTCGGTGGGCGTTCGGCGCCCACGTGACGCGCCTTGACGACGGCGACCACCGACGAGCGTGAGCTCATGGGAAGCGCTGCTCGAGGGGTTCGTGGACTGCCTTCGCTCGCCTGCGGCGGCGCCGCTCGAACTACCATGATGGTGGCAGCATCGGAGGTGTGGTACGGGGTGCGGCGTTGTCGGCGTCCCGCTCGGGCACGGGGGGAAGGGGCAGGGTCGATGCGGACCTGGTGCTCTAGGCAGCGATGGAGGGTGTCGGTCGGCGCGTGTGGTCCGTCGAGGGGTAGGAGGGCGACGGGGTGGGTTCGGTCGTGAGCGCGCAACGTGGCTCGAGGTTGGCGCGCGCCGGCATCGTGCTGGTGTACGTCGCGGTGTTCTGGGTGGCCTTGCCGCTCCTGCTGTGGTGGTTGGGCACCTGGTTCGACGGACGCCTGCCGGTCGCGCTCGAGGCGTGGTCCGGAGGCTGGATCGTGGTGGCGTGCGGTGGCGCGCTGATGCTGGCGAGCATCCTGGCGTTGGGCGTGCGGGGACGGGGCCTACCCGTGAGCGCGTTGCCGCCACCGCGCTTGGTCGTGTCAGGTCCCTACCGTTGGGTGCGGCATCCGGTGTACGTAGGCTTCCACCTGACCGTCGTCGGTGCCGGGTTGGTCATCGGCTCCGCAGGCATGGCGTTGGTCGTCGGTGCCGCCCTCCTGCCTGCCTGGGTCGGCTACGCCCTGGTCGAGGAGCGCGGTCTGCGCAGGCGGTTCGGCGCGGCGTACCACAGCTACCAGCGTCAGGTCGGGTTGCTGCCGCGGTTGGACGTCTACCGCCTTGCGCAGGTGTTGGCCCGCGTCGCGCTGCCGCTGCGAGTCGAGGGACGGGCGCACGTTCCGCGCACGGGCGCCGCTGTCTTGGTGGCGAACCATGCCTGCTACGCCGATCCCGTGTTCCTGCAGTGCGTGACCTGGCGGCGGATCCACTTCCTGGCGACGGCCGAGGCGTTCCGCGGCGGCGCACTGGCCTGGGCCATGCGGCGCACCGCGGCGGTGCCCCTGCGTCGGTATCGCGTCGACCCGGCGGCGACCCGCGAGCTGCTGCGGCGGCTCGACCAGGGCGCGCTCGTGGGCGTCTTCGTCGAGGGTGAGCGCTCGCCGCTGGGCGTCTACCAGGGGGCGTTGCCGCAGGTGGCGCGCATGCTCGGGACGCTCGCCGTGCCGGTCGTCCCGGTCGGTATCTGCGGGAACTACGACGCGGGACCGCGGTGGGCCGAGCGTCTGCGGTTGCGCCCGGTGCGGGTGCGGATCGGCGCGCCGGTCACGTTCGGCGGGGGCGCCGCTGCCAAGGTGGTGGACCGCGCCATCGGCGAACTCCTCGATGAGGACCCCCAGTCGGTGCACGTAGGCGGGCTCGATCGCGCCAAGCTCGGACGCGTACTGTGGCGCTGCCCTACCTGCCGCGACGAGGCGTCGTGGCGGCCCGCCGAGCTGCGTTGCGGGGCCTGCGGGGCGGCCTGGCAGCCGAGTCCGGGGGGCAGGTTCCGATCCGCCGGCTGCCCCGCGGCCGAGGTGACCCTGGCGGAGCTCGCGCGACCCGTGTGGCAGGCGGAGGAAGTGGGTGCGCTCCGGGGGTGGGCGCGAGGCGCCCACGAGCCTTCGGCGTTCGGACCGATCGCGCCGCTGGTTCGCTTGGGCGAGGACTGGCTCGAGATCACGCCGAACGCGCTGCGCTTCGGCGGCCTGGCGGTCCCCCTCGCATCATTGCGCACGACCTCGACCGAGCGCACCGACACGCTCCAGGTGGCCACGGCAGACGAGATGTGGCAGTTCCGTATGCGCGAGGGCTCCGTGTTCAGGCTGCAACGTGCCCTCGACCGCTGGCGCGGCGCGCCTACGCGTCGTCGGCGGCCGACCAGGAGGCGGTGAGGGATGCCCGGGTGCGCATGAACTTCTCGTAGCGCCGCGCCAGCTTCTCATGCTGTGCGGGGTTCGGCTCCAAGGGATCCATGAAGTTGGTCATGCGCGCCACTGCCGTCGGGTAGTCGGCGTACGCCCCGATGCCGACGGCGCCGCAGATGACCGCTCCGAGGGCGCCGATCTCGTCGGTCGGTGCCACCGCAAGCGTCTTCCCGAACGTGTCCGCTACCAGTTGCACCCAGGGCCGAGAGCGCTTGATACCTCCGGCGAGGCGCAGGTGGTCGATCTCGGGGACGACCTGCAGGGTCGGTTGAGCGTGTTCGAGCAACTGGAAGGTGATGCCTTCGTAGATCGCCCGGATCACCTCGCCGGTCGTGGTGCCCGACTGCAGTCCGATGAGCGTGCCCGTGGCCTTCGGGTCGCCCGGGCTGCCGTAGATGTACGGGAAGAAGAGGACAGACGTGTCCTCGGTCCGGAAGACGTGGTCGTTGATGACGTCCCAGGAGGCGATGCCAGCGAGGCCGAAGAGGCGCTGCGCCCACCACTCGAGGTTGCTCGCCGATGTGGGGCTTCCCTCGTGGACCATCCATTGCCCGGGGATGCAGTGCGATTGCACCGCCAGGGACTCCCACGAAGCGGCGAAGCGATCCGGGCTGGTCGTGGTTGCCGTCGCGATGTTCCACGTTCCCGCCACGAGGCTCAGGTCGCGGTCGGTCCGGATCGCACAGGCGATCGCCGCGGCGTTCACGTCGAAGAGACCCGCTACGACGGGGGTGCCCGCGCGTAGTCCGGTCGCGGTTGCCACCTCGCGGCGGACAGCGCCCATGACCTGGTGCGACGGCGACGCCTCGGGCAGCGCGGCTGCGAGGCTGGTCAGGCCGAAGTACTCCAGGACCTCGGGGTCCACCATGTTGTCGTCGGTGCGGTAGAGGCCGCTGGCCGTGGCGGCCGTGTCGTCCGTGGACGCCACGCCCGTCAGCATGCAGTTGACGAAGTCCTTGGAGAAGAGGACCTGCTCGATCCGGCCGAAGCGCTCCGGCTGCTCCCGGCGCAGCCAGGCCAGGAGGACCGAGGAGTGCGAGGGCCACAGGGGCTGGGTGATGCGTGGCAGGATGCTGCTGCGGTACGCCGCCGTCGATCCCAGCTCCGCCGCCAGCCGTGCGGCGCGATTGTCGCTGGAGACGATCCCCACCGAGGGCCACGCTTCTCCCGAGAAGCGCAGGTAGGCCCCCTTGCCGTGCCCGGTGGTAGCGACGTAGTCGATGGTGGCGGGGTCCACGCGGGCGGCTTGGCAGGCTCCCGCGATCACCTGGAGGATTCCCTGCCAGGTGCGGGCGAGGTCCCGCTCCACCTTGCCCGGCTCGTCGGTCACCACCGGCGTGGTCTCTCCTGCGGAGCCCAGTTCTCGACCCCGGGCATCGAAGACCGATGCCTTGACCGTCGTTCCGCCGATGTCGATCCCCAGAGCGTGCTTCATGGAGGGTTCTCCTGACGCGCTGATTACAACGGCGGCACCGAGCCTTGTCAACCGCACGGCTGGGCTCCTGGAGCTGCTGAAGCGCCGTCGTCCACGGAGGGCTTCGCAATGTGCTCACCGCGCGACCACCACACGGCCTCCCCTTCCGACGAGCGCTCGTCGGAAGGGGAGGTGGGCATGAGGGACTGCTAGACGAGGACGATGCGCTGCGTTTCGGTGTGGCTTCCCACCTGCAGGCGGTAGAAGTACGTACCACTCGCTACGCGCTCGTTGAAGTTGTCGGTCCCGTCCCACGACACGTCGTGAAGCCCCTGGGCGAAGTGCTCGAGATCGATCAGGTTCTTGACCAGTCTGCCGTGGATGTCGTACACGGCAAGCCACACGGCTCCCGCCGACGGAATGGTGACGCGGATGGTCGTCCTGGGGATGAACGGGACCGGGTAGTGTCCTCCCGCTGCATGGGTGGGAGCCAGGCTCTCGCGCCAGTTGTTTGCGAGTCGTCCAGTATGGTCGCCGTGACATTGCGTGCACTCGAACTTGCCGAGCGAATCGTTCAACCCGTCGCGGCCGTGGCAGTTCATGCAGTAGGCGACCGAAGCCGGAGCGACGTAGAGCGGTGCGAAGCTGTCCTTTAGATCGTCATTCATGATCTGCACGGCATATGCGACGACATCGCCGGTGAGCCGGCCACACCGCTCGCGTCGTTCAGGACCCGTAGCGTCGACGTTCGCGGCTGCCACCCAGGTGTTGACGGAGATGTGACACAGGGGCGACCCGCACATCGATTGCACCTGTTCGTCACGGTTCCTCGTGTCGTAGAACCTACCCTCGGCGGCATAACGGTTGCTGATGTCGGTGGGGAACTCCACCTGTGTATACCAACCCAACAGCTCGTCGCCGAGCTTGCTGGCGGTGCTCTTGCCTCGGCAGATGTTCATCGCAGTGAGCGCGCCTGTCAACGCGCCGCACAAGGTGCCCCAGCCCCAGGCGCCTCCCCGACCCCACTCCAAGAATCCCGTCGGCATCAGCGTGTACGGTTCGCCGACCTCCTCGCGCAGCATCGAGATGATGGCGTGGAACGCCCCGTACGAGCACGCCCGGTCGGAGCAGTAGAAACCCTGATGACCGCGCCTGCGGGCCTCCTCGACATCCAGTTCCACGTACGGCCAGGGCAGGTCAGGGATGGTGCTCGGCGCCCCGGCGGCTCGCTTCGGGAACAGGGTCATCGCCCCGATACCTGCGGTGAGCCCCACCGCCAGCTTTGCGCCCGTCCTGAGGAACTCCTTACGTGAAAGCACCCTCTGTTCCATCCCTTTCACACCCTTTCCGTGTGAACTCGGAGGTAGCCAGCGAGCCGTCAACGTGGACGCGCTTGTGAAAGAAGGAACATGTGGCGGTAGCGTAGCGCTATTGGGCATGCGAGTCAATGGGACGGCTCGTGCCCAGCGGCCGCATTGCCGTCGCCGCCCGCGCGGCTTCACCCGCGGGCGTCGGCATGCGTCGAACCGGCTGGGATGCCTCCCTCCCATCTGCGCGAGCAGTTCATCGTGCCGTGTGCCATGGACCCGCACGGCGGCGCGCAACGACTCAGGAGAAGACGCCGATCGTGACGCACGGTGGCGGTCAGACCATGGTGACGACGGGCCAGGTCGCGAGGGCCGAGCCCCAGGCGCGGGGCATCAGGCAGCGCTGATGGCCTCTTCGATCAGGCGTGCTCGCGCGGCGAACCTGCGACGCCGCGTCACGGCGAGCTGGAGGTCGAGCGGTGGGACCAAGATCTCGATGCCGCGCCAACCGATGCGCTCCCGGCGCGACCCGGCCAAGGCATCGGATCGAGCTCGGCGTGGTGCCGAAGCATGGACTCGATCGACGCCTCGAACCGCTCGAAGCTCGCTTCGATCTTCCCACGCCACGCGACGCGGCGCTCGAACCCCTCGGCGCAGGGCGCGAGCAACTCGGCGGCGGCCTGCTGCAGCGCAGCGTCGACGTCCACGAGCACGACGCGCGTCTGCCATGCTGGGCCCCATGAACCACCAGCCCCGCGGCGATCGGCCGATCGCGGATCGGAAGCGCGCTCCATGGAGCACCAGGTGTTCGAGGTCGTGACGGTCGCGGTGGGAGGCGCGCGGCTGCTTGACGCCTGGTGGTGTCAGCGCGTCTCCCGCGCGCGGCGGTCCCTTCTGCTGCGGCCCCAGGCCGATGGCTGAGGCTGCTCGCCGAGCGCAGCGCGCGCGCCTCCATCACGACCTGCGTGGCGCGCGCGTCGTCCCCATGCCGTTCCACTGGCGCTGGGCGCTGCCGGCCTGGCGGCTGGCGATGCGCCTGTCTAGGCCGCCCGCCGGAGCGGCGGTCGAAGTCAGCGAGCACGTGGATGGGCGCGTGGCCGTTCGGATCTACCGGCCTCACGGGCGCGCCTCGGGTGCCGCGCTGCTGTGGCTCCATGGGGGCGGTCTGATGATGGGTACGCCGCGTGCGGACGACTGGCGCTGCGGGTCCTGGGTGCGTGAGCTCGGCCTGGTCGTGGTGTCGGTGCGTTACCGCCTGGCGCCGGGACATCCGTTCCCGGCGGCGCTCGACGACGCGCATCGGGCCTGGAGGTGGCTGCAAGGAGCGGCCACGGCCCTGACCGTGGACCCGACGCGTGTCGCGGTGGGCGGCGCCAGCGCCGGGGGCGGGCTGGCTGCCTGTCTAGCGCAACGCCTACGGGACGAGGACGGCGCGCAACCCTCGGCCCAACTCCTCGTGTACCCGATGCTCGACGATCGCACGGCGGCTCGCCGCGAGCTCGACGACGCCGGCTACCTCGTGTGGCACAACCGCAGCAACCGCGCGGGCTGGGCTGCGTATCTGGGCGAGCCAGCGAGGCCGAAGCTTCCCGCCTACGCCGCCGCGGCTCGCTGCCCCGACCTGGGGCGCTTGGCGCCGGCCTGGATCGGCGTGGGCGATCTGGACCTGTTCCTGGACGAGTGCCGCTCGTACGCGCAGCGGCTCGAGCGCTCCGGAGTCCCGGTGAAGCTGCTGGAGGTCGCCGGAGCCCCACACGGGTTCGACGTCCTGGCGGTCGAAACCCCGCTCGCACGGGCCTTCGCGGCGGAACAAGCCGCGTTCCTGCGTGAGCGGCTGCTCGCTGGCTCCGATCCGCCGTTCGTGGTGTGACGCAAGGACGTCCGCGAACATGGGAGTCGGCAGGTGTCCTGTGCCCAGCGCGTCGACGTCGGGCGGAAGACACCCCCCGCTCGATCGTCCTCAGCGTGTCGCAGAGGATCGTCTGTGGCAGCGTCCGGCTCCGAAGAAGTGGTCTCCCGGCGAGCACCTCGACCACACCCGAGCGCTCAACGCCTGCCTCCGTCGGCTGCTGAACGTGGCTTGGCCCGTCGTCTCGCCGTGGCCCACGCTCCTGCCGGGCGCGCGGCGGCGGCTCGAGCGCCCCTATGCCACCGACGTCGACGACGTGTATCAGCGGCCGAGCATGCCGAGCTGGGTCGGCTTCTCGTGGCCACCGCACCGCACGCCGTGGCGCCCTGCGCCGCTCGCCGAGCTCGAGCGGGCGCTGGCCGATGAGCACGAGGCGATCGCCCGCTCGGGGTGGCCGAGGCGCGTTGACATACCGCGAGGGAGCCGCTACAGTTTTCGTCCGTCGCCGAGACGCCCAACCTGCCGACGTCGGGTCCATTGCGCCATGCGCATCGTCGAGGGCGTCTGCGTGCGAACACCTGCCGCGGCGCAGAGTGCGCGGTCGCCGAGGAGGAGGGTATGCGCATGGCCGAGGCCGAGCATCCCTTCGTCGTCAGCGACGCAGCGTGTGACTTCCGAACCACCGAGTTCCTCAACTGGTTGGTGTTCGGCCACACGGCGCGACTGCCGGATCTCACCGGCGAGACCGGCTCGATCGCTGCCCTCGTGTCGTTGGAACTCACCAGCTTCGAGGCTGCGCCGCACCGCGGCGTCGGCTTCGCCTACGAACTCGAGGCGACGGCAGAGCCCGTGCTGCGCGCCAGCCACGACACGATCGGGACGGCGTTCACCCAGTTCAGCTTCCTTCGGCTCGACGACGAGCTCGACTTCGACCGGCGCCTGTTGCTCGACGTCGAGAATCCCGGGGGCGTCGAGTTCGAGCTGGGGGTCGAGTGGCGGGCGACCGGTCTCGTGGCCGGCAATCGCCCGGTCTACTCGGCCGCGGCCGCCGAGCTCAAGCTGCTCCGGTGTGGTCAGCCCTGGCACGCGGGGACCTGGATGCCGCTGTTCAGCGAGATGGCGGCGACGGCGCCCGGGTTCCCGCCGGTGACCGAAGACGGTTTCCACGTGACCGGCAGCGACGCCTTCGGCTCGATGGCTGATGCCCGCGTCCAGCTGTGGATCGGGTTCGATGCCCAGCTGCAGGCCACCAGCATCCGGGGCGACGAGGAAGGTACCGTCGGTTACGGCGCCGACGAGGGGAGCGAGGCCGTCGGGAGCGGTGCCTTGGTGGTTCGGGCGGAGCCGCCGTGAGATCCAGCGCGCGGAAGCGGCGCACGTCGCGCCCTCGCCGCATCGCGGTCGGACGTGAAGCTCGCTCGGCCCGAGCACTCGAGGAGCGGCCCTCCTCGAGCGCCGGTGGCTAGGCCGTGACGCGCTGGCGAGCGGCGGCGCTGATCGCGCGCTGGGAGATCCTCCGCTGCTTCGAGTTGCGCACCGGGCGCACGGGTTGCGCGCTACGGTCAGCGGCGCGCTGAGACCACCTCTTCGATGATCCGGACGGCTGTGCCGGCGCGGTCCTCGGCCTCGATCAGAGCCGCGAGGCCGCGCGCCCGAAGCCGCATCTCGGCGTCGGGGGCCGATGGACCGGAATGGCAACTCGGCCTCCGCCGCCGGCGCGGCTTCATCGTTGCCCGAGATCAGGCGGACTCCGTGCCCCGCCCGTTGCAGCCGCTGCGCCAAGGCGAGCACCGGCAGGGCGTCGC
The DNA here is from genome assembly GCA_007130855.1 of Trueperaceae bacterium. GTDB lineage: Bacteria > Deinococcota > Deinococci > Deinococcales > Trueperaceae > CSSed10-48. The sequence continues at coordinate 4,442 of SLRS01000103.1, read as the reverse complement.
CCTGGGACCCGATCGGTACGAGCGCGATCCGCATGGTCCACCGCCTCGAGCGTCGGCCGTGAGCGGATCATGGCGCGTGCTGGTGGGGCCTCTCGCGCCAAAGCGCTCCTCCGTGTCGATCCTCTGTCGCGACGCGCGGTTCGCCGACTCGACCTATGCCAGGTGCTCGAACTCGTGGCCGGCGAACGCGTCGAAGGGGGGCTACGTGCGAGGCCCAGACCTCGAGGTAGCCGAGGGCGCCGCGACGCTCGAGCTCGTCGCGCAGGCCGGCGTCTCTCGTACGCCGAGGCAGCTATGCACTCCTCCTGTGTCCCGCACACGGATCGGACCGTGGGTGCCGGCCATGTGCGTCGGCGATGATGTCCGCATTACGTCAGGATCCGAGTCTCTCCGCCCGGCCACGGCCACCGACGCGTCGGCTGCCGCTGCTTCGGTGGCGCCGCGCCGCGCCTGGATGTGGTGGATGCTCGTGCATCGGCTGGTGCTGTTCGCCGTGGTGCAGGGAGCGATCGCGTTCGGACTCTGGCTCGTTGGCGCAGGCGACGCCTGGGAGCGGAGCATCGCCTGGTGGCCGCTCACCGCAGCCATCACGGGCCTATGTAGTCTCGCCCTGCTGCGGAGGAGCCTGCATCTCGAAGGCAGTCGCTACCGCGATCTGCTGCGCTTCGATCGCGCGAACCTCCGCAGCGACCTGCGAACCACGCTGCTCCTCATCGCCGCGATCGCGGTGCTCGCACTCGTTCCGAACATCGGCCTGGCTGCGCTCCTATGGGGTGATCCCGCGATCGCCTTGAACATGCTCGTACGACCACTCCCCTCGGGGGCAGCGTGGACGCTTCTGATCGCGTTCCCCGTCGCGATCGGACTCAGCGAGTTGCCGGTGTACTTCGGCTACGTGCTCCCACGTCTGCGACGGCACCTCGGCCGGCACTTGCCAGCCATCCTCGTCACCGCCGCCGCGCTCTCCCTGCAGCACGTCACCCTACCGCTGATGTTCGACTGGCGATTCGTCGTCTGGCGGGCGGTGATGTTCTTGCCGTTCGCACTCGTTCTCGCTGTCGTCCTCGATCGCCGGCCGCGCCTCCTGCCCTACCTCGTGATCGTCCACATCATGATCGACGCTGGCGCTGCCGCGCAGGTCCTGCTCGCTTCGCTGCCTTGAATCGTGCCGCACGCCCGCCCAGGCGCCGACGGTGGGGAGTCGCCTGCGGCGCGACTCGACCCACTTGGCGCGCGTCCACGTGGCTCGCATCGCGCAGCCAGTCGGGGCCCGCAGCCAGCCGATCGCGCGTCGCGCCGATCGGGCGGCGAGGCGCTCACCGCGGCCCTCGCCCGCAATGTGATATCGTATTGATTGCAGCGCGAAGCGGGCCCGCGCAGGAGGAGCCATGACCACCGTCGACGTTTCGCCCTTCGCGCTCGACATGCCCGTCCCGGAGGTCCGGGAGCGGCCGGCCTGGGCGTTGCCCGGGCTTCCGGTCCTGGGCGTCGCCATCGCGGGCACGCTGCTCGCCGGCTATCTCATCCACCTGCAGACGACCATCGCGCCGCGCTGGCCGATCGTCGCCGCCGTCGTCCTGTTCCTGGGGGTCAGCCTCCTCTACGCCGGGCTCACGGTGGTTGCCCCGCGCGAAGCGCGCGTGATCCAGTTCCTGGGAGCCTACGCCGGCACCGTGCGCGAGCCCGGGCTGCGTTTCGTGAACTCGTTCAGCACCCGCCGCAAGGTCTCCACCCGGATCCGTAACCACGAGACGACGGTGTCGAAGGTGAATGACGCCGACGGCAACCCGATCGAGATCGCCGCGGTCGTGGTGTGGCAGGTCGACGACACCGCCCGCGCGGTGTTCGAGGTGGACGACTTCAAGCAGTTCGTGACGGTCCAAGGGGAGACCGCCGTGCGCCAGATCGCGACCTCCTACCCCTACGACGCGCGGGTGGAGGGCCAGATCTCGTTGCGCGACAGCGCCGAGGAGATCACCGAGAAGCTGTCGCAGGAGGTAGCCGCGCGGGTCGCATCGGCCGGCGTGAAGATCGTCGAGTCGCGCATCACGCACCTGGCCTACGCCAAGGAGATCGCGCAGGCGATGCTGCAGCGGCAGCAGGCGAGCGCCGTCGTCGCTGCCCGTCAGCAGATCGTCGAGGGCGCGGTCGGTATGGTCGAGATGGCGCTGGAGCGGCTCGAGGAGCGCGGCGTCGTCGAGCTCGACGACGAGCGGCGTGCGGCCATGGTCAGCAACCTGCTCGTGGTGCTGTGCGGGACGCAGGCCACGCAGCCGGTCGTCAACACCGGCACCCTCTACACCTGAGGTTGCTGGGGGTGGCGGCGAAGGCGCGCAAGCCGGTCCTGCTGCGGCTCGACCCCGCGGTCCACGATGCCGTGTCGCGCTGGGCGGCGGACGAGCTGCGCAGCGCCAACGCCCAGATCGAGTTCCTGCTGCGGCGTGCCCTGGCGCAGGCGGGAAGGCTCCCCTCCGGCGTCGCCGCTGATGCGAGCGCGCTCCCCCGCCGAGGTCGCCCGCCCCGAACGCCCGAGGCCGACCCAGCGACCGACCGGGCCGCTGCGCCCCCCACACCGCCCGACCCCCACGAGGAGACGCCATGACCCGACGCCTATCCCTCATGCTCACGCTCGCTCTCGCACTCGCGATCGCCTTCGCCGACGCAGGCATCCACGGCGCCTGGCGTGGCGCCATCGGCCCGGGGATCATCGACCTCGAGATCCGTGTGTCGTTCGCGGCCCATGAGTCCGGGACCGGCCTCACGGCCTCGCTCGACATCCCCGCCCAAGGGCTGCTCGGCTTCCCGCTGGCCGACGTCACGCTCGACGGCGACACCATCCGCTTCGCCATGCCCGGTGTCCCCGGCGACCCGACCTTCGAGGGCGTCGTCGCCGACGACGTCATCGACGGCACCTTCGTTCAGGGTGGCCAGCCGCTGCCGTTCATCCTCGCGCGCGAGCACGATACCGGCGCGTCGTTGCGTCCGCAGGAGCCGCTGCCGCCGTTCCCGTACGACGAAGAGGAGGTGACGTTCGCCAGCGGCGACGTGGTCCTGGCGGGCACGCTCACGCTCCCGAGGGCGTCGTCCCCCGCCGCAGGGCTCCTCCTCATCGCCGGCAGCGGCGCCCAAGACCGCAACGAGGAGATCCTGGGTCACAAGCCCTTCCTGGTCATCGCCGACCATCTCACCCGTGCCGGCTACGCCGTGCTGCGCGTCGACGACCGCGGCGTGGGTGGGAGCAGCGGCTCCGACGCCGACGCCACCTTCGAGGACATGATCGGCGACGTGCTCGCGGGCGTCGAGCTGCTGCGATCGCACTCGCGCGTGGACGCCGAGCGGGTCGGCCTGCTGGGGCACAGCCAAGGCGGCTACCTCGCTCCGGTCGCGGCGCTCGAGTCCGACGGCGGTGTCGCCTTCGCGATCCTCCTCGCCGGTCCCGCGCTCGACGGCTTCAGCGTCTTGGCCGCGCAGAACGAGCGCATACTCGAGGCCAGCATGCGCGCAGCGGACCCGACGATCAGCGATGAGGCGATCGCAGCGGTCATCGACTGCCAGCTCGCCTTCCTCGAGGCCCTCTACGAGCGCTTCCTCGCCGACGACGTCCCCGGCGCACGCGCGCTCGTGCGGCAACGCATCGAGGACGAGATGGCCGCCATGGAGGCCGAGCAGCGCCTGGAAGGCGCGCTGCTCGAGGACTTCATCGCGCTCCAGCAGGAGGGCGTCGCGAGCCCGGCATTCCGCTCGTTCGTCACCTTCGACCCGCAGCCCTACCTGCGTCGCCTCACCATCCCGACCCTCGCCATCTACGGCGACCTCGACTTGCAGGTCCCGGCCGACCAGAGCGAGGCTCCGATGCGCGAGGCGCTCGCAGGCAACCCGAGCGCGAGCGTGGTGACCTTCGCCGGCCTCAACCACCTGTTGCAGCCTGCAGTCACGGGTGGCCTCGACGAGTACGGCGCGATCGAGATCACGATCGACCCGATCGTGCTCGAGACGATCACGCGGTGGCTGCGGGCGTGGTTCCCGGTGCGCTGAGCGGCGCCCCCGGCGCGCCCGAATGGTTCGCGAAGCACGCAAGCGCGGTCGCCTCGTCCGAGGAGGCAGCATGGAACCGGTCGTGACGGTCGAAGCCCTGCGCAAGGCGTACGGACCCATGGTCGCCGCCGCCGACGTCAGCTTCGAGGTGACCCGCGGCGAGGTGTTCGGAATCGTAGGCCCGAACGGGGCCGGCAAGACCACGGTCCTCGAGTGCATCACGGGCCTGCGCCGACCCGACGCAGGGCGGGTGCGGGTTCTCGGGCTCGATCCACAGTCCGATCGCTACGCCGTGCGTGAGCGCATCGGAGTGCAGCTCCAGGAGGCGGCGCTGCCCGATGCGCTGCGCGTCGGGGAGGCTGTCGCACTGTTCGCGTCGTTCTACCCGCGGGCCGGCAGCCCGGACG
>SLRS01000026.1 GCA_007130855.1 Trueperaceae bacterium | reverse complement strand
GAGCGTCACCGAGGGGATCTCGACGGCGACCCCGAGCACGTGACCGGCATCGGCCAGGTACTCGAAGAGCGTTGGCGGGCGACCCCCGCTCGAGGCGCCGACGCCGCGCCGCCGCACCGCTCCGGCGCGCTCCAACGAATCGAGCCACTTGAGCACCGTCGGTTGCGAGCGCCCCGTCTCCCGGACCAACTGATCCATCGACGCCACGCCGAGCCGCCGGAGGTGGTTCAAGACCAACCGGCGGTTGCTCTCACCGAGACGTTGCGAGATGGCGCGCTTCACGGGTCCAGGACCTCCGTCGCACCCGGGTGGCCGACACCAGGGCAGGCCTAGTATGATGTCAACATCTTTATCGAAAGTGGTTGGTAAAGTCAAGCCGGACGCGCGCGACACCTCGGAGGCTCACATGGCACCCATCTACTGGGGCGATCTCCACAGCCACTGCGCCATCTCCTACGGAACCGGCAGCCTCGAACGGGCGCTGCGCGCGGCTGCGGGCCACCTCGACTTCGCGGCGATCACCGGCCACGCCAATTGGCCCGACATGCCGCGCGACCGGGCGCGCTACGGCGCGATCATCGACTACCACCGCGACGGGTTCGAGCGACTCGCCGAGCGGTGGGCCGAGGTCCAGGCGCACATCGAGCGCCATCACCGCCCCGGACGCTTCATCCCCATCCTCAGCACCGAATGGCACTCGATCGCGGTGGGCGACCACAACGTCTACTACCCCCGGAGCCAGGGCCCGATCGCAGAGGGCGACGACCTCGCCGCACTGACGGCATCGGCGCCGCCCGGCGCGATCATCGTCCCGCACCATCTCGGCTACGGCCCCGGAGCGCGCGGCATCGACTGGGACGCTTTCGACGGAGAGCGGTCGCCGGTGGTCGAGATCGTCTCGACGCACGGCGCGTCCGACCACGGTGCCGGCGCGATCGCGAGCTACCACACCATGGGACCGTTCCAGGCCGCCGGCAGCGTCGAGGAAGGACTCGCGCGCGGGCACCGCTTCGGCGTGGTGGGCGGCACCGACCACCACGCCGGCTACCCCGGTCACCACGGCGGCGGGCGCACCGCTGTGGTCGCCGAGGGGCTGACGCGCGAGGCGATCTTCGACGCGCTCCGCCACCGGCGCTGCTACGCGGCCACCGGCGACGCCATCGAGCTCACCTTCGACATCGACGGCACGCCCATGGGCGGCGAGACCACCGCGCCCGGCGACCGCCGGATCACCGCCACCGCGCGCGGCGCAGACGCCATCCTCTCGCTCGAGCTCCTCCGGAACGGACGCCCCATCGCCGCGACACGCAGCGACGCACATGCGCCCGATCTGAGCACCCTGCGACGCTGGAAGGTGCGTCTCGAATGGGGCTGGGGCGAGAAGGACGCGCGCGCCCCGTGGCGGGGCGAGGCCCGGGTCCGCGGTGGCCGACTCGTCGGCGTCGACCCGGTGTTCCGCGGTGAAGAGGTGATCGACCCGCGCGACGAGCACCGCTTTGATGAGGGCGACGAGCCCGCCCACGCCCTCCTCGGCCAGGATGACGAGCGCGTCGGCTGGCGCTCGGTGACCCACGGCAACCCGCATCCACGCGTGCCGAGTACCGCCGGAATCGTCCTGGAGATCGAAGGCGACGCCCGGACGAGCATCGACATCGAGCTCGATGAGCTGCGCGTCCGCCACGCCATCGGCGAGCTCGCACGTGGCTCGATCGCGCACCGCCTGCGCGGGTGGTTGTCCGAAGCGTTGCTGCTGCACCGCGCCGTACCGGACGTCTGCTTCACGGCCGCGCTCGACGTGCGCGACGAAGGCGAGCGCGAGGTCGACGTGTACCGGGTGCGCGTCCTCCAGGTCAACGGTGAGCGGGCGTGGAGCAGCCCCATATGGGTGGTGCGTCGCTGAAGCGCTGGGCGGCCGCCCTGAGCACGCTGCGTGAGCTCGAGGCCGACGTCGACGCCCTGAGTCGAGGGCGCCACCGGGGCAGCACGGGATGTGATCCATGAGCAAGAAGCGCCAGGCATCGAGCGTGAACGACCTGCGTCGCGTCGAGCAGACCATGGTGCGCACGACGCTCGCAGCACGGAACGACGCCGTCGGTGAGGCGTGCGGGAAGAGATCCGCCCGACGAGGCGGCCTGGCGAGTGGCAGCGGCGCCGGAAGGGCGCCGCCGAGCGCGATGCAATGCGGGACCAACTCGCCACCTGGTGCCCTGGCTGGGAGCGCGACTTAACCTGAATGCCCGTGTCTGCCGACGGACTCGGGCGCACTGGACGCCGCACTCGCTCGGCCCTTCGCCGCGTTCGGTGGATACGAGGGGTTCCCTAGCGTTGCCGACAAGGCCGCAGCGCTCCTCCACGGCCTCGTCACCTCCCACGCCTTCATCGATGGCAACGAACGGGTGGGCCTCGCGGCGACCTTGGTGTGGCTGCAGGTGAACGGCTACGGCCTGGCGCTCGACGCCGAGCAGCGCTACCAGCTGACGATGCGCGTCGCCGACGGCTCGCTCGGCGTGTCTGCCCTCGCCGCCCTGCTGCGCGAGGTGATCGCCTGAGAGCCCCGCACCGGGAATGCGCGGCGAACGGTGGGACCGGGAGCGCCAAGCGTAGAGCGCCGGCGCGCCACCGTCAACGACCGCTCACCCGGAAACGATCATGAGCACTGTGCCGCGCGCGCTCGCCGAGTGACGAAGAGACTGCGCGCAGCGTCTGATCGCTCGGAGCGGCCTCCCAGCACGACCGACGGGCCTTGGATCGTGCGAAGCGCGTGTCGGATGCTTGATAGACAGGACCGTCGAGACCCTGCTACTACCGTCTCATCGTACGGAGCGGAGGTCGGTCATGAAGAGCCCGCGCAGCAGCGTTCTTCGCTTGGTCGCCGCAGGCGTCGTGGGCCTGTGGTCGCTTGCCGCGGCCACAGAGCCGATCGCGCCAGTGGCCATGGTGACGGACGCACTGAAAGCGAACCCCAGGTGCCAACTCCAGAT
>SLRS01000265.1 GCA_007130855.1 Trueperaceae bacterium | reverse complement strand
GTCTCCGTCCGCTTCGAGCGCTGCGATCTGAGCCTGGCCGTCTTCCGTGGCCTCGACTTGCGCCAGGCTCGCTTCGTTGGCGGCACGGCTCGCGAGGCGGTGTTCGTCGATGCCGACCTGCGCGGCGTGACGCTGCGCGGGCTGGACCTCAGCGGCGCCGAGATCCGCGGCTGCGACCTGCGCGAGGCCGACCTGCGTGGCTCGAGTGGCTACGTGCTGTCGCCGTGCGACAACCTCGTGCGCGGCCTACGGATCGACTTGGCCGACGCCGCGGGCTTGCTGTCGGCGGTCGGCGTGCACTGGGAGTGAGCGCGGATCCGCCATGCCGGGGCGCCCAGGCACCTATCCTGGAGCCATGGCGACGGATGCTGACGAGGAGCTCGAAGTCCTGGACGCCGCCGGACTCCCGACCGGCGCGATCAAGCCGCGCGCGGCCATCCATCGCGACGGCGACTGGCACCGCGCCTTCCACCTGTGGGTGGTGCATCCCGACGGTCACGTGTTGCTGCAGCGGCGCTCGCCGTCGAAGGATCTGGCGGCAGGCAAGGTGGACGTCAGCGTGGGTGGCCACGTGCGACCGGGGGAGACGTTGCCGGACGTGCTGCGCGAGGCCGAGGAGGAGATCGGCTTGACGCTGCGCCCGGGTGAAACCGACTACCTCGAGACGCTCCGGGCCGAGCGGGCGTATCCCGACGGCGCGCTCGACCGGGAGTTCCAGGACGTCTACGTCGCGCTGGTCTCGGGTCGCGAGCTCTCCGACTACGGGCCCGACTGCCGCGAGGTGAGCGTGCTCTACGAGGCCCCGCTGGCGCGGGTGCTGGCCTTGTACCGCGATGGGGGGTCGCTTCCGGTGGCGGGGTGGGACTGCCAGGCGCGTCGCAACGACGCCCTGCTCATCGAGGAGGATCTGATCGCCGAGGCGCGGGAGCAGACCGCCGCCTCGCTCGAGCGGGTCCTGGCCTGGTGGCAGGAGTGCTCGGCACCCGTGGACTGAACGAAGCGCCGGCGACGTTCGGGCCTTGGCGGGGGTGTACCAATGCGCCGGCGGCGAGGGTGGTCCGCCTCGCCGCCGGCCGTCGTCACGCGATCGTCGTCTGGCGGAGTCGCTCTCGCGGCTCTCGCGCGGCTCAGCTCAGCTCTCCACCACCGTCGGCAGGATGAGCGGATTGCGCCCGGTCGCCTTGCGCAGGTAGCGCCGTACCGGGTAGTAGATGTCGTCGCGGATGTCCTGCAGCCGCCGCTTCTCACGCACCCCGCGGTTGAGGGCCTCGAGCGCCAGCCGCTCGATCTCCACCACCACGCCGTTGCCGCCGGCGGCCACACCGCGGGTGATGACCTCGACGACGGGTTTGCGCGAGGCGATGGCCATGATGACCACCACGCCCTCCTCGGAGAGCGCTTGGCGGTCACGGATGATCGGCTCGTCGATGGGGTCGCTGGTCTTGCCGACCGAGTCGATGTAGATCAGCCCGGCGTCCACCTGGCCGACGATCTTGATGTCGTCCTTGGTCAGCTCGATGACGTCGCCGTTGTGCGGGATGATGGTCTTCTTGGGCGGCTGGACCATCGACTCCGCCAAGCGCGCGTGATGCACCGTGTGGCGCGGCTCGCCGTGCCAGGGGATGAAGAAGCGCGGGCGCGTGAGGTCGTGGATCAGCTTGAGCTCCTCCTGGCTGGCGTGGCCCGACACGTGTACCTTGTAGTGCGGCGGGTACAGCACCTCGACGTTGCGCTCGTAGAGCTGGTTCACGACGCGGTTCACGGCCTCTTCGTTGCCGGGGATGGGGTTCGAGGACATGATCACGGTGTCGCCGGGCTTGAGCGTGATCTTGCGGTGCGTGCCGGCCGCGAGTCGCGACAGGGCCGCCATCGGCTGCCCCTGCGAACCGGTGCACAACACCAGCAGCTTGTCGTCCTGGATGCCCTCGACCCGGTCCATCTCCACGAACGGGTGTTTGGCCTCGATGTAGCCCAGCTCGTTCGCGATACGCAGGGCCTTCACCATCGAGCGGCCCTCCATCGCCACGCGCCGGTTGTACTTCTCGGCCACCCGCACGAAGTTCTGCAGGCGGTGGATGTGCGAGCTGAAGGTGGTCACGATCACGCGGCCCTTGCGGTTCGCGATGATCTGGTCGACGGCGTGCATCACGTCGCGCTCGCTGCCGGTGTAGCCGGGGCGCTCGGCGTTGGTGGAGTCGGCGATGAGCAGCAGCGTGCCGTCGCGGCCGGCCTCGGCCAGCTTCGCGAGGTTGGAGGTCTTGCCGTCGGCGGGATGGTAGTCGAGCTTGTAGTCGCCCGAGTGGACGATGCGCCCGATCGGGGTGTGGATCACCATGCCGCTGTTGTCGGGGATGGAGTGGGTCATGCGGAACAGGTCGACGGTGAAGTGCTGGCCGATCTTGATGCGCTCGTCGGAGGTCACTTCGATCAGGTCGACGTCGGCCTCGGAGAGCTTGAACTCCTCGAACTTCCCGCGCAAGAGCCCCAGCGTCAGCTTGGCGCCGTACATCGGGATCTTCGGCAGCAGCCGCAGCATGTAGGGGAGACCGCCGATGTGGTCCTCGTGCCCGTGGGTGAGGATCCAGCCCTTGATCATGTGGGCGTGCTCGACGACCCAGTCGATGCGCGGCACGATGATGTCGACGCCGAGCATGTCGGCGTCGGGGAAGGCGAGTCCGCCGTCGACGAGCATGATCTCGTCCTCGTACTTGAAGGCGAACATGTTTTTGCCGATCTCACCCATTCCGCCAAGCGGGACGATGGTCAGCTTCCTGTCGTCAGCACCCTCTTTGGGCTGCCGTTTCCTGGCTCTCGCCATGATCGTTCCTTTCCGGTCTCACGGGGTTCGAGAAGCCCCCGCGTACGCAAGATACGTGCACGTCGATGACTGGGTCGGGCAATACGATCGTTCGGTCTCGATGCGGTCGCTACATCCGGCGATCGCTCGCCCGGCTCGGTCGCGGCGCGTGGGCCGCGACCGAGCCGGCGGCGCTTCGCTCAGCGCT
>SLRS01000267.1 GCA_007130855.1 Trueperaceae bacterium | reverse complement strand
GAGCAGCGCGCAGCCGGACGATCGCCTTCCCGGCTGCGCGCTGCTCGGTTCGTCGGGCCGCGGTCAGTGCGGTTCGCTCGCTCAGCGCGTCGCGGGCGGTTGCCAGCCGCGCACCTGGCGTGTCCAGGCGGCGAGATTCACGAGCAACTGCCGCACGAAGCCGCGCGCGTCCTCGTCGATCAGCGAGCCCTCGTCGTCGAAGGCCGACGCTGCCTTGGGGACCATCACCTCGGGCCGCTGGAGCACCAGCGCGTCGTTGTAGGCGAGCACCTTGCGCAACTCGGTCTGTGCGCGTGCGGTGCCGAACGGGCTGGGGGACGCGCCCATCACGGCGACCGGCTTGCGGCCCAGCGGCGGATCGCTCGCGGGGCGCGAGGCCCAGTCGAGGGCATTCTTCAGGACGCCCGGCAGGCTGCGCTGGTACTCGGGCGTGGCGATCAACAGCGCGTCGGCCTCACGGACGGCGCGCTTGAGCGCGGTGACGGGCTCGGGGTCGCCCTGCTCCTCGACGTCGGCGTCGTACAGAGGGATGCCGCGGAGGTCGTGCACGTCGATGCGCAAGTCATCGGGTGCGAGTTCGATGGCGGCGCGCAGGAGTGCGCGGTTGAACGAGCCCTGGCGCAGGCTCCCGGCGACGCCGATGACGCGAATGGTTTCTGGACACATGATATGCCTCCCGCCCACCATAGGAGTTCGTCGGCGGCACGAAGGTAGCGCGCTCGTGCGGCCGGTGCGATAGCCTGCAAGGCGATGCAACGTCGCCTTCGGGTCACCCCCTCTCGCCTGCGAACGCCGCCGCCTCCGTCAAGCGGCGTGGACGAGGTCGTCATGCCAGAGACCGTCTTCACCGAAACGCTCGTCAGCCGGGGCCATGCGGCCGCTGACCTCTCGCGGCGTCGCTTCCTGGGCGTCCTCTGCCGGGGCCTCGGGACGCTCGGCCTCGCCGCGGCCACGGGCCCGGTCTTCGCGCAAGGCCACGTCCAGCACCACCAGCCGCCGCACGACCAGGCGCGCTCGAGCGGCGCCGAGCGCGGCCCACTCCTCGCCGCCCAGGCCATTCCCTGGCAGGTCGGAGGCTGCGCGTTCTGCGACATGACCATCGCCACGCCCGCCGGCGCGCCGCAGGGCGAGGGGTTTCGCGAGCGAACCTATGCGCAGTGGGTGGTCGCCCATCCAGACGGTGCGCCCGCCGAGGCGCACCACTTCGAGTCGATCGCCTGTGCCCTCAACTACGCATACGTGCACGGGCTGCGCGATGGTGCCGACGCTACCCTCTACGTCACGGACGCAGCCGGCAGCCTGCCGGCGAGCGCCGAGCACCTACTGCCGGCCCGGCGGGCGCTGTTCCACTGGGGCGAGCACCTGCGCGTGGCCATGATGGCGCGGCTGATCGCCTTCGCCGACGCCGAGGCCCGGCAGGCGCACGCCGATGCCAGTCCCGAAGAGGGGCGTCAGGCGAGCTATCGGCTCGCCACCCTCGAGGACCTGGCGCCGCTGCCGACGATGAACCTGGTCGCCCTGCTCGCGCGCCACACCGGACTCCTGGAGCCCGCGTGAGTCGCGGCGGCGGTGCGGACCCGGAGCGGCGGCGGCTGCTGCGGCGGTTGGCTGCCGTGGCGTTGGCTACGCTGCTCGCGCCGCTGCCCGGCTCGCTCGCATGGGCGCGGCGCGCGTCCGGCGCGGCGCCCGAGGAGGCCGCGAGTCGCGCGGACGGTCCGGCTCCGGGCCCCGTGCGCGTGGGCGTCGAGCGCTGCCCCTACTGCTCCATGAGCGTGATCGACGCTCGCTTCGCGGCGCAGCAGGTCACCGGCGGCGGTCGCGTCCACGTCTACGACGCCATCGAGTGCCTGGTGGACCACCTCGCGGGGCATGGCGGGCCGCCGCTGGCGTCCGGTTGGTGCTTCGTGGCGGACTTCGCCGGGTCCACGCGTGAGCAGGCGCGGCTGGTTGGCGTCCACGAGGCGCAGCTCCGGCATCATCCGCGGTTGCGGACGCCGATGGGCGGTGGCTTGGTGGCGTTCGCGAGCGAGGACGATGCCGACGCCTTCGTCGCCGAGCGCGGGCTGCGCGGCGCCGAGGCGTGGAGCTGGGACGAGTTGGTGGCGCGCTCGCGCGAACGACCGTGGGTACCGGCGCGCTGAGCGCGGCCGCCAGCCGAGCGCGCTCGGCGACGGCGCGTCCGATGCCGCTGTGGCGGCTGGTGGAACGCACGCTCGTCCGCGACCCGTGGGCGTGGTCGCTGCTGCCGGTGCTGGCCGCGGTTGGCGTGGGCATGGCCGGCCGGACGCCCGAGGTGGCGCTGGTGTCGCTCTACGGCGTGGCGCAACTGGTGGTGCCGCCGGTCGTGCTGGCCTTGACGGTGCCGACGCTGGCGTCGCGCGGCGCTTGGGCGTTGTGGGCGCCGGCGCTGGCGCGACCCGGCGCGGCCTTCGTCGCCGTCGCGTTCGGCGGCGCCCTCGGGTTGGCGTGGCCGGTCGCGATCGCCACGCTCGTCGCGGCGGCGATCGCCGGCGTTGCGCCCCTACAGGCCCTCGTGCTGCTGCTCACCGTGGCGCTCACCGTGCTGCTGTGGGCGTTGGTGGGCGCGTTGCTGGCTGCACTCACCCTCAGCCCGGCCCGTGCGCTCGCGGGCGGCTTGGCGCTGTGGGCGCTCGGCGCCATCGTGTACGAGCCGGCTCTGGTGGCCTTCGCGGTGGCGGCAGCGGATCGTCCCTTCGAGGCCGTGCTGGCGCTGGCGCTGCTGGCGAACCCCGCCGAGTTGGGCCGCGTGGCGCTGGTGCGTGCGCTCGACGTGAGCGTCTTCGCCGGTCCCACCGGCGTCCTCGTGGCGCGCCTCTTGGGTGCCGCGCCGCTGGCCTGGGCCGCCGCCGCCATCCTGGGCTGGTCGGCGCTGCTGGCTCTGGTCGCCGGCGTGGTGTTCGCCCGCAGGGAGCGCTGATGGTGACCGACGCGCCCGCCTGGCGCCGCTGCGCCCGCGTCGTGGCGATCGTGCTGGTGGTGCAGGGCGCGGCGTCGAGCG
>SLRS01000273.1 GCA_007130855.1 Trueperaceae bacterium | reverse complement strand
TGTCCAGGGCTGCGTCCAGAATCTGCCGAATCACCAGCGCTTGCGTCACGTTGCGTTCGCGGGCGATGGCCCTGATGCGAGCGGCTTGCTCATCGGTGATGTAGATCTGAGTACGACGCATGTGGTTGCAGTATACATCGCCGCCCGTGGGTTGGCGGTGGGCGCGCGATGCTCGAGGGGGGTCGTGCGCGGCGCGTCGCTCAGGGCTGCTCGAAGGCGAGTCCCTTCGCGGCGAGGGCGTCGCCGAGGATGGCGATCGCCTTGGGACCGACGCCGTGGATGGCCAGCAGTTCCTTCGTCGAGTGCTCGGCTACCTGCTCGAGGTGGGTGATGCCGTTCAGAGAGAGCGCACGGGCGGCGGTCTTGCCGATCGCGTTCGGAAGGTCGCCGACCGGACGCGGATCCGGGGTGGGGGGCATGGTGCCTCCTCTCGGTCTGCCCGACCTGAGTCCAAGCGTAGCGACGGCGGGCGTGTCGATCAACCGGACGACACCGCCGTGCGGGGTCCGATGGGCACCCCGAACACTGAAGAGTCCCGTCTCCGACGGGACTCTTGTACGTGCGACCGGTTCAGCTCCAGGTTCGGCGCTCGCGGTTCGTCACCGAACCACCAGCCGACGCCGTCACGTCGCTGTCAATCGTCTCGCTGCGGCTCGTAGGCGAGCAGCACACCTCGGGCCTCGAGCGTCGCGATGTCGGCCTGGACCTGGGCGCTTCCGAGGTCGAGTCGGTTGAGCGTCACCTCGATGTCGACGCCCTCTCCGACCCAAGCGTGGGCGACGAGCGGGGCCAGGCTGGTCAACTCGTTGCCATGCAGGTTGAGGAGCGTGAGCTCGTCGAAGTCGGCGAGGAAGGCGATGTCGGGCTCGGTGAGGCCGAGCCAGTAGAGACGGAGCTGCTGCAGCGACGTCATGTGGTGGATGGGCGAGAGATCGGTCACGGAGGTCCCACCGATGTCGAGCTCGACGCGCAGATCGAGTCCGGTGAGCACCGTGAGGTCGGCGACGGACGTCGCCCACAGCTGCAGGCGCGTGAGATCCGGCATCGACGCCAGCATCGTCATGTCGCCGTCGTCGAAGGAGGTGCCACCGACCAGCAGGGTCTGCAGACCGGTCAGCGAGGCTAGCGGCGAGAAGTCCACGATGCCCTCAGCAGCGTTCAACCAGACGTAGATCACGTCGCTCTTGCCCGCGAGCACGGCGATGTCGGTGATGAGCGTACGCGCTGCGCCGATGTACTGGAGGGCATCGAACGAGCCCACGACGTCGATCGAGGCGATGGGGTTGTCGCTCAGCATGAGCACCCGCATCGCGGTGAGGCCGGCGATCGGCGTCAGGTCGGCGATGTCGTTGCCGCTGACCTGCAGGTGGTCGATGGCCGTCAGACCGGCCAACGGCCACAGGCCTGAGATGGCGTTGTCGTTGAGGCGCAACGTCGTAAGGTTCGTCGCGTACTGCAATCCCGCCAGCGACACGACGCCCGCACCCTGGACGACGAGGTTCGTGAGCGCCCCGAGCTCCGCGCAGGTGATCGTCACGGACTCGAGGTTCAGCTGCGTCGCGATGCCGGCAGCGAGCCGCGGATCGAGCACCGTGACGACGTCGTCCCCTGCGGCGCACGCCGCCGAGACGGGCTGCGAGGTCTGGGCCGTCGGGCTCGAGGATCCGGCGGCGCCGTCGGCAGTGACGGTGTACTCGTAGCCGACGCCCAGGACCACCGTCTCGTCTCGGAACGCTCGATCATCGGCGGCGACCTCGCCGAGGCGCTCGAAGGCGCTCAGCGTCGATGCGGCCGCTCCCTCTGCCACCGCCCGGCGGTGAACCGCGAAGCCCGTGACGTCGCGTCCGTCGTGCTGCCACGACACGTCGACGGCGCGCGGCCCCGGCGTGACGGTGACGGCTTGCGGTGCGGTGGGCGGCGCCGAAGGACCCGTGGGGCCGCTGCAGGCTGCGAGGGCGAGGGCGATGAGCGCCAACATTGCGATCGTGGATCGGTGCATGGTGCCTCCTTCGTCGCGGAGCGACCCGCCATGCATACGTGGCTCGGCCCGTCCAACGCCCGTCCAAGCGCCCGCGCCGTTGGCGACACCACGCAGCGGTCGGCCCCTGCGGTCATCGCCTCAGCGCGAGGAAGCTCTCGTTCAGGTCCCTGAAGGTGTGTCTGTGCTCACTCGCGAGCGTCTCCTGGCGGGGTGCCAAGAACGGCAGCGTCGTGATCTGCTCCTGCGCGCGGGCCACGATCACACCGTCGTCGCCCCTGAAGATGGTGAAGCGGAAGCGGGCCCTGACGATCCCTCCCAGGGCCACGCCCAGCGCGTCGAAGACCATCGCGCCGCCCTCGCCCGTAGGTGCCCCGGAAGACTCGAGGACGCGGCAGCGGATCCTCAACACGGCGCCGACCTTCACGATGTACTCGTCGCCCGCCTGGAGCGGCTCGGTGGCTGGGGGGACGATCGTGGTGGTGACGTTCTTGCCCCGCATCTCGCTCTGCGTCCGCCACTCGCCCCACGTCGACTGCGTCGCGATCCTCTCCCAGGCGGCCGCGACGCTCGGGCAGTCGGGCAGGGGTTCACTGACCGTGACCGTCCAACCAACGTCGGCCGGCGCTGGTGCCGGTGCCTCAGGTGCAGCAGACCGTCGCTCCATTCCCGCCTCCCAGACGCGTTCGCCACGACGATACCGCCACTATCTCACGCGCGCGCCGCTGCGGCTTCGGCCGCGATGGCGTCGCCGCGCTCCTCGTGGACGACGTGGACTTCGCCGGTGCCCTCACCCCCTGGGCGCGTTCCCGAACGCCTCGTCCAGCAGGCGGGGCAGCACCTCGCCGGCCGGTCCGACCAGGCGATGCTCCACCCGCGCATACGTGGCCTCGACGTTGACCTCGACCGTCACCGCGCCCGCCGCGGCAGCCCGCTCCACCAACCCGGCCGCCGGGAACACGACCGAGCTCGTGCCGACCACCAGCAGCATGTCGCACCACGACAGCGCCGCCTCGGCGGCGTTCCACGCCGCGGTCGGCAGGACCTCGCCGAACCACACCACGTCCGGACGCAGCCAGCCGCCGTCCGGCCCAGGCTGCGGATACGCCGTGAACGGCACCGGCTCGGGCGTCACCTTGCGGCCCGAGCGGTGGTCGCGCCACACGGTGATGTTCCCGTGGAGTTCGACCACGTGCTCGCTGCCGGCGCGCCGATGCAGATCGTCGACGTTCTGCGTCAGCAACGCGAAGCGTCCACCCGCACCGACCAGGTGCCGCTCCAACCTGCTGATGGCGCGGTGCGCCGCGTTGGGCTGCGCGGCCAGTGCCGCCAGGCGGCGGGTGTCGTACCACTCGCTCACCAGCGCAGGGTCCGCGGCGAACGCCTCGGGCGTGGCCAGCACAGTGGGATCATGCCCCTTCCACCAGCCGTCGGCCCCACGGAAGGGGCGCAGCCCGCTCTCGACCGAAACGCCCGCACCGGTGAGGACCACCACCCCGCGAGCGGTACGCAAGGCCATCGCCACGGACCGCAGATCGTGCATGGTCGCAGCCTACGGGAGGGAGGGCCAGGCGTGCCGAACGAGGCGGACGGTCACGCCCGGTCCACGAGGCGACGCTGGATCAGGCTCCACGTAGGGTCCACGCGAGCATGAGGAAGGGGAGTGCTCGGGGCGTGATGCGAGCGTTACGGCGAGCCGTTCGGTGACGGCGTCGGCCACCGCGCTTCGGTGGTTACCGAAGCGTTGCCTGACAGCGACGACGAGCATCTCGCTGCCGACGATTCGCGCTGCAGCTGATGGTTGGACGGCCATGCGTTCACGTGGTGGCGTTGGACTCGCTCGCTTCGAGCAGCCGCTCCCGGATCCAGTTCTGGGCTTCCCCTCCTGAGGGGACCACGCCGAGTTGCTGGAGTTGGCCGAGCCGGTCGTGCTCGCCCCATCCGGTGGTGATCTTGCCGTCGACCACGCGCGCCCAGATCATGCCGGTCATGGTCACGCGCCGGCCGGTGGCGACGTGCCGGTGGCGGTTGGTCGTTCGCACGACCACCGTGTCTCCGAGCACCACTGCTTCGTCGATGGAGATGGACCTGTCGTCGAAGTCGTTCCCCTGCGCCTGAGCGATCAGCGTGGCACGATCCCGACGCTGTCCGTACATGACGTCGTAGAAGTCGGGCGCGAGCACCGCCTCGAAGATGGCGCCGTCGCCCGTCGCCCAACCCTCGAGGTAGCGCCGGACGACGGCGAGGGGATCGCCTGCCGGATCACTGCCGTGCAGATCGTCGTGCTGCGTCATCCTCGTACCTCCATGGTCGTCGTCTCGCCTCGGTTCGGACACGGTCGCGCTCACGGTCCGGTTCCCGCCTGGCGTCGTCGACGGGGCGTGCCAGATGCAGCCAACGTACCTCGGTCTCACCGCCGTGATGGCGGAGCGTCCACGAAGCGCAGGGCCTTCATCGCATGCGGCCCTCAGCCGAGGTGGACGGCCGCGGTGGCGGTGTAACGCTCGCGTAACACCGCATGCAGCATCGTGCCTCCATCTGCGAGTCGAGCAGAAGAAGAGGAGCGAGCATGATGATGCCCGAACCGACGCAGATCTGAAGGCGTCCGTAGCTCGCCCACATCACCCCACGAGCGGTCGCTGACGCGCCGTATACGAGCGCCCAGGCGCGAGGAAGAGGACGCTATGCCCGTCTACATGGTCGACCGGGATCTACCAGGGATCAGCATGGAAGAACTCGGCGCCGCCCAACGCGCCGCCATCGACACCAGCCGCGCATTCAGCGCAGCAGGGAAGCCCGTGCGCTACATCCGCAGCACCTTCGTGCCTGGTGAAGCGCACTGCATGTGCCTCTTCGAGGCGCCGGACGCCGACCGCGTCAAGCAGGTGAACGAGCAGGCGCAGATCCCCTTCACCCGGATCAGCGAGGCGTACGACCTCACGCCCGCGTAAGGGCAGCTTGGTACGGGGACCGGGGTGGCGCCGTGTTGGCGATGGCTGAGCCGTCGTCAACGCGGCGTCGCTGCCGCGCAGGCTCGCCCTGCGTCGGTTCGCCGACCCGTCAACGCGGGAGCCACACCGACACCGACCGACCGCGGCAGCGGAACTCGGCCCAACCCGCGTCGTCAGTGACGATGGCGTCCTCGACGTGCGCCGTGATGTCGACGTAGGTGGTGTTCGGCGCACCGGCCTGCATCCACTTGGTGGCGCCAGTGGCGTTGCTCAGCAGCACGGCCAGCCCGCCGGGATGCTCGTCGGTGCCGCTGCGCGTCCAACCGATGCAGTGCCGGTCGTCGAGGTGATCGTGTTGCTCACCGAACGCGTGGCTGCGACGCGCCTGCAGGCAGCGGTCGATCATCCATCGGTGGCTCGCCATCACGATCTCGTGCTCCTGTCCATCGGCGCCCACGTCGGTGTAGGTCGCTCCGTAGTAGTCGGGCTGGAACACGCACGGGTATCCTCCGCGCCGCAGCAAGATCGCCGCGTACGCCAGCGGGATGAACCAGGCCTCCACCACCGACTCGAGCGATTGCAGCGGCTGCGTGTCGTGGTTGCTCACCAGCGTCACGGCGAGGTCCGGATGGTCCTTGACGAGGCTGCGGTCGAAGAGGGTCCGGAGGTCGAAGGCGTCGCCTGCGCGGCTCGCCTCCGCGAAGGCGTAGTGCAGGCCCGTGTCGAACAGCATCATGCTGCCGTCGGTGGTGCCGAGGAAGTGCTTCAGCGCGTCGCCGACGGCCGACCAGTACTCGCCGACGGCGAACAACGGGCGTCCACTGCGCTGGCGGAGGTGCTCGAGCCACTCGACGAAGAAGCCTGCCTCGACGTGCTTGACGGCGTCGAAGCGGAACCCGTCGACCCCCGTCGTCTCCAGGTACCACTCGCCCCAGTGCTGCAACTCCGCACGCACGTCGGGGTTGTCGACGTCGAGGTTGCACCCCATCAAGTAGTCGAAGTTGCCCTTCTCGAGGTCGACGTTTTCGAGGAAGCGCTTCCCCTCGAAGAGGTACACCGCAGGCGTTCCGTCCGCGAGCGCGTTGGCATCGGTGGCGTTGAAGTGCCACCAGTGCCATTGCAGTTCCGAGTAGGCGCCTCGGCGGCCGGGGAAGGTGAAGTGGGTCCAGGCCCGGATCGTCTGCATCTCGCCGATCGGGCGGTGGCGGTCGTCCGGGTCGAACGGCGTGGCCTTGAACGTCTCCTCATGGTCGCCGCCGAGCTTGTGGTTGATGACGACGTCGGCGTAGACCTGGATTCCCGCCGCGTGCGCGGCCTCGATCGCACGCACGTACTCGTCGCGGGTGCCGTACTTGGTCCGCACCGAGCCCTTCTGGTCGAACTCGCCCAGGTCGAACAGGTCGTACACGCCGTAGCCGGCATCGAAGCCGCCGGCCGCACCCTTATAGGCCGGGGGTAGCCAGACCGAGGTGACGCCGGCCGCGGCCAACGCCGCAGCCTCCTGCGTGAGTTGCCGCCACAGCGAGCCGTCGGCGGGCGTGTACCAGTGGAAGTACTGCATCATCACGCCGTTGAACGCCTTCATCGCTCCTACTCTGGCACGCGCTCGAGCGTCTCTGGCACGCGCTCGAGCGTGAGCGCGGTACCCGATGCTGCCTCGCGGGTCATCGACCAGAAGCGGGTGCCGACGAGGTGGTCCGGGAGCACGGCGATGCGGGCCGCCATGCCGAGGGGTCCGACGAACGGGTCGGCTGGGGTGCGCTCGGCGAGGTTCACCCGCCCGTCCTCGTTGCGGTGCCAGATCGTGACGCCATGGAGCACCGTCGAGGCGAAGCCGCGGCGCGCCAAGCGGTCGCCGAGGCGCTCGGCATCGACCTGCGCGGCGAGCACGATGCCGAGGGTGGGGGGTCGGCCGTAGCCGAGCGCCTGCTCGATGGCGAACCACTCGAAGCCGAGCAGGTCGTCCATCGAGGCGATCATCGTGAGGGCGTCCGAGCGCAGGTCTTGGGGTCCGGTCTGCAGGCGCCGCCAGGCCGTCATCCAGCTGTCGCGGGTCTCGTCGTCGAGCGCTGCGAAGGCCTCGCGGGTGCTCGGTCTCGGCCCAGATACGAGGGCCAAGGCGGCGCCGACGTCCGGGAAGCCGACGCCGGGAACACCCAGGCGCGCGTTTGGCGTGCGTCTCGGTCCCACTCTCGTCCAAGAAGAGCGCCACGGCCCCGTCGTCGGATACGAACCTGGCGGGCAGCGGCTGGGCGGTCGCCGCGCACCAGGTCAGGGCGAGCGCCACGAACGGAATCAGCGAGCGCATGGGAGCCCCCTTCGGGTGGGACGCATGCCGCCACTCTGGGCGACCGGCGCGGGGGCGTGCAGGGGTCCGAGCGATGGGCTCGACGCGGGGGCCGCTCGTGGTCCTGCGGCTCGGCGCGGGGCACCGCTCGCACCGGGACACCGGAGTTGCCCGTCGCAGGACGTTGCCTAGGGCTGTGCAGCCTGGGATGATGAGGTCCGTGCCAGGTGACCTGCGATACCTCGTTCACTTTTTCAACGATGAACGATTCCTGTTCAAGCCGATCACCATGGCCGACGTGGCCGAAGTGGACGACGTCTGTAACGCGATCACATCCCAGAAGGGGTGGTTCTGGGTCCGCTTCTCGCCGCTCGAGCGCCGTGGCTATCTGGCCAGGAGACGATTCGTTGAAGAAGCGATGTACGAGGACTACACGCAGCGCTTCGGCGCCCTGAAGGAGAAGGTCCCAGTCTACTTCTATCTGATCCCCAACCTCAGCGAGCGCAAGGCGATCGAACTGGCCCGGCACAGAACGAGGCATGATGAAACCGAACCTCGCGTCGTGATGGTGGAGATCGAGGACCTCGACGATACGCGTAACGTGACGTTCACCCTGAATGACAGTCACACTGCGTACCGGAACAGGATCATGGAGGCAGGGCTGACGTTCGGAGGAGCGACCGACGTTCGCGTTGCCTTGCCAGATCATGGCAAGATCTTCCCATTCTCGATGCTGGAGCAGGTGCATCAGGAGTATGCGCCAAGACACATCACGTACGAAGTGCAGATCTGGGATCATCACATGGTCGCGAAGCTCCGCTACGTGCTGCTCGGGACGCGGGGGACCTAGGCGACCAGCCCGCACCGGTACCTGGCGTAGCTGAAGTCGTTCACGCAAGCGCCGACGTCGACCTCCGGGCCCTGACCCCGTTCGCGCTGCTGGCCGTGGTGCTCGCCACCTGTTCCCTCGCCGACCTGGGCGGCGCCGGCGGCCAGGTGGCTACCGAAGTGGGCGTGGGCACAGAGGTCGGATGTCTCCGGCGGAGCGATCGGTTCATGCTCGCCTCAGTTCGCCACCTACGTGCCGACCACCGCCTGCGGATGGTCGTCGCGCACCATGTCGAGGTCGGCCGCCTTGGCGTTGGCCTCGACCTGTTCGACGTCCTTGCAGCCGGGGATCACGCAGGTCACGGCCGGATGCTGTAGGCACCAGGCCAGTGCCCACGTCGCCATGTCGACCCCCTCCGGCACCTCCTCGTTGCGGATCCGTTCGGCTTCCTCGAGCTTGCGTCGCACGCCCTCCCGGTCATGCCGTGAGCGCACGTCGCTGGCGTTGTCGAAGGTCGCGTCGGGCCGGTACTTGCCACTCAGGTACCCGCTGGCGAGCGGCACGCGGGCCAACACGCCCAGGTCGTGGCTCTGGCAGGTGGCGAAGACCTGTTGCTCGGGTGTGCGGTCGAGCCGGTTATAGACCACTTGGATCGCCTCGGCCCCTACCTCGCGTGCACGGCTCGTCTGGTAATCGTCGTCGTTCTTGCTGATCGAGATCCCCAGATGGCGGATGCGGCCCACTTTCACCTGTTCGGCGAGCGCCTGCCACAGCTCCGGGTCGTCGAAGGCCTCCTGCTTCCCGGAGTGGAACTGGTAGAGGTCGACGTAGTCGGTTCCGAGCGCCTCGAGTGAGGCGTCGAGTTGCCGGAGGACGTCGTCGGCCGACCACAGCTGATCGCGTTGGAACTCGCCGAGGTAGCGATGGCCGAACTTGGTGGCGACGAACCACTGTTCGCGGCGGCCTTCGATCGCTTCACCGATGAGCCGTTCGGAGACGTGGTCCCCGTAGCACTCGGCCGTGTCGAGGAGGTTGATGCCCAACTCCTGGGCCCGCTCCAAGATGGCTCGCACCTCGGGCACGTCGTAGTCGCGGCCCCATTCGCCCCCGAACTGCCAGGTGCCGATGCCGACGACGGAGACGGGCAATGCGGTCGAGCCCAAGCGTCGGTATTTCATGACGGCCTCCTCTTGCCGGGGCGCGGCGCGGTCGGCGACGGCGCGTGCCCACGTGTGGTGCATCCAGGCTACCGCGCCGTCGGTTCGGTGCCGGCGGTCCGTGCTCGGCATCGCCCCGCGATCGCAGCGACGGAGCTGTGCGCGAGGTGTCGATATCGTGGGGTGGACGGAGGCGGTGTCATCAGTCGATTCTGGAGCCTCTCCGCGGCCGGCTTCGCCGCGACCGCCATCACGTTCGGGCCGGGCCGCATGGGGTTCGGTCTCTTCGTGCCCGAGTTCAGGTCGGCGTTCTCCATGTCGACCTCGGCTGTCGGGTTCGTCGCGAGTCTCGGCTTCCTCGGGTTCTTCGTCGGGCTCGTGATCGCTCAGGCTCAACTCACGCGATGGGGCCCGGGATTGCCGGTCGTGTCGGGCCTGGCCGCTGCCACGGTCGGGATGGGGGTCGTGGCGCTG
The DNA here is from genome assembly GCA_007130855.1 of Trueperaceae bacterium. Lineage (GTDB taxonomy): Bacteria > Deinococcota > Deinococci > Deinococcales > Trueperaceae > CSSed10-48. The sequence goes on along the minus strand of SLRS01000273.1, from coordinate 2,105 downwards.
GCGCCGAATCTGCCCGTGTTGGCGATCGGGGTCTTCCTCGCCACCTCGAGCGCCGGTCTTGCCTGGACGCCGTTCAACGACGCCATCCATCGGAAGGTCCGGTTCGAGGATCGTCCGTCCGCGCTGTCGGTCGTCAGCACCGGCACCGGTGTCGGCATCGCGTTGGCCGGTGTCGCGGCTTTGGTCGTGGTACTCGGCGGTCTGTCGTGGCGCTTGGGCTGGGCATTCTTCGCTGCCGCAAGCGCCGTCGCTCTGTTTGGCAACTGGGTTGCCTTCCGCGGCGTCGGCAAGGCTCGCAGCGATGGGCCGAAAGAGGCTTGGAGAGAGCTCGTCCACGCCGCTGTGGTGCCGCTCGCGGCCATCGGCTTGGTCTACGGGACGACGTCGGCAATCTACATCGCCTTCGCCGCCGACCATGTGGTCATGGTGGGCGGGGTGCCGGGCGTGCCCGTCGCGGCGATGCCCGCGCTCGTCTTCATCTGCTACGGCCTCTTCGGCCTCGCCGGGCTGCTGACCGGGCGCGTCGAGGCGATGATCGGCCTGCCGCTGCTCCTGCGCCTCCTCATGCTGGCCGGCGCTCTGTCGGTCGCTCTCGTCGCGATCGCGCCGGACACGTGGACTGGCGTCATCCTGTCGGCCGGGGGGCAGGGCGTGCATGTGATGATGACGAGCGCCGTCCTGGCCTTCTGGTCCGAGCGCCTCTTCCCCTCCCTCCCGTCACTGAGCTTCACGGTGGCGCTGCTCGCCGCAGCGGTGGGCAGCGTCGTGGGACCGGCCGCGGCCGGGATCGTTTCCGACGCCTTCGGGGCTGAAGCGATGTTGCTCGGCACGGCTGCGTTGCCTGCGCTGACGGCGCTGCTGCTGCGCGACCGCCACGTCCGGGAGCGTCCCCCCAGGGCTGCGCCACCAGAACCTACGTGAGCCGCACGCTGGCGAGAATGGACGTCGAGCATCCAGTACCGGGACCACGGCGCACTCGGGGTGGCTGCAGGGCCGTCCGCTGCGGTGCCGAGTACAGTGCTCTTCATGCAACGACCCGTGCTCGTCACAGGCAGCAGTTCCGGGATCGGTCTCGCCACGGTGGCGCTCCTCGCCGAGCGCGGTGTTTCCGTCTTCGCCACCGTGCGCAGCGCCGCGGACGCGGAGCGGCTGGCCGCGCTTCAGGGCGTCGAGCCGGTCCTGTGCGACGTGCGCAGCGACGACGACGTGGCGCGGCTCCGGGTGGCGATCGACGAGCGGGGCGCGGGTCTGTGGGGACTGGTCAACAACGCGGGTGTGGGGCAGGTGGGTCACCTCACGGGCGAGTCCCAACAGGACATGCGCGACGTGTTCGACATCAACGTGTTCGGTGCCCACCGGGTCACCAACGCCGTGGTGGACCTCCTGCTCGAGAGTGGCGGGCGCATCGTGAACATGTCGAGCATCAGCGGCACGCTGTCGTCTGCACAGATGGGCATCTACAGCATGTCGAAGCACGCCCTGGAGGCGTACACGGACTCGTTGTGGGCGCAGTTGCGGGAGCCTGGGGTGCACGTGTGTGCGGTCGTGCCGGGCAACTTCCAGTCTCTGATCGCGACGAACTTCGTGCAGCGCGTGCCCAAGCGCGACGGTGCGAGCGAGTGGCTTCGCAACGCCTACGAGCCGGGCGCCGATCTCTCCCGGAGTCAGTTCCCGCCGGCGGACGCGGTCGCAGAAGCGTGCCACCACGCGCTGTTCGACCCGAACCCGCACCGTCGCTACCTCGTCACGCCCGATGCGGACGAGGCGTTGACGACCTTGAGGCAGGCCGCCATGGAGCTGCTGCAGTTGAACCGCGCCGCGTCGCATCCGCGCTCTCACGAGGAGCTCCACGCGCTGCTCGATGAGATGACGACGCTGATGCACGAGCAGGAGGAGCCAGGCGATACGGGCGCAGTCGTGGGCCCGACGGTGGACGCGCCCGGCGCCTCGAAGTAGATCGAGGAGCGCCATCGATCCTGTCCCGATCCTTGAGGCTGCGCGCCGCGCCGGTCTCCTTTGGTGATCAGCTGAGCCCTGCAGGTCCTCAGGGGCCGAGCGTTGCTTCCGGCGTCAGCATCGTGACGCTGCTGAAGCGGGCGAAGTCG
>SLRS01000051.1 GCA_007130855.1 Trueperaceae bacterium | reverse complement strand
GCTCGAACAGCCGCGCGACCTCGGCGTCGAGCGGCTCGGCCCGCACCTCGTGACCGTCTCGCCGCAGGGCGTCGACCTGCGATTGCGTGGCCGGCACGCGCCGGTCGAACGCCAAGGCGCTATTGCACAGCGGGCAGAAGGTGACGGCCACCGGCACGCCGCCGAGGGTGTCGTTGGCGATCTCGTGCCAGGTGAGGATCTGCAGCGGGTAGAGGCGGGCCTCGCCGCCGAGGCGCATCAGCACCACCGGCTCGCGTTCGCCGAGCCAGGCGGCGGCTTCGTCTTGGGTCACGAAGCGCGGCTCGCGGGTGGCGTCGGCGACGCCTTGGAGGCCGCGGAAGCCGAGCGCGGGGATGCCCTGGGGCGGTGGGCCGCCGGAGAGGATGTCGGCGATCGGGATGGTGGCGTGCTCGGCGGAGACGCGCAGGCGCTGCAGTTGCGCTTCGCTCACCGCAAGCGCCTGCGAGAGTGCCGAGGCGAGGAGGAGCATGGTGGCCAAAGCCCCGAGCGGCGCGCGTAGGCGCCGCGGCCGGAGACCGCGGGAGGGGGTAGGGGTTGCATCCATGGGAGCAGGTTAGGTTCCCGGGTGGGTGGCGTCGGTACAGGTCACGACCGGCTTGGCAGGGCGCGCCGAGCCGGTACAGCACACGACCGACCGCGGCGGCCTCCGTTGGGCAGGCTACAGTGTGGCCATGCGCGCTTCAGTCTGGTTCGCCCAAGGCACGCGCTTCTCGGAGGTGATGGCCGGCGACGTGTTGGCCGAGTTCATGCGGGTGTGCCCCGAGCGGCCCTTCCGCCGCGGCGAGCACCTGTTCCGAGAGGGCGAGCCCGCCACGCATCTGCACGTGATCGCCCGGGGTCAGGTCAAGCTGGTGACGCTCACGCCCGAGGGGCACGAGCGGGTGATCGCGGTCGTGGGCCCCGACGACTTCATCGGTGAGGCGTTCGTGATCGACACCGAGTACTACCTGCTCGACGCGGTCGCGATCACCGACGTGGTCGCCTGCCCGATGGACCGCGACCAGTTCACCCAACTGGCGCTGCATGCCCCCGCCTTCACCGTGCGCTTCGCCGAGATCCTGGCCACCAACTTGGTGCGCTGCCGCGACCTGCTCACCCACACGCTCGATCCGGTGAAGCGCCGCGTGGCGAAGGTGCTGCTCGACCAGGCCGAGCGCTTCGGCGAGCGCGAGCCCGGCGGCGACCTGGTGTCGCTGCAGACGCAGCTGCGCCACGACGACATCGCCTCGCTCGCCTCGGCCACGCGCGTGTCGGCCTCCACCGCCATCGCCGAGCTGCGCGAGCTCGGCATCGTCGATGGCAGCCGCGGCAAGTACCGCATGTCGCTGGCGGGCCTCGAAGCGTACGTCGCCGACGAGCTCGGCTGACCAGAGGCCGACGCCTAGGCCGTGCCGACCGGCCCGTCTCGGCGCCGGACCCCCACAGCCGGCACATGTCGGCCACGAACAGGCGATGGGTACGAGGTCGACGTCGTCATCGAGCGGGCCTTGGCCGAGCACACCCTGACCGAGCGTCCGCGCGCTCGCGGCTAACGCGACACTAACGCGACACCAGGTAGCGCCGCCCGCGCTCGAGGTGCTCCTCCATGCGCTTCGCCGCCTCCTCGCCGTCGCCCTCGACGAGGGCCTCGAGGATGGCCTCGTGCTCGCGCAGGCTCGAGACCATGCGGTCGGGGTTGGTCTGGATGACGCGGGTGATGATCCGGTGCAGCTTGTCCTGCAGGCGCAGCATGGCGGTGGTGATCTCCCGGTTGCCCAGGCTCTCGCAGAAGAGCTGATGCAGTTCCGGGTCGAGCCGCTGATACAGGACCAGGTCGCCCGCCTCGGCGGCGGCGGCCTGCTCCGCGAGGTTCGCCCGGAGCTTCTCGATCTGCTCCCCGGTGAGCCGCCCGGCGAGCCGGCGCATCAGGAACGTCTCGAGCGCCGCCCGGATCTCGAAGTGGTCGATGATCTCGTCGAGCGACAGACCACTGACCAAGATCCCCTGCTGCGGCGACACCACCAGGAAACCCGCCGCCTCGAGGCGCTCGATGGCCGAGCGCACCGGCGTCTTGCTCATGCCGAGCCGGGTGGCCAGCATGTTCTCCGACAGGAAGGTGCCCGGCGGGTACTCGCCGGTGGTGATGAGCGACTTGATCTGCTGGTAGGCCTGGTCCTTCAGCAGCGTGCGGGGCTTGGCGGCGCCCGGCCTGCCGCTGCGCCGGCCGTCGCGAGCCGCCCTAGGCATCGCTCCACCAGCCTCCGGCCACGAACCCGCCGTCGACGTAGAGTGTCTGCCCGGTGAGATAGCTCGAGCTCGACGATGCGAAGAGCAGCAATGCTCCCACCAACTCTTCCGACCTTCCCGGCCGTCGGGCGGGTATCCGCCCGACGAGCCACGTCTTGCGTACCTCGTCGCCCCAGATCGGCGCTTCGGTCAGCGGTGTCAGCATGAAGCCCGGCGCCAGGCAGTTCACCTGGACGTTGTCCCTCGCCCATTCTACCGCCATCGTCTTGGTCGCGTGGGCGAGGGCGCTCTTGCTCAGACCGTAGGCGGAGACGCCGCCGAGGCCGTAGGTCGAGGTCACCGAGCCGACGTGGATGATCTTCCCGCCGCCTGCAGCGCGCATGAGCGGGTGGGCGGCCTGGCTGAGGAAGTAGGCGCTGCGCAGGTTGGCGGCCAGGATCGTGTCGAAGTCGTCGCGGGTGACGCGCTCGATCGGCGTGCGGCGGTTCATGCCGGCGTTGTTGACCAGCACGTCGAGGCTCCCCAACTCCCGGTGGGCGCGCGTCACGAGTTCGCGACAGGCGTCGGTGTCGGTGAGCTCGGCGGTGAGGGGCAGCGAGCGTCCACCGGCCTCGTCGATCAGTGCGGCGGTCTCGCGCAGGCGCGGCTCGGAGCGTCCGTGGATCGCCACGGCGGCGCCGGCCCGTGCCAGCGCCAGCGCCAGCACCCGACCGATGCCGCCGCTGGCCCCCGTCACCAGCGCGGCCTTGCCCTGGAGCGAGAACTGCCGCTCGAGGAACGTACCCACGCCGGTCATCGGGTCGCTCGCCAGCCGCGTCCCGGCACCGTGTCGGGCTCCGGCCCCGCCACCCGCACCGCTGTCATCGCCGCCGCCGCCTCCTAG
>SLRS01000149.1 GCA_007130855.1 Trueperaceae bacterium | reverse complement strand
TCTCGCCGGCGACGAAGCGGTTGTCGCCGTCCGTGAAGTCACCGATGAACTCGCGGTTCCAGCCGCCGATCACGAGGATCTCGTGCGCCATGGCGAGCGCCAGGGCGTCGTCCTCGCCCGGGACCACCGGCAGCCACTCGTGGCTCTTGGCGGCGGTGTTCGAGAAGCGCGGGTCGACGGTCGCGATCTTCATGCCGCGCTCGAGCTGATCGCCCCAGGCCGCGGTGTAGAACGACACCTGACGGCCGGTGGCGATGGGGTCCATGCCCCAGCAGAGCGCGTAGTCGGCTCGGGCGATGTCGTAATCGCGATAGGCCCAGTACCCCTGCGTGTAGTAGGGCCCGAACTTCTCGGCTTCGGCGCAGATGGAGCTGTGGGAGATGTTGTTGGGCGAACCGATCATCTGCGGGAGCCGCGCGTAGACGATGTCGTTGATGTTGGTGTAGCGACCGCGGAAGGTGGCGAACTTGTTGGCCTCGCCGCGCTCGCGCAGCTCGATGATCTTGTCGGCCAGCATGCCGACGGCCTCGTCCCAGCTCACCGGCTCCCAGCCGGGGTCCTCGTCGCGCCCCTTGCGCGGGTTCGTGCGCTTCATGGGCTGCTTGATCCGGTCGGGATCGTACACCATCTGCAAGATGAGGTGGGAGCGGACGCAGCTGGCGCCGCCATGGACCTTCGAGCGCGCGTTTCCGCGCACCTTGATCATGCGGCCGTCGAGGACGAACACCTCCTTGCTGCACCACGAGGTGCAGCCGGCGCAACCAACGGGCTTCCACTCACCCTCGGCCAGTGGCCCGCCGGGCCCGTCGGGCACCGGCGCGTCGCTATCGGTGGCGCTAGCCTGGGCACGGGCGTTGCCGTGCAGCAACGCCGCCCCGAGACCAGCGGCGGCCGACGCCTTCAGGAAGCTCCGCCTGGACAACTTCATGAATCGACCTCCTTCGATCTATCGCAGTCGATGCTGCCACGCGTAATTTGACGACGGACAGGTAAGGATGTCCCTTGTCTCGTGGTCCGCTCTGGATTACCGGGGGCGTGACACGGGGGCGTGACACGGCGGAGGCGTGCGGGTCCCGCGGCACGGTCGATGGCCCGGCCAGAGGCCGCCCACGCAGCGACTGGCCGCCGTCCCCTGAACCGGCGCACGCCGCACCTTCACCTGCCCAGCCCGCGCCGACGACCCCCGCCTCGCCGGGAGACGGCGCTCAGCCCGCAGCGAGGCGTTGCGCGAGCAGGTGCTCGAGTCGAGCGGCGTCCTCCGGTCGGTTGACATTGAGCAGCGCGCCGGCCGGCAGCGAGGTGGGGTCGACCGACACCACCTGGCGAGCGTCGGCCAGCGTGTCCAACCACGTGTGCAGCGCCAGGCGCGCACGCTGACCCGAGGCCACCTGGGCGTGCAGGTCGTCGGCGAGCGAGCCATGGTAGAGCGCCGCGAGCGGCTCCCAGCGACCGTTCGCGTCGCGCGGCACCAGCGCTGCCGCCCCGCGCTGGTGCTGCTGGGCCAACCACGACCACCACGTCACGGGCACGAGCGGTAGGTCCGCCGCGAGGACCGCCACCCAGTCGTCGCGGTGGCGCGAGAGCGCGCTGGCGAGACCACCCATGGGGCCGCAGCCCGGTCGGTCATCCGCGAAACCAGTCACGCCCGGCGGCAGGAGCGGCGCGAGCGCCGCCGCGCGCTCGGGGGTACCCAGGGCCACGCTGATGGCGACGGCCTCGGCCAGTGAGGCGGTTGCGAGGTCGATGAGGCGCTCCCCGTTCACGCGCACCACCACCTTGTCGCGGCCAAAGCGCTTCGCCGCCCCGCCGGCCAGGATCAGCCCGTGCCAACGGACCGGGGGGCTGACGCAACCCAGGGGCATGTGTCAGTCTACGGTGCGCACGATGCGCACCGAGGATGCCGAAGTCGTTGGGGCGCCGCAGCGAACGGCGCGGCCCTCGCGGCGGCGCTCGAGGAGGTACACGATGCAGGGCTGCCACCACCGGCTTCGTCTGCTGCTGGTCACGTCGCTCGTTGCGGTTCTCGGCGCGCAGGCGTCAGCCGGCGGTCTGCGGTTGCAGGTCGAGCCCGAGCTCGCCACCGTGTTCGCAGCGCTCGCTGGTGCATACGACGGGGTCCTCGAACTGGTCGATGACGGCGCCGACCTCGTGCTCGCGCGCGGCGGCATCGACTGGCGCGACACGCGCTCGGTGGCGCTCACGCCCGACGCACGCCTGACCCGCCAGGTGGACAACGCCGCAGCGCGGGCCTTCCAACGGTTCGCCACCTCACCCGCGGGTCAGCGGAGCCTGATCACCGCGGGCCTGTTGCCGGCCACGGTGACCATCACCGACCAGGACGGCCGAACCTTCGAGATCGCCCAGCCGGTCGAGCGACTGGCGAGCCCGTACGCGCTCGCCACGTACCTGGCGTACGCCGTAGGTGCCGGCGAACGAATCGTGCTCGGGAACTATCTCGGCGCGCGTGATCCGCAGGGCGCCGCCGCCATGGAACGCATCGACCCACGCTTCCCCGAGCTCGGCACGGTCACACCGGAGGACACCACCAACGTCGAGTACATCGCCACCCTCGCTCCCGACCTGGTGTTCGCCACCGCCCGAGCCGAGTGGGCCGCGCCGATCGAGGCCCTCGGAGTCCCCGTCATCGGTTTCGCGGGCGAGTCCACCGGGCGGCTGCGAGAGGCGATGCGGATCGCCGGACGAGCCTTGGGCCCCGACGCTGAGGCGCGGGCCGAAGCCTGGATCGCGTATTACGACCACGTGCTGGCGAGCGTCGAGCGCGCCACCGAGCACCTCCAAACGGCGCCCAGCGTGCTCTTCACCGGCACCCAACGCACCCGCGTCGCCAGCGGCGCCATGTACCAGCACGCGCTCATCGAGGCCGTGCGTGCGACCTCGGTTACCGCGCACCTGGCCGGTCACTGGAACGACGTCGACGTCGAGCAGGTGCTCAAATGGAACCCCGACTTCATCCTGGTACCGCAATACGGCCGCGCCTCGGTCGAGGCCATCCTCGAGGACCCACAGTGGCAGCTGCTCGACGCGGTGCGCGCCGGCAGCGTGTTGCTCGTGCCGAAGCTCGTAGCACCCTGGGACACGCCGGTGCCCGACTCGGTCCTGGCGATCGTGTGGCT
>SLRS01000258.1 GCA_007130855.1 Trueperaceae bacterium | reverse complement strand
GTCTCCACGCTGACGCGTCTCACGGCCCGCCTGCGACGACTACGCCTCGGGACGCGCTCGCCGTAGCCTGCTGGCCCGCTCCCGGAACACCTCGCGCCACGCCTCCATCAGGCCGGGCGCATCGGCGGCCGCGAGCAGGTCGGCGGCTTCGACCGAAACGCCGTAACGCAGTTCGTTGAGCCGGAGCACGTCGAGTGCGCCGTCTTCGCGCTGCTGTAGCACGCCCTGATCGCCCTCTTCGATCACGCCGGTCTGGAGCACCCGCAGGTACCAGCCGGTCCAGCCGGTGGCGATCAGGTCGGAGGTCAGGCGCTCCTCGCCGGTGAACGCCGCGGGCTTGTGGCACGGCACGCGCGGTTGGCTGACCTGCACGACGGCCGTTCCCAGGCCGATCACGTCGCCGACACAGGTGCCCTGCTCGTCGATGCCGGCCACGAGCAGGTTCTCCCCGAAGGCCGGACGCCGCAGGTCGCGACCATAGCGCTCCTGCCAGGCGTCGTAGCGGCTCGCCGGGTACACGCACAGCGCCTTGTCGGGGCCGCCGTGGTTGCGGCGGTCGGCGACCGTGTCGCCCTGGAGGCCCTCGTTCCCGAGCGTCAACGGTCCGCTTGCACGCGCCTTGTCGATCGCCGACGGCTCGCGCTCGCCAGCGTGGACGATGCTGCCCACGCCTCCATGTCGGAGTTCACTGACGCTGAAGATGTACATCGTCACAGGCTAACGCGCGGCCGTCGTGTCCGTACCAGGTGGCTGCGACATCGAGGCCCGCCGGGCGAGCGGCCGCCGGGTCCGCACGAGTCGGCTCACGGGGTGACCACCTCCAGCCGCAGGCGCTCCCCAGGGTGGGTCTCGCTCAGGTCGTACTCCCGGGCTCCATGGACCAGCACGGTCGCCATGCGTTCGCTACCCACGCGGAGCCAGTGGACGTCGTCGGGTACCGGCGCGTCGATGTGGGCGATCCAATGGCCGCCCTCGCCATCGTCACGAATCTCGCCGCGAGCGACGGCGTCGCCGAGCCCCGCGACGTCGAGCCGTGGGGTCAGCGTGTCCGTCAGGAGCATGCGCCCGGCGATCCAGGCGTAGATGTCGCGCACCGCGACACCCGTGGCGGCGTCCACCCGGCGGATCTCCCAGGTCGGGTCGGTGCGTAGAGGGACCCTCAAGACCTCGGCGCCTGCCGCGGTGCGCACGTGCAACTCGGGGCCGGGGCGGAACAGTGCCCCGTACACCGTGAGCGCCGCGGTGATCCCGAGGAGGACGAAGGCGGCCGCGGCCCACGCGAGTGGCGGCAGCCGCCGCCCGCGGCGCCCGGGCCGACGCCGCGCGGTCAACGTGCCTCGCTCCGCTGCGCGTCGGGGGGGCCGAGACCGCGGTCGCCCGGCCCTCGAAGCCGCGGCCGCCGTCGGTGCGCGGTTGCATCGAGGGCGACGGAACGTTCGAGTCGTGGCATGGGCGGCCTCCGGGCCTGAGCGAGACGAAGCCTAACATGGGTCCTGGCCGGAGCGGGGCGGGCACCCGGGCGTGCGGCGCCCGGCGCCGACGGCTGCCCGGCACGTCCGCGGTACACTCGCCCAAGCGTGCTCCAAGGTGTCTTCGTCCTCGATCTCTCCCGCGTGCTGGCCGGGCCTTACGCGACGCAGCTGTTGGCCGACCTGGGCGCTACGGTGTGGAAGGTCGAACCGCCACGCGGTGACGACACGCGCGGCTGGGGGCCGCCGTTCGCGGAGGACGAGGCCGGCCGGCCGGTGGAGTCGGCTTACTTCTTGAGCGTGAACCGCAACAAGCGCTCGCTCGCGATCGACCTCAAGGATCCCCGCGGCGCGGCGCTCGTGCGCGACCTGGCGCTGCATGCGGACGTCATGGTCGAGAACTTCAAGGTCGGCGACCTGGTGCGTTACGGCCTCGACCCGGCGACCCTTCGCGCCTGCTCACCGAGGCTCATCACCTGTTCGATCACCGGGTTCGGCGGCAGCGGGCCGCGGGCGCGCGAGCCCGGCTACGACGTGGCGCTCCAGGCGCTCACCGGCGTGATGGCCATGACCGGGCACCCGGAGGCAGCGCCGGCCAAGGTGGGCGTCGCCTGGATCGACGTGCTCACGGGACTGCACGCGGCCGTCGGTGTCCTCGCCGCATTGCGCGAGCGCGACCGCACGGGCGTGGGCGCGCACCTCGACATGGCGTTGTGGGACGTGACCCTGGCGAGCCTGGTGAACCAGGCGCAGGCGACCTTGCTCACCGGGCGCGCGCCCGAGCGGCTCGGCAGCGCGCACCCGACCATCGTCCCGTACCAGGCGTTCGAGGCAGCCGACGCCTCGTTCGTCGTGGCCTGCGGCAACGACCGGCAGTTCGAACGGCTCGCCGCGGTGCTCGAACGGCCCGAACTCGCGCGCGACCCGCGCTATGCCACCAACGCCGGCCGGGTGCGCGAGCGAGCCATCCTGGTGCCGCTATTGGCCGAGTGCTTCGCCACGCGACCGCGCGCGCACTGGATCGCGGCGCTGGTCGCCGCCGGAGTACCGGCCACGCCCGTCGCCACCCTGCTCGAGGCCCTCGCCGATCCGCAGACCAGCGCTCGCGCCTTGGTGACCGAGGTTCAGCATCCGCGGGTCGGGCCCGTGCCGATGGTGGCGAGTCCGTTCGGTGAGCACGCGGTCCCGCCGGAGCCGCCCCCGAGCCTGGGAGGGGACACGCGCCGCGTCTTGCGCGAGGTGCTGGGGATCGAGGCTGCAGCCATCGACGCGCTGGCGCGCGACGGCGTGATCGTCACGACCGCGGCGTGCGACCCGACGCCGCTCGCAGGCGCCGCCCCGCAGGCGTCATGAACGAGCTCCTCGAGGCCGTGGGCACGTGGCCCTGGTGGACGCTGGGCCTCAGCGCGGCGCTGCTCTCGCGCGCGGCCAGTGAGCTCGCGCTGGGGCGCGCTGGAGCGGTTCGCCGCGGCGTCCTGGCGTTCGTGGTCGGCGGGCTGCTCGTGGCGCAGCTCGCGCTCTCGGGGCCGACGTTGGCGCTCCTGCCGTTGCATGCGTTGGCCGCGCTGGTGGTGCTGCTGCTCCCGTTCGAGCGTCCGCATCCCGAGCCGCCGCCCCTGAAACTGGGCCGCAACCGCCACCGGCGCGCCCGGCGGCCTTATGGGAGGGCGTTGCTCGCGCTGGTGG
>SLRS01000224.1 GCA_007130855.1 Trueperaceae bacterium | reverse complement strand
CGGCGGCCAGCGCCACCACGTCGCGCCGAGGCCCCGTGTCGCGGCCCGACAGCACCTCGCGCGCGGCGATGGCATTGGCGTCGGCGTCGCCGCCGAGGATGGCGGCGCGCGGCGCGCGCTGCACGCCGAGCGCCTCGGGCGTGAGCCGCCGCGTCTCCAGGCGGCCGTCGGGCCAGAGTTCGGTGATCACGCTCGGTCCGGACAGGGCGAGGTCGTCGAGGCCGTCACCGTGGACCACCAGCGCGCGCTCCAGGCCCAGGGCGCGCAGCACCTCCGCGAGCGGCACCGTCAGCGCCGGATCGAAGACGCCCAGCAGGTGCCGGGTGGCACCCGCTGGATTCGTGAGGGGACCGAGGTTGTTGAAGATGGTGCGCGCGCCGAGATCAGCGCGGATCGGCGCCACGAAGCGCATGGCGGGATGGTGTGAGCGCGCGAACAGGAAGCCGATCCCGAGCGTGTCGATGGCCTCGCCCACGGCCTCCACCGGGAGCTCGATGCGCGCGCCCAGGGCCTCGAGCACGTCGGCCGAGCCCGAGCGCTTGGTGACGCCGCGGTTGCCGTGCTTGGCGACGCGTGCACCGCCGGCGGCCGCGATGAACGCGGCGGTGGTGCTGACGTTGATGGTGGAGACGCCGGTCCCGCCGGTACCGCAGGTATCGACCAACGCTTCGCTCGTGCTGAGCGGCACCTTCACGCTGCGCTCGCGCATGGCACGGGCGAAGCCGACGATCTCGTCGACGGTCTCGCCGCGCGTGCGCAACGCCGCGAGCAGGGCAGCCGCCTGGAGCTGCGACAGATCGCCGTCCATCAGCCGCCCCATGACGCCCTGGGCTTCCTGGCTGGTGAGCCGCTCCCCGTCGAACACGCGCTCGAGCAGCGTCGCGATGGTCTGGTCGATGCTCATGCGCGTCGCCCCGGCGCCTGCGTGCGCCACGCCGACCGGCTCCCCTGGTAGTAGGCGTACTCGAAGTCCGCGGTCCTGGCGGCCACGGCGCGCCACAGCGGCAACAGCGGCGCACCGAAGGCGACCCTCTTGAGAGCGAGTTGCAGCGGATGAACGCCCAGCGCCCAGGCCGCGTGGCGGTAGTGGGCGGCCAGGATGGTGGCGTTGAACCCGGCTTCGAAGCCCTTGCGCGCGTCGCCGCCGCGGCGTGGATCGGGCCCGTGGTGGTCGACCCAGGCCGCAGGCACGCCCACGATCGGCAGTCCGGCAGCCGCCAGCGCGAGCCCCAGCGCCGTGTCCTCGCCGCCGTAGGGCCGGGGCAGCCGCACGATGTGCGGGCGTACTGCCAGCAGGTCAGCGCGTGCCAGCACCGTGTTCACCCCGGTGACCTGGGCGAAGCCCGGCCGGGCAGCGCGCCACGCACGCACGCCGCTGGGCTCGACGAAGCGCACCGAGCCGACGCTCACGCAGCGCTCGCGCTCGTGACGCCGCAGGTGGATTGCCGCGGCATCGGCGGCCGGCTCGCAGTCGTCGTCCGAGAGCCACAGCCAGCGCCCGGTGGCGGCCTCGCCGGCGAGCATGCGGGCATCGGCCGCGCTCAGGCGCCGCGCGCTACGCAGCACGCGCAGCCGGAACGGCCACTGCCCGGCCTCGACCGCATCGCCGACGGCCTCGGGACAGGCGTTGTCGACCAGCACCATTTCGATGCGGTCGGGACCGAGCGTCTGGCGGCCCAGCGCCGCGAGCTTGCGCTCGACCAGCGCGCGGCGCCCGGCGCTGGGGGTGATGACGCTGAGCCACGGCTTCGTCACACCGCTCAGGTCCCCGAAGTTGCGGCGCAGCGGCGCAAGAAGCTCGCCAGCATGGCGTGTCCGGTGGCGGTCAGGATGCTCTCGGGGTGGAACTGCACCCCCCAGGTCGGATGGCGCTCGTGGCGTAGGCCCATGATCACCGGACCGGTCGGGTCGTCGGCCCAGGCGTTCACGACCAGCTCCGCCGGCGGCTCCTCGACCATGAGCGAGTGGTAGCGCGTGGCCGTGATCACCGGCTCGAGCCCCTCGAACGGGCCGCTGCCATCGTGGCGCACGGAACTCGCCTTGCCGTGCATGATCGTCGGCGCTCGCACCACCTTGGCTCCGAACGCCTGGCCGATGGCCTGGTGCCCGAGGCACACGCCGAGGATCGGGTAGCGACCGCTGAAGCGCTGGATCAGCGTCACCGACGAGCCGGCCTGGCTGGGGGTGCCGGGCCCGGGCGACACCACGACGCCGTCCGGATCGAGCTGCTGCACGTCGTCGAGGGTGAAGCCGTCGTTGCGCCAGACGATCGTCTCGGCGCCGAGCTCACCGAGGTACTGGACCAGGTTGAACGTGAACGAGTCGTAGTTGTCGACCATCAGCAGCCGCAGCGGGCCGCCGTCCAAGCGTTGCCAGGCCGCGTCCGGGCGGGCGCCCGCCGCGGCGGCGGCGGCGGCGGCACTCACGCGAGCCCCTCGGTGGCCATGTCGACGGCGCGGCGCAGCGCCGCGAGCTTGTTGAGCGACTCCTGGTACTCGGCCTCGGGATCGCTGTCGGCGACGATGCCGCTGCCAGCCTGGAGGTGCAGGCGCCCACCCGTGACCACCATCGTCCGCAGGGTGAGCGCCATGTCCATCTGGCCGGAGAGCGCCAGGTAGCCGAAGGCGCCCGCATAAGGGCCGCGCCGGACGGGCTCGAGCTCGTCGATGATCTCCATCGCGCGGATCTTGGGGGCGCCCGAGGCGGTGCCCATCGGCAGCGTCGCGGCCAAGGCGTCGAGCGGGGTGCGGCCCTCCGCGAGCTCACCGACCACGGTCGACACGAGGTGCATCACGTGACTGTAGCGCTCGACGCGCATGAGGTCGTCGACGCGGACGCTGCCGAAGCGGCAGACGCGGCCCAGGTCGTTCCTCCCGAGGTCGACGAGCATCACGTGCTCGGCCCGCTCCTTGGCATCCGCGCGGAGCTCGGCCGCGAGCGCCTCGTCCTCCGCCACCGTGGCGCCGCGGCGGCGGGTCCCGGCGATGGGCAGCGTCTCCACCCGGGCGCCGTCCGAGCGCACCAGGCTCTCGGGGCTACTGGCCACGAGCGTCACCGGTCCGAGATCGAGGTAACCGAGGTAGGGGCTGGGGTTCACGCGCCGCAAGGCTCGGTACACGGCGAATGGGTGCACCCCGAGGTCGGCCGACAACCGCTGGCTGGGGACCACCTGGAACACGTCGCCGGCATGGACGTACGCCACCGCCTTGCGCACCGCATCACGGAAGCCCTCGGCGGTGAAGTTGGCCTCGAACGCGGTGCGGCGACCGGCCCGGTCGCCGGGCACGCCCGGCAATGGGCCGCGCAGACGCTCGTAGGTGGCGTCGACCAACGCCTGGGCCCGCGCGCGATCGGCAGCGTCGCCGGCCGCCGCCGTGGCGATGATCGAGATGGTGCGCCGCAAGTGGTCGAACGCGACCACCACCTCGGGCTCGACGAAGCACAGGTCGGGCACGCCGAGCTCGTCGGGGTTGGCGTCCGGGAGGTGCTCGTAGCGCCGCACCAGGTCGTAGCTCGCGTAGCCGACCGCGCCACCCCAGAAGGGCGGCAGGGAGCCGAGCTCGACCTCCTCGGCCACCGGCCGAACCGTGTGCTCCCACAGCGTGCGCAACGGGTCGCGGGCCTCGCGGCGATCGACGTGCGTGCCGCTGCTCACGGTGAGCACCGGACCGCGCGCCTCGATCCGGCGACGCTCGCCGCTGCCGATGAACGACCAGCGCGCCACCCGCTCGCCCTGCTCCACCGACTCGAGCAGGAAGCTGGGGTGGCCGGCCACCTTGAGGTAGGCCGTGAGCGGCGTCTCGAGGTCGGCGAGCACCTCGCGAAAGACGGGGACGACCGGCGCTCGGCTGCTCATGGCGCCAGGTCTCGCTACGCCGGGCGCGGCGGCAGGAACATGCCGATCGCGTGGAAGCCGGCGTCGACGTAGACGGTCTCGCCGGTGATGCCGCCGCTGAGGCTGTCGGCGAGCAACGCGAAGCCGAAGGAGCCGACCTCCTCGTTCTCGATGTTGCGGTGCAGCATCGACTGCCGCCCGGTCGCGCCGTACATGTCGCCGAAGCCGGCGATCGAGCGCGCCGCGACCGTCCGCGCCGGACCGGCCGAGAGGGCATTCACACGGATCCCGCGCGGGCCCAGGTCGAACGCGAGGTAACGAACCGACGCCTCGAGCGCGGCCTTCGCCACGCCCATCACGTTGTAGTGCGGCACCACCCGCTCGGCTGCGAGGTAGGAGAGCGTGAGGATGCCGGCGCCGGCGCTCATCAACGGCGCCGCACGCTTCGCGGTCGCCACGAGCGAGTACGCCGACACGTCCAGCGCCAGGCGCCAGTGGTCGCGTGCGGTCTCGATGAAGGGCTCCTCGAAGGTGACGGCCGGTGCGAAGGCGAGCGCATGCACCAAGTAGTCGAGCCTCCCGAAGCGCTCTCCGACCGCCGCGAACAGCGCGTCGAGGTCGCCGTCGTCGGTGACGTCGCAGGGCACGAGCAGTGCGTCCTGGCCTTCGGTGAGCTGTTCGAGCGTGGGGCGCAGCCGCTCTCCCTGATAGGAGTAGGCGAGCTTCACCCCGGCCTGCGTCAACGGCTGCGCGATGGCCCACGCCAGCGAGCGCTGGTTCGCCACGCCCATCACCAGGCCGGTCTTGCCGGTCAGATCGATCGTGTACATGAGGATCCTCCGCTGGATGCCGGGGCGAGCGGGCGCGGGGCCCGGAGCCGGCTCAGATGCCGTCGTCCATGAGACGCTCGAACCGTTGCCGGGCCTCGACCGCCCGGGCGCGATCGCCGCGCCGCTCCCAGCTTGCAGCCAGGCCCTCCCAGGCGAGCTCGGAGAAGGGCTCGTGCTCGGTCATGAGCTGGTAGGCGGCGATGGCGCCGTCGAGATCGTCGTGCTCCAGGGCCAGCTCCGCCCCCACCTGCAGCAGCGCCAGGTGCTCCGCCTGCAACGAACCGCGCAGCGCCTCGATCCAGCCCGAGTCGAAGCCGGTCAGGAAGTGGCCGCGGTACAGCCCGGCGACGGCCCTGAGCTCGCTCGGCTGACGCCCGTCGCGCGCCCGCTGGGCCCGCTGGCGGTAGGTCTCGACGTCGTAGTCGATGGTGAACTTGCGATGCAGGTAGTAGCGGCGGTTGGCCGACTCCACCAGTTCCCCACCCAACACCTTGCGCAGGCGGTAGAGGGTGGTGTGGAACGACGAGGAGGCCTTGGACTCGGTCTTGCCCGGCCACAGCGCCTCGGCGACCTCGAAGGTGGTGACGCCGCTGCGGTGCTCGAGCAGGTAGAACAGCAGCTCGAGCGCCTTGAGCGAATCCCAATCGAGTCGCTGACCGTCCTTCTCGACCACCGGATGCCCGAAGGCACGAGCGCTCACCACCCCCTCGAGCGGTTGGCGTAGTTCGGCGATGCGCCGCAGGCGCACCTCGACGGCGTCGATCAGCTCCTGGCGCTGGAAGGGCTTGGTCAGGTAGTCGTCGGCGCCGAGCGCCATGCCCTTGCGCATGCTGGCACGATCGCCGAGCGCGGTCAGGAACAGGAACGGGACCCCGCGCAGCTCCGGGATCTGCCGCACCCGGCGGTAGAACTCGTAGCCGTCGACCACCGGCATGTTGATGTCGGAGACGATCACGTCGGGACGCAGGCCCTCGTGCATCTCGTCGAGCGCATCGCGCGCGTCGTCGAAGGTGAGCACCGCGTAGCCGGCGGAGAGCAGGCTGATCTCGGTGACCTTGAGCGGCGCGGGCTCGTCATCGACGGCCAGGACGAGGGGCGTTGACATCGTGTCGGAGTCTACCCCGAGCCCCGGCGCGACGAGCGCCCGGCACGGTCCGAGGCGAGCGGGCCCAGGGGGGAAGCGCCGTTCAGCTCCAACCCTCCGTCTTCTGGTACTGCATGAGGGCGCTGAACTCGACCGTGCTGCCGAGCGCGGCGGTCGCGAACTTCACATCCACCACCATCTCGTCACGATCCATCTGCTCGATGAAGTCCTGCAGGCGCTCCTCGAAGCGCTCGACGCTGTTGGACGTGATCAGCTTGAACCTGGGAATGCTCACATCGCTCCTCCTGGGGCTAGGGCGCGTGCTCGGGCCCTGCTCCTGGTGACACCGCGGCCGCATGCGCTGCCCGCAACAGGGCAGCCGGATCGTCGGCCATGATACCGCTCATTCCGAGCGCCAGCAGCCGCCGCACCTCGTCGGGATCGTTGACGGTCCAGGCATTGACCGCCAGCGCCCGGCGCCGGCCGTACGCGACCAGCTCGGCGTCCACGCTCGACCAGCGCGGGTGCAGCGCATCGACGTGGAGCCAGCCGGCGGGCCAGGGTGTGCGCATGGGCCACGGGACGTTCGGCTCGTCGCTCCACAGGTAGGCCGTGCGCAGCGTGGGAGCCTCCAGGCGCAACCGCGCCAACGCCAACGGGTCGAAGCTCGACACCGTCGTGCGGTCCTCGAGGCCGCTGCCGCGCAGCGCCCGGGCAACCGCTCGCGCGAGCCCGTTGGCGCGCAACGCCGCCACGATCGCCCGCGCCATGCCGGTGTCGTGCAGTGCCAGGGTCTTGAGCTCGACGTTGAGCCACACGCCCGGGTACTCGCGCACCAGGGCCAGGAGCTCGTCGAGCGTGGTGAGGTCGTCGACCCGTTCGCGCAACTGCCGGAAGCGCCACTCGACCACGCCGACGCCGTCGACCTCGCCGTCGTGGACCAGCACGAGCACGCCGTCGCGGGTGCGCTGGACGTCGGTCTCGACGCCGTCGAGCCCGTGGTCGAGCGCCATCCGGAAGGCCCTCAGGCCGTTCTCGGGCAAGGGCCCGCGCACGCCGCGGTGGCCCACGAGCAGCGGCAGCTCGCGCCGGACGCCGGGAAGCGACCGGCCGCGCCACAGCAGGCCGCGCCACAAGACGAGCAGCGCGGCACTCATCAGAACGGCAGACAGCATCACCATCGGCCCAGTCTACGCAGTGCGGCGACCGCCTGGGCCCGCGGCCACGGTCGCCGGTCACGCCGGACTGCTAGCCTACGAGGCGTGGAAGATCCGATCGGGGTGTCCGGACCGAGCCGCAGCGTGCCCATGGTGGCGGGGCCCGCTGTCGACGTGGCCGCCGCCGCCAAACCCCGGCCACGCAGCGAGATCCTGCTGCGTGCCCTGCGGCCCTTGACCGACGCCCTGGTCGGGGTGCTCGGGCGCGCCGGCGTCGACCCGCAGGCGATCGTGCTCACCCACGCCTCCTTGGGTGTGCTCGCTGCGCTGCTCGTGGCGCTCGGGCCCCCGGCCTGGCCCTGGGCCGCACTGCTGCTGTTGCTCAAGACCCTGCTCGACAACCTCGACGGCGGGGTGGCCCGGGCCACGGGTCGCGTGACGCGCCTCGGTCGCTACCTCGACAGCGTGCTCGACACGCTCGTCAACCTGCTGCTGTTCGCGGCCCTGGCCCTGCACGGGCCGGGCGCCTGGGCCTGGCCACTGGCGGCACTGGCCGCGCTGGTGCTGATGCTGGTGCTGTCGCTCGACTTCATCCTCGAGCAGCGCTACAAGTCGCTGCGCGGCAGCGACGCGGGCCCGGACGTCGAGGGCCCCATCGGCGGGCCGCTGCCGCTCTACCGCCTGGTCCGGGGGCTCTACGAGGTGCTGCTCGCGCCCCAGGACCGTTGGCTCGCACGCGCCGACGCGACGCTGTTCCGGCGCCTGGCCGGCATGGGCGAGGCGCGGGCGCCGCTCGACGTGCGCCTGGCCTGGTCCGACCTCTTCAGCACCGCCACGCTGGTCAACCTCGGCCTCTCCACGCAGTTGCTGATCTTCGCGCTGTGCCTGCTGCTGGGCGTCCCCTTCGCCTACGTCTGGTTCATACTCGGCGCCGGCGGCTACGTGTTGGCGGTGCAGGCGCTGCGCGCATGGCGCCTGCGCCGCTACCTGGGGACCCGGCCATGACCCACGAGCTTCCCGCCGGCGCGCACCCCGAACCCGGCCTGAGCTATCCGCTGGTGACCATCGGCGCGCTCATCGTCGGGCCCTCGGGGCGGGTCCTGTTGATCCGCACCCACAAGTGGGGTGATCGCTGGGGCGTCCCGGGCGGCAAGGTCGACTGGGGCGAGTCACTGCTGCAGGCCGTGCACCGCGAGGTGCGCGAGGAGACCGGGCTCCAGCTGAGCGAGGTGCGTTGGGGCCCGGTGCAGGAGGCGGTCCTGCACCCCCAGTTCCATCGTGACGCCCACTTCGTGCTGATCAACGTCGTAGCCCGCGCCACCGACGAAGCGGTCAGGCTCAACGACGAGGCCCAGAGCTCGGCCTGGTGCACCCCCGCCGAGGCCGCCGGCCGCGACCTCAACGAGCCGACCGCACGGCTCCTGGAGCACTACCGGGCCTTTGGGCTCACCACGCCGGCGCTGCACGAGCCACCCCTCCGGGGTCGGGCCGGGGCCGGGACGTGAGCCGCCCGACGACCATGGCGCAGCACCACGACCTGCGCACGACGCTTCCCGGGCGCGGCGGGGCGCTGGTGACAGGCTCGGCCAAGGGGATCGGTCGGGCACTGGCGCTGGCGCTCGCGGCCGACGGGCTCGACGTGGCCGTGCACTACCGCAGCTCCAAGGACGCGGCACGGGAGGTGGTGGCAAGGGCCGAGGCGCTCGGCGTGCGCGCCCTGGCGCTGGAGGCCGACGTCAGCCTCGAGCACGGGGCTCAGGGCCTGGTCGACGCGGCCGCGGCTGCACTGGGCGGCCTGCGGGTGCTGGTGAACAACGTCGGCGACTACCACCACGGCCCCCTCGCCGAGCTCGACGCCGGGACCTGGCACCAGATGCTGGGCACCAACCTCCACGCCACCTTCTACACCTGCCAGCGAGCCGTGCCGATCATGCGCGCGGCCGGCGGCGGTCGGGTCGTGAACATCGGCTACACCGGCGCCGAACTGCTCAAGGCGCGCCCCGGCATCGTCGCCTACCAGATCGCCAAGACCGGCGTGATCCTCTACACGAAGGCGCTCGCCCGCAGCGAGGCCGCCCACGGCATCACCGCCAACGTCGTCAGCCCCGGGGTGATGGAGAACAGCGTCACCAAGCCGCTCTCGGAGATCCCCATGGGCCGCCTCGGGGCGCTCGAGGAACTCGTGGCGGCGGTGCGTTACTTCCTCGGACCCGACGCCGGGTACGTGACCGGCACCCATCTGGAGGTGGCCGGCGGTTGGAACCTGTGAGTCGGCGGCAACCGTGACCGGTCCGGCGCAGTGGAGCAACCACCTGTGGCTCACCGCCCGACTCTACGAACCGCTGTGGCGCCGCCGCAGCGTGGCGCTCATGACCCGCGGGGCCTACACGACCGAACGTGAGTTGCGTGCGCTGCCGAGGCGGTTGGCGCTCGTGCCGGGGACGCGCGTGATCGATCTCGGCTGCTCGGCCGGTCTCTATGCCCGCGAACTCGCCCGCGCCGGGCTCGACGTCACGGCGGTCGACGTGTCGCGGGCCTTCCTCGCGGAGGGTGAGCGGCTCGCGCGGCGCGAGGGGGTGAGCGTCCGCTTCGAGCGGGCCGACGTCCTCGACCTGCCGTTCGCGGACGCGAGCTTCGACGCCGGCGTGAGCGGCGGCAGCCTCAACGAGTTCGGCGACATCGCGCGGGCGCTACGCGAGATCGCGCGGGTGCTCGGCGCGGGCGCGCCGCTGTGGCTGATGTACGCCGCGCGCGCCGAGGCGACGCCGGGTCGAGCGCTGCAGGCGCTGTTGCGCCCGAGTGGGTTGCGCTTCCCGAGCCCCGAGCAGGTCGATGCCTGGGCCGCGGCCGCCGGACTGGTAGCCGAACGCAGCGAGCGCCGCGGACCGCTCGTGTTCGCAGGGTACCGGCGCCGCGCCCGGCGCCGCGCCCGCTAGCGCCACCGCCCGCTGCTCAGGCGAAACCCTGCATGGCGCGCTCCGCGCGCGGCCCCGCCGTGTCGAACACGCCGCCCGCGAGGCGCAGGTTCACCGTCGCGAACGGGTGGCGCTGCAGCACGCGCCATGCCTCGAGCCGGGTGCTGGGCGGGCCGGGCTCCAGGATCGCCGTGTCGAACAGCGTCTGGAACGGCTTCGCCGCCATCACGGTGCCGAGGAAATCGGACAGGCGCGCCTCCGTGCGCATGTGGAACAGGCCCACGAGGACGTAGTTCGGGTACATGACGTAGACCTTCCGCGGCTGCCTCCCGTAGCCGTCTTGCCCACCCTCGGGCGCGCCGCCGACCATCCACAGCACGTGTCCTTTGGCGACGGCCGCGAAGCGCGTCTCGTAGCACAGGTCCGCCGGCGCGGGAGGCTCGGCCACCGTGGGCCGGTACATCGTCACGTCCGTGAGCGACAAGAACGCGCGGTCCTCGGTGTTGAGCAGCCAGGCGGTGCTGGTGCCTGGCCGCATGTGCACCTTGGCGTGGACACGGAACTCCTGGGTGTGGACCACCACGTGGACGGGCTCCAGCACGGACTTGGTCATACGCGCGAGCGTAGCACCGCAGCGGGCTAGAATACGCGGCGTGAACGAGCGTCGCTATTTCGGCACCGATGGCGTGCGCGGGCGCGCGGGCGAACTCCCGATGACCGTCTCCTTCGCCCTGCGCCTCGGCGCCGCCACCTCCGAGCTCCTCCACGCCCGCGGGATCGAGCGTCCGACGGTCGCCGTGGGACAGGACACCCGGGTCTCCTCCGCGATGCTCGCCGCCGCCTTCGCAGCGGGTCTCGCCTCCCGCGGGGCCGACGTGCTCGACCTCGGGGTGGTCCCCACCCCGGCGGTGGCGCACCTGGTGACCGCCCTCGGCGCCACGGCCGGCGCGATGATCAGCGCCTCGCACAACCCCTTCGAGGACAACGGCATCAAGCTGTTCGACGCCCGCGGCTTCAAACTCGCCGACGCCGACGAGTCGGCCGTCGAGATGCGCCTCGCCGCGCTGACGGCGAGCGACGACCTCGGCCTCGCCCCCTGCACCCGAGACGGGGTCGGCAGCATCCGGCGCTACGCGCACGAACAGCGTCACTACGTGCGCCACCTGCTGGCCTCGGCGCCCTACCTCGACGGGCTGCGCGTGGGCCTCGACGCTGCTCACGGCGCCGCCTGGCAGGTGGCGCCCCAGGTGTTCAAGCAGATCGGCGCCCGCCTCGACGTCATCAACGCGGCGCCGGACGGACGCAACATCAACGTCGCCTGCGGCAGCATGCACCCGCAGGCGATCACCGAGCGGATCGCGCGGGCGGGCCTCGACATCGGCGTCACCTTCGACGGCGACGCCGATCGTGCCCTGATGGTGGACGCTCGCGGGCGTCTGGTGACGGGCGACCACATGCTGGCGATCTGTGCCGTGGTGCGGCGCGAGTCGGCCGTGGTGGCCACCAGCATGACCAACCTCGGCGTGGAGCGCTGGCTCGAGGGGCAAGGCGTGCGGCTCGAGCGGGTGAAGGTCGGCGACCGCTACGTCTTCGAACGGCTGCTGGCCGATGGCCTGCGGCTCGGCGGCGAGCAGTCCGGGCACCTGCTCTTCCTCGACAAGGCCACCACCGGCGACGGGATCCTGTCGGCCCTGCAGGTGTTGGCGGCATGCCGCACCTCGGGCGTGCGACTCGACGCCTGGGTCGATCAGATCCCGATGTACCCGCAGCGAATCGAGAGCGTCACCGTCGGCAACGGTGCGCGCGACGACGTGGCGCGAGACGAGCGCGTCCAGCGCGCACTCGACGAGGCGCGCGCGGCCTTGGGCGAGACGGGCCGCGTCGACGTCCGCCCCTCCGGCACCGAACAGGTGGTGCGGGCGATGGTGGAGGCGCAGGACATCGCGACCGTGGAGCGCGTGATGGCCGACGTGACCGCCGCGATCAGGCTCGCGGCCGACGGCAGCGCCGCCAGTGCCCTGCCGCCGCGACGCGCCGGCGACACGCCCGTACCCAAGTGAGGACGCTGCCGCCGCGCCACGTCGGCTTCGAGGCGGGCGCGTGGCACGACGTCACCCGAGCACTGGTCCCCGGCCACCCCAACTGGCCCGGCGACACGCCCCTCGCGCTACGCACGACCGCGGCCAAGGCGTCGGGCGACAGCGTGAACGTCATGGCGCTCTGCACCAGCACGCACGCCGGCACCCACCTCGACGCCCCGTACCATTACGACGAGGCGGGAGCCCGGCTCGGCGGCGTTCCGCTGGCCGACCTGATGGGGCCGTGCCTGGTCCTCGACGTGCAGCTACCGGCG
>SLRS01000251.1 GCA_007130855.1 Trueperaceae bacterium | reverse complement strand
GTGCTCGCTCTCGAGCAGTCCGCCCACCAGTCGCACCGCCACCACCCGCTCGGGCTCGCTGCTGGTGGTGACGTCGAGCACCACGTCGAGGTCGAGGGCGTAGCTGAGCACGCGGTCGTCGCCCGGCACGAGGTCGGCCAGCAAGGCGGTACCGGTGAAGCCGCGGTCGTCGAACACGGTGACGGGTCCCGCGGCCAGGTGCAGGCCGGTGTCGTTCACGATCCGCACGCCGCGCAGCGGGTGACGCGGGTGGACGCTGCTGTCGAACAGCGCCAGCGGGTGGGCCTCGACTGGCGTGCGCACGATGGGCACCAGCACCGACTCGAAGCGGCGCACGGTGACCGGCTCGCGGACCGTGTAGGCGAAGGTGGCGCTGGCGGCGCCGGCCTCGGCCAGCGCTTCCACGCCTGCGCCGCGCGGAGCCTCCGCGGGCATGGCGGGCGCCGGCATGGCCATGTCGTCCATGGCTTCGGCCATGGGACTCGGCATGGCCATCAGCGAGCGGGCCACCTCCGGCCTCATGGCCCCGGCGTCGGTGGGCGGCACGAAGCCGGCCGTCGCCACGCTGCCGACGCGCTCGCGCTCGACGTAGACCGGCTCGAACAGCTCGCTCACGAACGAGGCCGGTTGGCCGGCCACGAACACCACCTCCACGGCCTCGAAGTCGAGGTTGGTGGGGTTGTCGAAGATGGCCCAGCCCTGCAGATCGGCCCCGTCGTCGCCGAGCAGGAGGCGGTAGCTGGTCTTCCAGACCGGCATCGCCCGCAGATAACCGACCCGCACGGCGCGTGTCCCCGCGCCGCTGAAGCGCAGCAGCACCGGCACCTCGTCGGCATCGCGGTAGCTGGCGATCGCGCGCAAGGCCGCGTCCAACTGCTCGCGCAGCTCGGCCCGCTCGAAGTGCAGCTCGCGCACCCCGGCGAGGTCGACGCGCTGCAGGCCCGAGGCGGTGTTCAGCGTGACGAACGTGCGCGGCGCCTCGTCGCTGGCGCTCTCGCGCTCCACGCCCACGATGACGCCCTCGATCACGCGGTCGGTGTCGATCCGCACACGCTCGCCGCGCGCCTGGGCCAGGAGCTGCGCCAGGCTCGGGTGGTGTGACAAGTCGAGCGGGTAGCTCGCCAGGATGCGTCCGAGCGGGTCGCGGGTGCCGTAACGAACGGGCTCGACGCGACCACCGCCGAGGTCCTCGACCACCAAGCTCTGCAGGAGGTCGTCCATGGCGCCCGGCGGCACGCGGAGTTCGAGTTCGGCGTCGCCTGCGACGCTGCCCGCGTGCTCCACGTAGGCCACGCCGGTGGTGAAGAGCACCACCCGGGTGATCGGGAGGTCGCTCGCTGGTGACTCGCTGGGTTGGGCGAAGCCGGTGGCCGCGGCACCCCACGCCACCGCCACGACGAGCGCCGTCGAGAGCCGCCACGTCCGATGGGTCCGTGCGCTTGTGGTCATGACCCCATGGTACGGCGGGCCTCGCACCGTATCATCACGGTATGCCTCAGGCGTTGCTGCCCCGTTCGCGCCATGCCGTCGTCGGTCTGCTGCTGGCGGCGTTGCTGGTGCTGGCCGGCTGCGCGCCGCCGGGCCTGCAGGCGGACGGCAGCGTCGCCGTGCGCCCGGTACGCGCCGGTGACGGCTGGCTGGTCGAGGTCCCGCAGCAATACGTGGGCCGCGCGCTGGAGGTGCGGCGGCCACTGGCACGCACGGTGCTCGTGCCGCGCGGCTTCGTGCCGCCACCGGGCACCTGCCGGCTGTGGCGGCCGGACCGCTCGCCCGCCCTGCAGGAGCCGTTCGCTCCGTGCCCACCGGGCGCTCCCGTGGTGCCGGCCGGGGCCTACCTGATCAAGGGGTGAGTGCCTAGCCCGGCGCCGTGATCCCGCCTCCCCGAGGAGCGAGGTCCAGCATGGCGAACCATCACGAAGACGCCCCCAGCGCCACGGTTCCCACGGGGCGCTTCTTGGTGTTCCCGCAGGTGTCACGGCCGGTCTTCATCGCCAGCGCCTCGGTGATCGTGCTGTTCATCGCCTTTGCCACCGTCTTCACGGGTGCCGCCGAAACCCTCTTCGCCGACGTCCAGGCCTGGATCGCCGAGACCCTCGGCTGGTTCTACGTGCTGGTGGTGTCGTCGTTCCTGCTGTTCGTGGCATACCTCGGCTTCAGCCGTTACGGCTTCGTGCGCCTCGGCGACCCCTTCGAGTCGCCGCGCTTCAGCCTCGGCGGCTGGTTCGCGATGCTGTTCAGCGCCGGCATGGGCATCGGCCTGCTCTTCTGGAGCGTGGCCGAACCGATGTACCACTACCTGCATCCACCCGCGGGCGGTGCCGGCAGCGCCACGGAGGCGATGCGCTACACCTTCTTCCACTGGGGTCTGCACGCCTGGGCGGTGTATTGCGTGGTCGGCTTGGCCATCGGCTACTTCGCCTATCGCCAGAAGCTCCCCATCACCATCCGCTCGGCCTTCTACCCGCTCCTGGGCGACCGGATCTACGGCCCGATCGGCCACGCCATCGACACCTTCGCGATCTTCGGCACCATGTTCGGCGTCGCCACCTCGCTCGGTCTGGGCGTGCTGCAGATCAACGCCGGTCTCGACCACCTGCTCGGCATCGGCGAATCACCCTGGCTGCAGCTCGCGATCATCGCGCTGGTCACGCTCTTCGCGACCGGCTCGGTGCTGCTGGGGCTCACCAAGGGCATCCAGCGGCTCAGCCAGCTCAACATCGCGCTCAGCGTGGCGCTGCTCGTGTTCGTGCTGCTCGCGGGCCCCACGCTGTTCCTGTTGCGCTTCCTGGTCGAGGCGATCGGCGACTACCTCCAGCACCTGCCGTCGCTGAGCCTGTGGAACGACGCCATCGCGCGCAGCGGCTGGCAGGACGCTTGGACCATCTTCTACTGGGGCTGGTGGATCTCCTGGGCGCCCTTCGTGGGCATGTTCATCGCGCGCGTGTCGCGCGGTCGCACCATCCGCGAGTTCGTGGCCGGTGCGCTGGTGGCGCCCACGCTGGCGGGCTTCGTGTGGCTCTCGGTGATGGGCGGCACCGGGCTGGAGCTGCAGCTGTTCCGCGGCGTCGAGCTCGGCGCCGCCGTCGAAGCGAACGTCGCCACGGCCATCTTCGTGATGCTCGATCAGCTCCCGCTGCCCGCCGTCACCGCCGCGCTCGCGACGACGCTGGTGGTCACCTACTTCGTCACCTCGTCGGACTCCG
>SLRS01000028.1 GCA_007130855.1 Trueperaceae bacterium | reverse complement strand
TCTTCAGCATGATGTTCGAGGCCTCACAGGCGCCCGACTCGCACTTCAGCCTGAGCTTCGAAGGGTTCCGGATCGGCTACCGCATGATCGTGAACTTCGCCGAGGAGTTCGGCGCCAACACCGCTCGCGAGCGAGCCCTGCGCGAGATGTTCCGCACGCTCGAGTTCCGCCAGGCGCTCTCGCACGCGATCGACCGCGACGGCCTCGCGACGGCCGCCTTCCCGGGTCCGCTCACCCAGGCCTGGTACGGCGGGTACCCTTCGGGTTCGCCCATGTACAACGTCGACTTGGTCGACACCGAGGCGCAGCGCTACGATCCGGCCCTGGCCCGCGAGCTCCTCGAGGGCCTCGGCTTCAGCGACACCGACGGCGACGGCATCCTCAACTGGCCCGCAGGCACCGAGGTGGCCGGCACGAACCTGATCATCGAGGTGATCACGACCGAAGACCAGCAGGCTGCCGTCGAGGCCGGCCAGGCGCTGGTGACGCTGCTGCGTGACGTCGGCATCGACATGCGCCTGCGCGTGCTGACCGGTCCCACCTTCTCGAACCTCATCAACGCCGGCGACTTCGACGCCGTCATCGCGCGCGTCGACCAGCCCACTCCCGACATCCAGATGGGCGTCTACGGTCCCGCCAGTCTCGAGGAGCCCGATTGGCACCGGGCCGGCCCAGGCGGCCGCAACCTGCTGCCGTTCGAGCAGCGCATCGAGGAGATCCTCACCGCCATGCGCTTCGAGACCGATGCGGAGCGACGCACCGAGTTGATGCAGGAGGCCTTGCAACTGCACACCGACAACGTCTACACCCTCGGCCTCTACGAGGCCCGCGGCGGCCTGGCCGTTCACAACCGGCTGCGCAACGTCCCCGACGACCTGCCCACCTACATGTACGAATGGGGCATGGAGCACATGCCGTGGATCGCCTTCACGGCCACCGAAGAGCAGGTCGCACCACGCTTCCTCGATCGCATCCCGACCGAAGAGGCCTACCAGAACCGGGCCTGGAACCGGTAGCGCGACGATCGTGACGGGGCCAGAGCGGCCTCGCGGCAGGGAAGTGCGGGCCACCCCGCACTTCCCTCCCGACCTGGCGAGGGGGCGTGTGCCAATGGTGACCACATGAGGATCCCATGACGGCGTTCATCCTCCGTAGGCTCGTGTATGCGTTGCCGACCCTGATCTTGATCAGTTTCTTCTCGTTCGTGGTGATCAACGCCCCTCCGGGCGACTACATGACCACGATGCAGGCCACGCTGGTATCGCAGGCGGGTATGTCGCCGGGCGAGGCGCGTGCGCTCGTGCAGCAGATGCGCGAGGCGTACGGCCTCGATCGACCGTTCTTGGTCCGCTACGGGCAATGGATCGGCAACATCGTCACGAGAGGCGACTTCGGCTTCTCGTTCTCGTTCAGGCGGCCGGTGAGCGAGGTGATCTGGAGCCGGCTGGGCATGACGCTCCTCGTGGCGCTGCTCGCGCACATGTTCTCGGTCATCGTCGGCGTGCTGATCGGCATCTACTCCGCCACCCACCGGAACTCGGTGGGAGACAGCGCGTTCACGGTGCTCGCGTTCCTGGGCCTGTCGATCCCGAACTTCTTCCTGGCGCTCTTGATCATGTACGTGCTGGTGTTCCACTTCGGGCAGCACGTGGGCGGCTTCTTCAGCCCCCAGTACGTGATCGCGCCGTGGACGTGGGACCGCTTCGTCGACTTCCTGCAACACCTGTGGGTACCCGTCGTCGTCGTCGGCACCGCCGGCACCGCCCGCAACATGCGCGTCATGCGCGCCAACCTCCTCGACGTGCTGAACTCGAACTACGTCCGCACCGCCCGCTCCAAGGGGTTGTCGGAGCGCAAGGTGATCTACAAGCACGCCGTCCGGAACTCGCTCCAGCCCATCATCATGTACCTGGGCGTCGCCATGCCGTTCTTGCTCAGCGGCGAGATCGTCACCAGCGCGGTGCTGAACCTGCCGACCATGGGACCCGTGTTCCTCAACGCCCTCGTGACCCAGGACATGTACCTGGCGGGCTCGTTCCTGATGCTGCTCGCGGTCGTGCTCGTGATCAGCAACCTGCTCGCCGACATCGTGCTCGGCTGGGTCGATCCGAGGATCAGCTATGCCTGACGACAAGACGCCAGCGCGGCCCAAGGGCACGACCACCTTCCAGCTGACGGTGCGACGCTTCAACCGCAGCCCGCTGGCGAAGATCGGCGGGGTGATCGTCTTGATCCTCTTCGTCGTCACGGTGTTCGCGCCGTTCTTCGCCCCCTACGACTACAACCGGACGCGTCTGGCCATGGTCTACATCCCGCCGCAGCGGGTGCACTTCTTCGACGAGGAGGGCCAGTTCCACCTGCGTCCGTTCACCTACGCCCTCACGCCCGACATGGATCCCGACACCTGGCGCCGCATCTACACCGAGGACACCACCACGCGCTACCCGATCTACCTCTTCGTGCGCAGCTGGGAGTACCGGCTCTTCGGCCTGTTCACCAGCGATCTCCACCTCTTCGGCACCGAGGAGGGCGGCACCGTGCACCTGCTCGGTACCGACAAGCTCGGCCGCGACCTGCTCAGCCGCATCATCTTCGGCGGACGCGTGTCGATGTACGTGGCGTTCTTCGGTGCGCTGGTGAGCGCCTTCCTGGGAGCCGTGATCGGCGCCATGTCGGGCTACTACGGCGGCGCCTTCGACGCGGTCACGCAGCGCATCATCGAGCTGCTCCTGAGCTTCCCGACGTTGCCGCTGTTCATGGCGCTGAGCGTCGCCATCCCGGTGGAGTGGCCGCCCTTCGGCGTGTTCCTCGGCATCATCGGCATCTTCTCGCTGCTGTCGTGGCCGGTTCTGGCGCGCGAGGTGCGGGGCAAGGTGCTGTCGTATCGCGAAGAGGAGTTCGTCACCGCCGCCCACGCCATCGGTGCGCGCAACCCCTACATCATCTTCAGGCACGTGCTGCCCAACGTGATCAGTCACGTGATCGTGATCCTCACGATCACCATTCCGGAGCTGATCCTGGCCGAGGGAGCGCTCAGCTTCCTGGGCCTGGGCATCCAGCCGCCCATGGTCAGTTGGGGCGTCTTGCTGAGCGACGCCACCACGCTCGAGACGCTCGGCCGCAACCCCTGGATCATGCTTCCCGGGATCGCCATCTTGGTGACCGTGCTCGCCTTCAACTTCCTGGGCGACGGCCTCAGGGACGC
>SLRS01000095.1 GCA_007130855.1 Trueperaceae bacterium | reverse complement strand
GGCTGCTGGCGCGCCGCGAGGCGCGCGAGCCGCTGCAGCTGATCGTGGGCGAGACGTCCTTCTACGGCCTGCGTCTGCGGCTCCGGCGCGGCGTGCTGGTGCCGCGCCCCGAAACCGAGACGCTGGTCTCGCTGGCGCTCGACGATCTGCCGCGGGGCGCCGACGCCTGCGCCATCGACGTCGGCTGCGGGAGCGGCGCGGTGGCGTTGGCGCTCGCCGCCGAGCGGCCTGGGGCGCGGATCGTGGCGGCCGACATCGATCCGGCGGCCGTCGCCCTCACGCGGCACAACGCCCGCGCGCTGGGGCTCGAGGTCGAGGTGATCCGCTCCGATCTGCTGGCCGACGCGCGGCTCGCGGCCGCGGCGGGCGCGGCCAGGCTGATGGTGGCGAACCTGCCCTACCTGCCTGAGACCGAGCGCGCGGCGCTGCCGCCCGAACTCGCCTGGGACGCGCCCGGCGCGCTCTTCGCCGGTCCCGAGGGGCTGCGCGAGGCGCGTCGGCTGCGGGCCCAGGCGTGGCGCTCACTGCGCCCCGGTGCGGTGACGTGGTGGGAACTCGATGTGCGCAACGCCGCGGCCTTCGCGCGCGAGGCCTACCGTAGCGGCTGGCGGCAGGTGCGGCTAGCGGCCGACCTGACCGGGCGGCGACGCTTCGTGCGAGCGCTGCGCTGAGGTGCCGCGCCCGCCCAGCGCCCCGCCGAGCAGCAGCACCCCGGCCCCCACCACGATGCAGGCATCGGCCAGGTTGAACACGGCGAAGTCGAAGGCCCCGACCTGGAAGTCGATGAAGTCCACCACGTAGCCGAGCCGCAAGCGGTCGAGCATGTTGCCGGCCGCGCCTGCGAGGATCAACACGCTCGCCAAGCGCGTCGAAGCGGTCAGCTGCGCTCCGCGCACGAGCAGGTAGACGACCAGCGCCACGCTCACGGCCAGGTTCAGCAGCCCCAGCACGACGGTGGCGTCGATCAGCACCGGGCCCACCACCCATTGCAGGTCACGCAGCAGGCCGAAGGCGGCACCGCTGTTGCGGGTGTGGGTGATGTGGAAACCGAGCCCGAGCGAATACTCACGCACGCCGAGCGGCACGGTCGCGACCACCACGGCCTTGCTGAGTTGATCGAGCGCCACCAGCGCGGCGGCGACGGCGAGCGGGAGCAGTCGGCGCCTTCGCATCGTCGCGGAGTGTACCGCGTGGCCCGTCCCGGCAGGGTCGCGCTACACTGGGATGTAACGCGTGCATGTCCCGGCGGGGCGACCCTTCGAACGGCGATCGCGCCTCGGAAACGCAACGAGAGGTGGTATTCATCATGCCTGCGACGCTCCCCCAGGTCACCACCCGCATCGCCCGCAGGGGCGGCGAGGACGCTGAGCGCCTCGCCGCTTTCGCGAGGCGCCTGTTCGACAAGGCCGACGAGGGCCTGCTCGAGCACTTCGAGGCGGATGCGCTGGTGGCCATGGCCAGGGACGGCCTCGCTTTCCTCGACGAACTCGGTGACGCCGCCACCCGGGTCGAGGCCGTCAACCCCAGCCGTGAGGCCGACGGCTGGGAGTCGCCCTACACGGTGCTGCGCCTGGCGCTGACCGACCGTCCCTTCATCGTCGACTCGGTGCGCAACGAGCTGCGCCGGCAGGGTCTGGAGCTCGTCCACCTGCTTCACCCCATCTACACCGTGCAGCGCGACGAGACCGGCCGCGTGACGGCGATCGCCACCCGGGGTAGCCCGCTGGGCGACGGCGCCGAACGGCTCTCGTTCGAGTACTACTTCATCGAGCGCGAGGACGATCCCGCGCGCCTCGAGCGGCTCTGCGCCGGCATCGAACGCGTGCTCCACGACGTCATCGCGGCCACCGACGACTACGAGCCCATGCGCGAGCGGGCGGAGGCGACCATCGCCTACCTCGAGACGCTGCTCGCGAGCGACACCGCCGGGCCCTACCGCGAGCGGAGCGAGGAGATCAGAGAGTACTGCGCCTTCTTGCAGTGGCTGCTCGCCGAGCACTTCGTGTTCCTCGGCTACCGCGAGTACGACATCGTCGAGCGCGAGGGCGAGAGCGCGCTGCAAGTCCGGCACGGCTCCGGCCTCGGGATCCTGCGCGACACCGGTCGCAGCGCCTACCGCGAACCCGTGCCGATGCGCGAGCTGCCGCCCGGCTTGCGCGAGCGGGTGCTCGACGGTCGCTTGGCGGTGGTGACCAGGAGCAACACCGAGAGCACCGTCCACCGCCAGACCCGCATGGATTACATCGGCGTCAAGCAACTCGGTGACGACGGCCAGGTGCGGGGCGAGCGCCGTTTCCTGGGGCTGTTGACGAGCAACGCCCACATGACCGCCGCCGAGGAGATCCCGGTGCTGCGGCGCACGCTCCGGCAGGTGCTGGAGCTCGACGGCGCGCCGGTCGGCTCGCACGACTACAAGGCCATCGTGGGCACGTTCAACGGGCTGCCGCGGGGCGACCTGTTCGGCGCCGACCCGCGCACGCTGCTGCGCGAGATCCGCACCATCCTCAAGTACGAGCGCGAGCGCGGGGTGCGGCTCACCCTGCGGATCGACCCGCTCGCGCGCGGCGTGGCGGCGATGGTGCTGCTGCCGCGCGACCGGTTCGACGCCGAGGTACGGCGCCGTGTGCAGCAGCACCTCACCGAGGTGCTCGAGGCGTCACACGTCGACTACCGGCTGGCGATGGGTGAGGACGACGCTCAGGTCCGCATGCACTTCTTCCTCATCACCGACAAGGTGTTGCGCGACCTGGACGTCAAGAGCCTGGAGCGCGAGGTGGCGGAGCTGACTCGCAGCTGGGCCGACCACGTCCGCGAGCGGCTCGTCCAGGTCCACGGCGAGCGGCCCGGCCGGCGGCTCGCCGAGCGCTACCTGCCCGGCTTCGACGATAGCTACCGGGCCGACACCGGCGCCGATCGGGCGCTGCGCGACATCGAGCAGCTCGAGGCCCTCGGCGACGAGCCCGTGCGGGTCGACCTGGTCAACCCGGTGGGCGAGCGCCGCGGTGCCGGCTCGTCGCTCCTGCGCGTCTACCACCCGGGCACCCGCTTCGTGCTCTCCGACGTGCTGCCGGTGCTCGAGAACCTCGGCTTCCGCGTGCTCGAGCAGGCGACGTACGTGGTCGGCGTCGCCGGCGCGGAGCGCGGCATCGAGGTGTTCAAGGTCCAGGACCAGTACGGCACCGCCATCGACGTGAGCGCCCACGGCGAGCGCCTGATCGAGGCGGCCACGCTCTTGCTGCGCGGCGCGGGCGAGCACGACCGGCTCAACCGGCTGGTGCTCTACGGCGCCCTGACGTTGCGCCAGGTGGCGCTGCTGCGGACGCTGCAGATGTACTACGGGCAGCTCGTCGCCGTGGTGAGCCGGCGCTTCATCAACGAGACCCTGCTCGCGCACCCACGGGCGGCGCAGCTGCTCGTGGAGGTGTTCGCCACCAAGTTCGACCCCGACCTGGCGCTCACCGAGGAGGCGCGCTCCGAGCGCCTCGCCGAGGTCCGCGAGGCGTTCGTCGACGAACTCAACCGCGTCGACTCGTTGCCCGAGGACCAGACGTTGCGCGGCCTCCTCGACCTGATCGAGGCCAGCGTACGCACGAACTACTACCGCGACCGCCCCACCATCGCGCTGAAGATCGACTCACAGCGAGTGGCGGTGATGCCCGACCCGCGGCCGCGCTTCGAGATCGCCGTGGCCGGCCCCGACGTGGAGGGCACCCACCTGCGCGGCGGCATGGTGGCCCGGGGCGGTTTGCGCTGGTCGGATCGGCCCGACGACTTCCGCACCGAGGTGCTGGGGCTGATGAAGACCCAGATGACCAAGAACGCGGTGATCGTGCCGGTGGGCTCCAAGGGCGGCTTCGTGGTCAAGCGCCAGCCGAGCGACCGCGAGGCGCTGCGCGAGCACGTGCGCACCCAGTACAGCTCGTTCATCCGGAGTCTGCTCGACCTCACCGACAACGTCGTGGGCGACGACGTCGTGCACCCCGAGCGCGTGCGCTGCTACGACGGCTTCGACACGTACCTGGTGGTCGCCGCCGACAAGGGCACCGCCACCTTCTCCGACCTCGCCAACAGCATCGCTGCCGAGTACGAGTTCTGGCTCGGCGACGCCTTCGCCTCGGGCGGCTCGCAGGGCTACGACCACAAGGCCGAGGGCATCACCGCCGGCGGCGCCTGGGTGGTCGTGCTGCGCCACTTCCGTGAGCTGGGCAAGGACCCCATGCAGGAGCCGTTCACGGTGATCGGCATCGGCGACATGTCGGGCGACGTCTTCGGGAACGGGCTCCTGCAGAGCCCGCACGCCAGACTGATCGCCGCGTTCAACCACCAGCACGTGTTCATCGATCCGGATCCCGACCCGAAGCGCGCCTATGCCGAGCGCCAGCGGCTGTTCGCGCTGCCGCGCTCGACCTGGTCGGATTACGACCCGAGCGCCATCAGCCGCGGCGGCGGGGTGTTCGAGCGCGCCGCCAAGCGGGTGCGCCTGAGCGACGAGATCCGGGCCGCGCTCGGCATCGAGGCCGAGACGCTCTCGGGGCAGGAGTTGGTGCACGCGGCGCTGCTGACCCAGGTCGACCTGCTCTGGAACGGCGGCATCGGCACCTACGTGAAGGCCTCGAGCGAACGCCATGCCGAGGTGGGCGACGCCACCAACGACGCGGTGCGCGTCGATGCCAACGCGTTGCGCGCCAAGATCGTGGGCGAGGGGGGCAACCTCGGCTTCACCCAGCTGGCGCGCATCGAGTACGCGCGCCATGGCGGCAAGATCAACACCGACGCGATCGACAATGCGGGCGGCGTCGCCATGTCCGACCGCGAGGTGAACATCAAGATGCTGCTGCAGCCGCTGGTGCGCAGCGGCGAGCTCTCCGAAGCGCAACGCAACCGCCAGCTCAAGGCCATGACCGGCGACGTCTCGCGCTTGGTGCTGTTCGACGTGTCGCGCCAGGCGTTGGCGTTGTCGCTGGCCGAACGCCGCAGCCGCAGCGACATCACCATCTTCGACTCGCTCATCCGCTACATGAGCGGCCGCGGCCTCGACACCCGGGTGGAGCAGCTGCCGAGCTCGCGGGGCATGGCCGAGCGGGCCAAGAACGGCGAGGGGCTCACGCGGCCCGAGCTCGCGATCGTGATGGCCTACGTGAAGATGGGCCTCTACCGGCGCCTGCTCGAGACCGACGTGCCCAGCGAGCCGGGCCTGCAGCACTACCTGGTCCACTACTTCCCGCGGGTGCTGAGCGAGCGCTTCCCCGAGGCGGTGGAGCGTCATCCGCTGGCACGCGAGATCGCGGCCACGCAGATGACCAACCTGGCGGTCGATCTGCTCGGCATGACCTTCGTGCACCGCATGATCCGCGACACGGGCGCCAGCCCGGTGGAGATCATCCGCGCGGGCCTCATCGCCTTCGAGGTGATCGACGCCGAGGCGCTGCTCGAACGGCTCAATGCCTTGCCCGTCACCATCTCCAGCGAGACGGTCTACCGGGCCATCGCCGCGGAGGTGGATGCGATCGGCGGGCTGGTTCGCTGGATGCTCCTCAACGACCTCTCCGGCGCGGACGTCGGCACCTTCGTCGACGCCTACCGCGAGCCGCTGGCCACGATCCGGCGCGACCTCATCACGTTGCTGCCCGCTCCCGAGCGGCGGCGTTTCCAGAAGCTGGCCAAGAGCTTCCAGAAGGGCGGTTTCGTCGCCGAGTTGGCGCACGAGGTGGCGAGCTTCGACTACGTCCCCTCGGGTCTGGGCGTGATCGAGGTGTCGCGTGCCACCGGCGCCCCACTCGACGAGGTGGCCAAGCAGTTCTTCCTCGTCGGCGAGCGCCTGGGCCTGGGGTGGCTGCGCGACTCGCTGTCGGCGCTGCCGCCCGCCGGTCGCTGGGCCACGATCGCCGTGGGTGGGCTGGTCATGGACCTGCGCGAGGTGCAGCAGGCCGTCACCGAACGCTACCTGCGCGCGCGCGACGCCGACGCGAAGCTGACCCTGGAGGCCTTCTTGGAGCGCTCCGCCAACGTGCTGCGGCGCTTCGACGACGCCTACGCGCAGCTGCGTGCGTCCGGCGAGGTCGATCTGGCCTCCGGCTCCGTACTCGCTCGGCTGCTCGAGCAGGTCAGGGAGGGCTGAGGGCGCCCGAGGTCGGGCGTCAGCCGGCGGCCTCGTCGAAGAAGGGTCGCAGCACGGCGTTCAAGACGCGCGTGCCGGCCGGTGTCGCGCGCAGCAGGGCGCCGTCCTCGACCAGGAGATCGTGGCGGCGCGCGAGGCTGAGCGCGCGGGGAAACCGCGCCGGGACGTCCACGCCGGTGCGCTCGCGCAGCCGGGCGAGGTCGACGCCTTCGCGCGTGCGCAGGCCGGTCATCAGCAGCTCGAGCGCCAGCGTCGGCCCGTCCACCGGTGTGCGCTCGGGCGCCTCGCCGCGCAGCCAGGTCTTGATCGGCGGGTTGCGGGTGCGCACCGCGAGGACGGCGGCCGGATCGCTTGGCGCGCGTGGTTCGAAGCCGGCGGCGCTCGGCCCGAGCGCCAGCCAGCCGTCGCCGCGCCAGTAGACCAGGTTGTGGCGGCTCTCAAAGCCGGGTCGGGCGTGGTTCGACACCTCGTAGCGGCGCAGCCCGTGGGCGGCGAGCACCGCCTCGGCCAGGTCGAAGTCGTCGGCGGCGCGCTCGTCGTCGATGCGCACGCCGCGTTGGGCGAACGGCGTGTGAGGCTCCACGGTCAAGGTGTACACGCTGACGTGCTGCGCGCCGCTGCTCGCGGCGGCCTCGAGGTCGGCGCGCGCATCTTGCCCCGGCACGGCGGTGATCACGTCCACGGACACCTGCAGGCCCGCCGAGCGCGCGTCGCGGACCGACTGCAGCGCCTGCGCGCCGCGGTGCGAGCGCCCCAGGAAGCGCAGCACGTGGTCTTGCGTCGACTGCAGGCCGATCGACAGCCGCGTGATGCCCGCGGCGCGCCAGCCTCCGGCGCGCGTCGCGTCGAACGTGCCGGGGTCGGCCTCGAGCGTCGTCTCGCGCGCCCCCAGGCCGCCCCAGTGCGCGCGCAGCGCGGCGAGGACGCGTCCCAGCTCAGCGTCGTCGAGGTGCGAGGGCGTGCCGCCGCCGAGGTAGACGGTGTCGAGCGGGCCCGGGTAGCGCGCCGCCAGGGCGCCGGCCTCGCGCTCGAGACGCTCGAGGTAGCCCGCCACGAGCGGCTCGTGGCGGCGCATCTTGTGGAAGTCGCAGTAGGGGCACACCTGCGGGCAGAAGGGGACGTGCACGTAGAGCGAGCGGGGGGCCTCCACGGAGCCAGTCTAGGTGCCGCGGCGCGCGGCGCCGGTCGCTGGGCTCGGTGGTGGCGTGGGGCACCCGCCGGCGCCGCGCAGCGGGTACGCTCGCCTCGTGCCCCGCCGCCCCTCCCCCCGGAAACGCGGTCCGCGTCCCTCGCGTCCGCCAAGCCGCCCCACGCATGCCCGCCGCCGTCGCACCTCCGGTGGCGACGAGCGAGCGGCCGGCTCGCGCCCTTCTGGCTCGCGCCAGTCCGGTTCGCGCCAGTCCGTGGAGCGACAGCCTGCCGCGCGACGGCCTGGCGCGGCAGCCGCGCGCGAACCGGCGGCTGCGCTGCTGGAACTGGCGCTGGCGCCCGGCCTCGCCGACGTGGCCCTGAACGAGTTGCGCGAACTGGCGCGCCGCGCCAAGCTGCCGCTGCCCGCGGTGCAGCAGCGCGACGACGCCATCGCGTTCGCCTGGCAGGGCGATCCACGCGTCCTGCACGCTCTGCGCACGGTGCAGTCGGTGGCGCGCGTGTGGCGCTTCGACGTGCCTCGGCCGAAGGCACTGCTCGGCGACGCGGCGCTGCGCGAGCTCGTCGAGGGGATGCGCGCCGTGGCCGCGGCGGCCGAGCCGGCACGCTTCACCGCCCTGCGGCTCTCCGCCGCGGGCCGCGAGAGCGCGGTGATGCAGCGGCTGGCACGAGCGCTCGCCGACGCCCTCGAGCTACCGCTGCGGGCCGACGGCGACCTCCTGGTGCGGGTGCGCCCGGGCGCGCAGGGCGGCTGGGAGGTCCTGGCACGCACCACCCCGCGCCCGCTGAGCGTGCGCTCGTGGCGTGTGTGCGACCGTCCTGGCGGGCTCGACGCAGCCTTGGCCGCGGCGCTCGTGCGGCTCGCCGGCGTGCGCCCGGACGAGCGCGTGTGCAATGCCATGCTCGGCAGCGGCACGCTGCTGATCGAGCGTGCCCTCGCCGGCCCGGCCGGCTGCCTGCATGGCTTCGACGTCGAAGCCTCGGCGCTCGCCTGCACCGAGCGCAACGCGGCGGCGGCGGGCGTGGAAGCGAGGTTGCGGCTGTGGCAGGGCGACGCCACCGCGCCGCCGGGCGGCGCCGTGGCCGGGGACAACCCGGCGCGCTACGACCTGCTCCTGGTCGACCCGCCCTGGGGCGACGCCGTCGGCGATCACGGCGCGAACGCTGCGCTGTACGCCGCCTTGCTGGAGTCGCTCGCGCGTGTGGCCGTCAGGGGCGCGCGGCTGGTGTTCGTGACGCACGAGGTGCGTCTGACCGAGCGCCTGCTCAACGAGCAATCGGCCTGGGTCCTGCGTCACCAGCGGCGCGTGTGGCAAGGTGGCCATCAACCGTTGTGCCTGCTGCTCGAGCGTCTGCCGGGTACCGTGTGAGGCGCAAAAGGACGCGTGTGTGACGCGTGCTAACCTGGACGCCATGGGCTCTGCCATGGGGCGCTACGCCCCGTTCACGCGCGTGAGGCCCGGGTGGATCCTGCTCCTGGCCGTGCTGGCGTATGCGCTGGTCGCGACCGTGCAGTGGCGCGAGACCGCGCACGCGCTGCGTGAGGAGCGCCTTGCGCGGGCGGCCGCCGAGCCGGCCGCGCCGGCGCCCGGCGAGGCCCGCAGCGTCGCCGTCGTCGAGGCCGGCTTGTGGTTCCCGATCCCCGGCGCGCGCCTGCCCAGCGAGGACGACCACCTCCCCGGCGCCACGCGCGCCTACCGCGCCGGCGTGGCCGAAGGCTTCAGCTTCTGGCCCGACAGCAGCGGCGTGCCGATCGTCCATGGCACGCCCGTGATCGCCGTCGGCGACGCCGAGGTCGTCCGTGTCGACAGCGGCTACTTCGAGCTCTCACCCGCGGAGTGGGAGGTGCTCTTGGCCGCGGTCGGCGACGGTGCCAGCGACACCGATCTCGACCGGCTGCGCGGGCGCCAGGTATGGCTGCGCCTCGACGACGGCCGCATCGTGCGCTACGGGCATCTGGCCTCGGTCCGTTCGGGCTTGGCGGTGGGCCAGCGTGTCAGCCGCGGACGCGTGATCGGGACCGTAGGCAACTCCGGCACGCCCGACGGCGTGGCCGGTCGCGCGACCAATGCCCGGCTCCACTTCGAGGTGCGCGACGGCGACGCGTACTTCGGTGAGGGCCTGGCCCCCGACGAGGTCCGGCTGGCGGCCACGCTGCTGTTCACGGGGCCCTGAGCGCCATGGCCGCCGAGAAGTACAGCCGCCCCGACCGCCGCAAGCCCACCGAAGCCCCGCCGAACGCCCGGCTCACGGCCGAGAACCCGCCGACCCACGAGGTCACCGCCGTCGAGTTGCTCTGGCAGAGCGTATGGGTGCGCGGCGTCACCTACGTGATCCTGGGGGTGCTGCTCCTCGCGCTGCTCGTGACGCAGCAGCACCGCTACATGTTCGCGCTCCAGGTGGGCGCCATCGGCTTCCTGATCGCCTACATCCTCAACCCGCTCGTCGACCTGCTCGGCCGGCTGCGGATCAACCGCGCGGTGGCCGTGGTGCTGGTCTACCTGCTGCTGCTGCAGGTGTTCGTGCTCGGCTCGGTGCTGCTCACCCAGGTGGTCGCGGAGACCGCGCGCTTCGTGGCGTTGGTCCCGGCGGCCATCGAGGAGCTCGGCGGCGTCTTCGCACGCGCGACGGTGTGGCTCGGCGCCATCATGGACGCGGCCCCGGAGGTCCTGCAGGAGCGACTCGGGCTCGACCTCCCCGGTGACGAGTTGGCGCAGCAGTCGCAGCAGCAGCTCACGGCCTGGTTGACGACCCTGGCGCAGGCCCTCAACCGCTTCCTGGAGCGGGTGGTCACGGAGGGTCCGGCGGTGCTGATGGCCGGCGCCACCACCATCATCTCCACCACCTTCCAGGTGGTGCTGATCGCCATCGGCAGCGCCTACATCCTCTACGACTACCACCGCATCGCCGCCAACGTCCGCCGCTACGTGCCGGTCCGCTGGCGCGACGTGCATGCCGACCTGGCGCGCAAGACCGACCGCGCGGTCGGCGGCTACCTGCGCGGCCAGATCCTGATCACGATCATCCTGGGCGTGTTGATCTGGATCGGCCTGACGCTCATCGGCGTGCCGCTGGCCCTGGCGATCTCGTTCCTGGCGGCGGTGTTCAACCTCGTGCCCTACCTGGGCCCGGTGGTGGGCACGCTGCCGGCGGTGCTGCTGGGACTGACGGTGTCGCCGCTCACCGCGCTGCTGGCGCTCATCGTGTTCATCGTCGCGAACCAGATCGAGGCACACCTGCTGTCGCCCATGATCCTCGGCAAGTCCACCGACATCCACCCGGTGACCGTGCTGATCTCGATCCTGATCGGCATCGGCTTCCTGGGCATCCTGGGGGCCTTCGTGGCCGTGCCGATCGCGGCCCTGCTGAAGGTGGTGCTGGAGGAGTACTTGCTCACCAGGCCCGCGTACCGCGAAGCGGCCGAGAGCCAGGGAGGGCCCGACCCGCCGCCGGAGACCACCACGGAGCCGGTGGCCGCGCCGTCGGCGCGGGTGGGGCCGCGACCGAGCGCCGCCGGAGGCGAGCGCCCACCGCGCTAGACTGGGCGGCGTGGCGAGACGGACGACTGCAAGTGCGAATGACGGCCGCGGTGGGTCCCCCGCGCGGCGCGCCAAGGCACGTGGCCAGCGTCGGAGCCTCGACCTCGAGGCCGTCGGTCTGGTGCTGTTGGCGCTCGGCGCGGCGCTCGCCGGCCTGCTGACGCCGCTGCTCCCGAGCGGCGAGCTCGGCGAGCAGACCCGTGCGCTGCTCAGCGGCAGCATCGGCTGGGGCGCCTGGGCCTTGCCGGGGCCGCTCATCGTGTTGGGCGCGCTGTTCCTGATGCGTCGCAACCCACCCTCTTGGCCGCGGGTGATGACGGGGTATGCGCTCGTCGCGCTGGGCGCCTGGGGCTTCCTGATGCTGATCGAGCCGGCGGCGGCCGGCCGGTTGGGCATCGGCGCCCGCGCCGCGCTCACCGGGGCCGCCGGGGCACTGGCCGCCGTCCCCGCCTTCGTGTTGCTGACGCTGGGGCTCGACCTGATCGTCGGCTTCGCCCCGACGCGGATCCTGCGGGGCCTGCTGCGCGGGCTGGTGCGGCTGGTGCGGGCGCTCTGGAACGGCCTGCTCGCCTGGCGCACGCGGGCCCGCCGGCGCGCCGCGTTCCAGGCCGACGTGGCGCAGGTGCGCCGCATGCTGGCCGCCCTCAACCGCGACTTGGCCGCTCTGGAAGGGCTCTACTCCACGTCCGGCGAGCTCTCGCGCTGGCGCGCGAGCGTGCAGGAGACGCTCGCCTCGCTGCACCGCACCACCGTGCAGGGCCTGGATGACGCCCGCAACGACGCCGCCGCCTGGGCGGACGCGGTCGGCGACTTCGCCAAGGATCGCGCGGCCGAGCTCGGCGCGCAACTGCGCGAGGAGGGCGCCCGGCCCGAGCTGCCCGGCGCCATGGACGACGGCCCCGAGGGGCCCCTTCACGGTCCGCGCCGGGTGCCGCTCGACGATTGGGCGCGCAGCGTGAGGGCCTGGCTCGACGACCCCTTCGACGGCCCCCCGGCCGCCGGTCGCGCGAGCGACGCGCCGCAGCCGCACGGCCCGGCCCTGGCGACCCGGCGCGCGCTCGACACGCTGCGCAACGGGCTGATGCTGGAGCTGACCGCCTTGGCCGACCGGCACCGTCGCCTCACGCGCGAGCGCGACGCGAGCGAGCGGGCGCTGGCGACCATGACCCCACGGCAGTTGGCGCGCGCCTCGAGCGACCATGCCGAGCGCCGGCAGGGCTACCTCGGGATCGAGCGCGCGGCCGCCGGGCTGGCCGACCAGGTGCTGGCGCTCGAGCCCTGGCGCGATCATCTGGAGGCGCTCGCCCTGGCCAGCGCCGCGCATCCCGAGGCCGAGGAGATGCACGAGTACGATGCGGGCCTGGCCGAGGCGCTGCGTCAGCACGGCCGCGACGAGTTGGCGCGGCTCGAGGGTTGGGAGCAGGCGCTGGAGGCGGTGGCGCTGCGCGCACGCGAGGACCAGGCACTGCGGACCCGCCAGGCCCAGGCGCTGGCAGCGGCGCGCGAGGCCGCCGCCGATGGCAGCGGCGAGGATGGCGCGGCTGCGCTCGACGCGGCGCTGCTCGACGACCCCGACGTCCACCTCAGCGAGCATGCCACCTGGGTCACGGAGGGCGTCGCGGGCGGCGCT
>SLRS01000284.1 GCA_007130855.1 Trueperaceae bacterium | reverse complement strand
TTGCTGCCACGCCTCCTCGATCGCGCCGCGTACGTCACGACGCCGCGGCGAGCGGTCGAGCTCATCACTGCGCAACGGTTCCCACGACGACTGCAGTTGCTCCTCCAGGCCCTCCACACCGAGCACGTCGACCCACGAGC
The DNA here is from genome assembly GCA_007130855.1 of Trueperaceae bacterium. Taxonomy (GTDB): domain Bacteria; phylum Deinococcota; class Deinococci; order Deinococcales; family Trueperaceae; genus CSSed10-48. Next base: position 12,412 of record SLRS01000284.1, on the reverse strand, counting down.
CCGCCAACTCGAGCGCCAGCGGGTTGCCGCCGACCGCAGCGGCGATCCGCTCCACCGCGTCGGTGTCGAAGGCGCGCACGACCGCGGCTGGGAGGTGCCGCCCCGCGACACGCAGGAACAGCTCCGCGGCAGGGCTCGCTGCCGGGCCTTCGCCGTCATCCGATGGTTCGGCGGCCGCGCGGGTGGCGAGCGGGTGCACCTCGACCACGTGCTCCGTCGACAGCTGCAAGCGCACACGTGACGTCACCAGGACGTGCAGCAGCGTAGCGTGCCGCACGAGGGCGTCCACGGTCTCGACCTCGTCACGATGCTCCTCGTAGCCATCGAGCACCAGCAGCGCTCGCCGTGGGCCCAGTGCCAGCGCCAGCTGCATGGCGACGGAGGCGCCCGGTCGCACCGTGACCCCGGCCGCGTGCGCCGCCGCCAACGCCACCGCATCCTCTCCTGTCACCCCCTCGAGAGGGGCCACGAACACGCCGTCGGGGAACTGCACTGCCAACTCGTCGACGAGCGCTGCCGCGAGCGTGCTCTTGCCAACGCCCGCAGGACCCAGCAACGTGATCAAGCGGACGTCCTCGCGCTGCATCAGCTCGACGAGTGCGGCGATCGCCGGCCCGCGACCGATCACCGAGCGCCCGCTGCCGACGCGGGGTGCCAGCAGCGCCAGCGACACGCTCGGCGTGTGGGCCTGCGCCTCACCTGCGGCGCGCCCGCGGATGCTCTCGAGCAGGGCGCTGGTAGCTGCCTCGGGCGCGACGGCGAGTTCGGTCGCGAGCAGCGCCGCCAGGGTCTCGTAGCGCCGCACGGCTGCGCGAACGTCTCCCGTCGCCGCCGCAGCCGCCATCGAGGCTCGTACCGCCTGCTCGTCGAGCGCATCGGCGCGCACCAGCAGGTCGGCGAGGCGCAAGGCCTCGTCGTGCCGGCCCGTTGCGCCAGCCTGACGGATCAGCGCGTGACAGGCGCGCCGCCAGCCTTCGTTCACGATCGCTCGCTCACAGGCGAGCCAGGACGCGAACTCGTCCGCATCGTCCACCTCGAAGCCCTGCATGAGCGGCCCGCTATGCGCCGCCAAGACGTCGTGCCAACGCTGCTCGGCGAGGGCCCGGCCGAAGAGCGAGACGTCGCTCTCGGCCTCCAACCAGGCGCTGGTGCGGTCGCGCCCGAGCAGCTCGCCGAAGGGCCCGCGGGCCAACCGCCGCAGTGCCTGGCGCAGGTCGCCGTATGCGTGCGCGGCGTCCGCCTCGGCCCACAGCAGCGTGGTCAACGCGCCACGGCGAACGCGGCTGCCGTGATACGCGAGATAGGCGAGGAGCGCGCTCGGCTTGCTCGGCTTCAACGGCACCCAGGTGCCGGCAACGCGAATCGCCGGCGGCCCCAGGAGGCGGACTCCGACGTCCATGGCTGCCACCACGATACGCGCTGGCGTGTCGCCGGACACCGGCAGCCACGACCTCGCCGAGCGACGGGGCTCGCCCTCATGGCCAGCAGTCGGTTGCCGCTGGCGGGACCCGACCGTGGGCCCCGCCAGCCGGGGATGCGATCGAGGGATCGATCAAGGGATGAAGTAGGGAGCACCGTGAACGGGGACCCGAACGTGCGTCATCCGCGGGAACACGAGGCCGACCAGCAGCGGCGATGCCGGAGCCACGGCTTCGGCCGCCGCCGGCCCCGGCCTCCACGACGGGCCTGGATCGAGCATCGGTTGTGCCGTGCTCACGGCCAGCGCGAGGGCGAAGAGCAGGACGAGCATCGAGCGGGCGGGCCAGGAGGAACGGGTGTCACGTGTCATCACGATCACCTCCACGAGCAAGGTAGGAAGGAACCCGTGACACGACCGTGACAGTTTCGGCCGACATATATCACGGCGTCGGCAGCCGCCGCTGTACCACTGCCCGCCTAGAGGCGCGACCGTCCCCTACGGCGCTGCGCGTTCCTCGCGACCGAGGCGCTCGGGATCGAGGAGCGCAGCGCGTTCCGCGGCAACGCCGTGATCGACCACCCCCATGGCGGCAGGGCGATAGCATCGGGGCATGCCCACTCCCCCTCGAGGGCCGCTCGGCCGGCGGGCGCGCGCGTTCCTGTCGATGCTCCTCGGCTCGATCGCCGCGCTGCTCGCCTTGGCCACGGTCTCGCTGGCCCAGCCCGACCTGATGCCTCGCGCCCTGGAGCCCGAGGAACTCGACGCCGCCACCGTGGCGCGTGCCGCGGCGCGCTTCGAGCTCGACACCATCGTCTACCAAGTGCTCACCGAGACGGGCGTCCCCGGAGCGGTGGTGGCCGTCGCGCTTGGCGGCGAGGTCCTCGCGGCCGAGGCCTACGGCACCGCCGACGTGGCGAGCGGCCGGGCTCTCACGCTCGACGACCCGCTGTGGCTGGCGTCGATCACCAAGACCCCGGTGGCGATCGCCGTGCTCGACCTGGTCGCCCAGGGCCGCCTGGAACTCGGGGCCCCGCTCGACGGCCTGCTCGGTGCCGGACTCGTGCCGCCCGCGCCGCCGGGCGACGCGCGGGCGCTCACGACGTGGCACCTGCTCACGCACACCAGCGGCTTCGACGATCGACTGCTGAACACCATGGACCCCCAGCGCGGCCCGAATCCCCCGCTCGAGCAGCTCGCGCTGCCGGCGCGCGTCGAGCCGGCCGGCGCCGGCCCGCGCTACGGCAACGCCGGCCACCACGCGCTCGGCCTGGTGCTCGAGACGGTCACCGGCGAGGACGTCGAAACGGCGCTGCAGACCCTCGTGTTCGAGCCGCTGGGACTCCACTCGGCGCGCCTGCTGCGGCCTACCGACGAAGCCTATGCCAACGCCACGGCCCGCGGTCACGAGCGCGACGTGCGGGGAGCGCTGCGCCCGGTCGACCCACCGACCCTGCTCGACCCCGCCGCCGGCCAACTGCGTCTGTCGGGACGCGACGCCGCCGCGCTGCTGGCCGCGCTCACCGCCGAGTCGCCGCCCGGCCCGCTCGCCAACGACGTCCGCACCGCGCTGCTGACGCCGGCAGCGCGAGCACACCCGCTGGCGGCCGGCACCACCCTCGGCATGACCGAAAGCTGGCTGCTGGGGCACGAGGTGGTGCTCCAAGCGGGCGACCTGCCGGGCTTGCACACGCTGTTGGCGGTGGTCCCCTCGGTTGGGCTCGGCTTGTTCGTGCACGTCAACGGACCCGAACGTGAAGGCAGCGAATGGGAAACGGCGGATGGCATGCGTGACGTGCGCTGGCTGCTGGCCGAGCGGGTGTTGGCGCAGTTCCTGGGCGACGCCCGCACGCCGCCCAGCGTGGTCGACGCCGCCCAACTGCCGCTCGAGGCGCGCGTCGTCGCCGGCAGCTATCGTCCTTCCTTCGCGCCGCGCGTCGGACCCGAGGCCCTGCTGACGCTCACCGGTCTGGCGCAGTTCCCGGTCGCGGTACTGGGCGACGGCAGCGTGGTGGTGCGCACCCCACCGGAGGTGTCGCCGCACCGCCGCTACCTGCCCACGGCCGCCGGCGTCTACGTCCGCGACGGTGGTGGCGACGTCCTGGCCGGCTCCCGCGACGCGCGGGGCGAACCGCTGGTGCACGGGACGTTGGGCCTGCCGATCACGCTCGAACGGGTCCCGCTGCTCGAGCGCATGGCGGTCGTGTTCGCCTGTCTCGGGCTCGCCGCTGCCGGGGCGTTGGTCGCGCTGGTGTCGTGGCCCTTCGGCAGCCTCCAGCGTTGGCGCTCGCGCCAGCCGCGAGGCAGCGGTCCCGCCGGCCCCCTGATGGTGCTGCGCTGGACCGCGCGTTTGCTGGCCGTCGCGACCGTGGCCTGGTTCGCCGTGCTGCTGCGCGCGATGGCCGAGGTGCAGCGCGACCTCACGCTCGATCTGGCGGCCTGGTGGCCGTGGGCGGCAGGGACCCTGGTGGCAGTGGTGCTCCTGGCGCTGCTGCTCATCGTCGTCGGGGGCGTGGTGGCCGTGAGTGGGGCGGGCAACCGACCCGGCGGCCTGCGCCTGCGGCCGCGCGCCGCCTTCCACGTGCTGCTGGGCCTGGCCGCTCTGGCGATCGCCCTCCAGGCATGGGTCTGGCGGCTGCCACCCTGGTCGTGAATGCGCTCGTGGCTCGAGCTCGGCGAGCGCCGCTCGTTGGGCGCGTGTGAACGCACGGCGAGCGCTCGGCCGCCTAGCATGAGGGTATGAGCAGCAACGCCGATCGACGCAGCGCCGTCGCCACCCTTGCCGGTGGCTGCTTCTGGTGTACCGAGGCCGTCTTCGCCGAACTCGCGGGCGTCACCGAGGTGGTCTCCGGCTACACGGGTGGCTTCGTGCCAGACCCCACCTACGAGCACGTCTGCGATGGCACCACCGGTCACGCCGAGGCGGTCCAGGTGACCTTCGACCCGAGCGTCGTCTCGTACCGCGAGTTGCTCGAGGTGTTCCTTGCCACCCACGACCCCACCACCAAGGACCGCCAGGGCCACGACGTGGGCAGCCAGTACCGCTCGGCCATCTTCGTGCACGACGAGGAGCAGCGCGCCGAGGCCGAGCGCCTGATCGCCGAGCTCGACGAGCAGGGCGTGTTCGGCGCTCCGATCGTCACCGAGGTGACCGACGCCGAGATGTTCTATCCGGCCGAGGCCTACCATCAAGGCTTCTACGTCAGCAACCCGAGCTACGGCTACTGCCGGGTGGTGATCGATCCGAAGGTGGCACAGCTGCGCCAGCGCTTCACCCACAAGCTGCGCGGCGCGGTCAGCGGCGGTTGAGACGTCCGTGAGCGCCGCTGAGGCAGCGGACACGAGAGCCGGCGTGGTCGGGGTCGACCTGGGTTCGAGCGTCACCGACGCGTTGCTCCTGCCGGGTGATGCAACCGCGGCCCCGATCCACGTCCGCTTCGACACGGCCGGCCGGCCCCCTGCCGTCGCGCTGGAAGCTGCCCTGGAAGCGCTGGGGCCGGCGGCCTCACGGGCGCTGTCGGTCGGCGTCACCGGCGGTCGCTCCGCCTCGCTCGCAGGCCGCGCCCCGGTAGGCCACGATGGGCCACTCCACGTGGTGGGCGAGCCCGAGGCGATCGGTCGTGGCGGGCTTCACCTGGCCGGCCTGGGTAGCGCCCTGGTGGTGTCGTGCGGCACCGGTACCGCCATGATCACCGCGCACGCCGGCGTAGCCGGCCAAGGCCAGCGTTTCGCGCACGCGAGTGGGACGCCGGTCGGTGGCGGCACCCTGCGAGCCCTCGGCGGCCTGCTGCTCGGGACGCACGACGCGCACGAGATCGCCGATCTCGCGGCGGCCGGCGACGCCGGCCGCGTCGACACCACCCTGGGTGAGGTGCTCGGCACAGGACTCGGCACGCTTCCCGCCGAAGCGACCGCCGTGAGCCTCGGCCGACTCGCCGAGGGGACGCACGAGGTTCGGCGCGAGGATCTCGCCGCGGCGCTGGTGACCATGGTGGCGCAGACGATCGGGCTCATCGCCGTGAACGCAGCTCGAGCCCATGCTCTCCCGGCGGTCGTCATGACCGGCCGCATCGCGATGTTCCCGCCGGTCCGCTTCATGTTCGGCGCGGTGTTCGGCGTGTACGGCCTGACGGCGATGCTCCACCTGCCCGACGGCGCCGACCGAGCGACGGCGCTGGGCGCTGCGCTGGCGGCGCTCGACGCCCGCGAACGGCATCCCCTTCGCTAGCGAGGAGGCATCATGCGCAAAGCCGACGAACGCGACGAAGACGCTCCCCTGCGCATCGGCTTGCTGGCCGACATCCACGACCACGTGCACGCCCTCGAGCGCGCGCTGCCCTGGCTGCGCGAGCACACCGACGTCCTGCTGGTGCTGGGCGACCTGGTAGCGCCGTTCGTGATGAAGCAGCTCGGCAGCCACTACCCCAAGCGCATCCACGTCGTGTTCGGCAACAACGACGGCGACCGCCATCGGCTGTGCGCCACGGCGAACGACTTCCCGCAGGTGCGTTTGCATGGCGAGCTGTTCCGCCACGTGCTGGGCAATCGCTCGGTGATCGCCCAGCACTACGCGAGCATCGCCGACGTGATCGACCCGGCTGCGGCCGACCTCGTCGCCTTCGGCCACGACCACCGGGCCCGGCGCAGCAAACGCAAGGAGACGTGGTTCGTGAACCCGGGCGCGCTGATGGGCTTCGACCCCGTGATCGACGCGGACGTGCCCGCGTCGTGGGCGGTCTACGACGGCGGCAGCCACACGGTGGGCTTCTGGCGACTCGAGGAAGGTGCCGTGAAGGCCTGGGAGCCCGCCGGGTGAGCAACCAGCGACCGCACACGCGTGCATCGGGCACCACGTCCCGGCGCTCAGGCGAAGGAGGTCTTGCCACGAACCGACGATGACGCGGTCGAACATGATGGCGGATTGGCCACCGGGAACGCTAGGTATGGGCGCTCAAGCGGTCCACGTGAACGAACTCGAATGCCTGCGTCCTGATCATCTCCAGTGTCGTCCCGATGGACGGTCGGTCACCCCAGAACGTGCCCCGGTACGCGAAGCGCACCACACCCTCGGGGTCGACGATCACCGTGGTCGGCCGATTCACGAACTCGCCGTGAACGGCGAACGCCATCGGATCCGTGCCGTAACCCGCGCCGACGGAGCCGGCCAGATCGACGAGGTGCGGCCACCAGATGCGCTCCGTGTAGACCTCACGGAACCACGCCCGCGAGCCCCATAGCTCCGGCTCGATCTCGCGACCCACCATGAGTCGCGCCCGCCAAGCATCGTGCGCTTCGAGCGTGGCGACCTGCACGCCTTGCTCCTCGAATGCCTCTCGCAACGCGATGAGCTCGGCGAACTCGCGGTGGCACACGGGGCACCAGTCGGCGAACACCCACACCAGCACCAGCCAACGACCACGGGCCGCCGTCGAGTGCCAGGCGCGGCCCTGCGTATCCTCGAGCGAGAAGTCGGGAGCCACGTCTCCGGCCCGGGCACCGCCGAACGCAGGCTTCCGTGACCGCAGGAACGCATCACACTGGGCGTCGCTCGCGGTTGCTCCCGCCTCGATCTGCGCTGCCGCCAACTCGAGTTGATGGCGTACGTCGGGGTGTGCCTCTTGCTCGCGCCGAGCCCGCAGGAACTCGAGCGAACCGGTAGCACCAGACTCGCCGAGCGCGATCGCCGCGTAGACGCGTGCGAGCGGTTCGAGATCTTCGACGAGCACCCGCTCCAACGCCTCCGCGGCGTCGCTACCGCGAGCGACGCCTAGCGCCGCCGCGCTGAGGTACCGGACGGCGAGGTCGCCGTCGACGAGGCCGGTCGCGACTTGCCAGGGATCTCGCAACGCGACCGCAATGAGGTCCCGCACTGCCGATAAACGCATGCGACCGTCGCCGTCGTCGAGGTCTGCTACGCCGGGGCGCCCTCTGACCCGGTCGACCGTGAACGTCCGCCGAGCGGCCTCGAGCGGGTGGAAGTCGTGTGAGCGAATGCGCTCGAAGATCGGTTCGACCATCTTCGGAGCATAGGGCGTGGCCACGACCGCCGTCCGTCCACACGGGTACGCGGCCGCGTCTCGTCCCAGACGGGCCGCCACCAGACCGCGGCGTTCGGCCCCGACATCACCAGGCCGGGAGCGCATTCGGCGGAACCGAATGCGCTCCCTTCCGGCGCGCCTGCGTGCGTTGGCCCCTGCCGGCCAAGCGCGGATGCCGGTGCGCCGTGTTCGCGGCGGGCGGTCGGTCAGTCCGTCGAGCTCGGTACGCCGTCGGGATCGCCGAGCCCAGGGAAGGTCAAGACGTTGCGGATGTTGGCCTGGGTGCGGCCGTCCTCGAGCGTCCGCGGCGCCGAGATCCCTTGCGCCAAGCCGTCACCCCATTCGGGATGCCACAGGTCGCACAGGAACATCATGCCGGTCTCGGTCGGGAGGATGGCTGAACCCGAGCGGTAGTGGATGACGATGTCCTCACCGTCCGGGACATCGACGTTGTACTCGCCGAAGACGAAGAAGGCCCCTTCCGGCACGTGGGTACCGGCGAACTCGCCGCCGAGCGTGACGCCGTCGGGATCGGTCACCGTGAGGTTCCAGCCACCATCACGCACCACCCACCCCTCGCTCGGGATGGGCACCTCGGACGAGACGTAGGCCCGGTACTCGAGACGTGGGTCGACCATGAAGTCGGTGAACGCCAAGCCGTCCTGGGTCTCTGGGTCCAAGCCGAACCGCTCGGCGAAGAACGCCAAGGCGTCGGCACGGTTCTGCGCGATGTCGGCGTCCGAGCGCTCCATGATCTCCCGATGCCAGTAGTCGGCGTCGGGCGCTTCGTAGTCCGGGTCGTCAGGGTCGAACACGCCGGTGCCGAGGTAGACGAGCATGGTGTCGAAGCCCGCGGGCGGCTGCTGTGATGTGACGCCTTGGGCCGACGCCGTGGTGGCGCCCACGGCCAGCAGCAGCACGAGCGCGACGACGAGGGTGTTCACGGAAGTGCGGATATGTGATAGGTTCTTCATGGCTCTCAGGTTCCTCTCGAGGGTTTCGAACGTTGGCCCACGTGCTACCTGCCCGGACGCCGTGGGCCTCATCTATGGTTGCGGCAGAACATCGTCGATACGTCGCACCTCCCTCCCTGCTCGAGGATGAACGACCATCGCACGCCAGCATCGGCTTCCGCCGTCAACAGGTTGACGGTTCGGCGTGGTGGTTCGTGGCGCACACGTCGCGCGGCGAGCGCCAGGCGCTCGAAACCGTATACGGCCTGTACCTCGAGCGTGTGGACGGCATCGCGACAGACGACCTGGTCCGGTGTGCCGCCGTGCGTCCACGGCTCCGGCCCAGCCGCGCGACCGCCCGCGTTCGAGCGCAGCGCGTTGACTTCGGCTCGGAGATGCTCTAGACTAGCCCAACGGGTTGGTTAAACGTTTAACCGGCGACCCCTTCCGGTGGAGGTCATCGCCCCAGGCGGAGGCGTCATGGCGAGACTCAAGGACGTTGCGAAGGCGGCAGGCGTATCGATCGCGACCGTGTCGAACGTGCTCAACGGCACCAAGACGACTACGCCCGTGGTGCAGCGCCGCGTGCTCGAGGCGATCACGGCGCTCGGCTACCAGCCGAATCTGCACGCCCGCTCGCTGCGCACCGGCCAGAGCCGCACGCTGGGCCTCGTGGTGCCCGACCTCACCAACCCGTACTTCCCGGCGCTGGTCCAAGCCATCGAGACCACCGCCCGCGCCGCCGGCTACGCACTCATCGTGATGGACGCCGGCAACGACGCCGAGCGCGAGACTGAAGCACTGACGCTCATGGCCTCGTACCGCGTCGCTGGCGTCATCTGGGTGCCCGTCGGCGAGAACCACGCGCCGACCTGGCCCTTCCCCGTCGTGACGGTCGACCGGGCGGTCCCGGGGTGCGACACCGTGGTGGCCGATCACCTGCAAGGGGGATCCCTCGTGGCGCAGCATGCGATCGCGCTCGGTCACCGTCGGGTGGGGCTCCTGTCGGGCCCGCGCTCGCTCGCCAGCGCAGCCTTGCGGCGCGCGGGCTTCCTCCGCGCCGCGACCGGCCAGCTCGAGCTCGCCTGGGAGCACGAGGTCCCGTTCTCGAGCGAGTTGCCGCCACACGTGCAAGTACGACTGGCCGAGCCCGGCTGCAGCCTCGTGGTCTGCGCCAACGACGCCGTGGCGGTGGGCGTGCTGCGCGCCGCGCGGGCGGCGGGCCTGCGCGTTCCCGACGAGCTCTCGGTGATCGGCTTCGACGACGTTCCCTGGTCCGACTTCGTCGACCCGGCGCTCACCACCGTGCGTCAACCGCTCGCCGCGTTGGGCGCCGTCGCCGTCGCGATGCTCCACACGCGCATCAACCAGCCGGCGCTGGCGCTGCAACACCAGATCCTCCCCGTCGAGCTCGTCGCGCGGCGCTCGGCCGGTAAGGCGCCGGCGGAGCCGGCGCCAGTCCCGGCGGCCCGGCCTGGAGGCCAATCGTGATCGTCATCGTCGGCAGCCTCAACATGGACCTGGTGGTCGCCGTGCCGCGCTTCCCGATCGCCGGCGAGACGCTCCTCGGCGGCGACTACGCCCGCCATCCGGGCGGCAAGGGGGCCAACCAGGCGGTGGCTGCGGCGCGGGCAGGCGGCCAGGTGCGCATGATCGGTCGCGTGGGACGCGACGCCTTCGGTGACACGCTGACGCGCGGCCTGAGCACGGACGGCATCGATCACCGTTACGTGGTCGCGCTCGACGAGGCGCCCACCGGTGTGGCGTTCATCAGCGTCGACCCGAGCGCCCAGAACTGCATCATCGTCTCGCCCGGCGCCAACGCCCGGATCAGGCCCGAAGACCTCGCCCCGGCCCAGTTCGACGGCGCCGCGGTACTCCTGCTGCAGCTCGAGATCCCCCTCGAGACCACGCTGCGCGCCGCCGCCTTGGCGCGGCGTGTGGGGGCGCGTGTGATCCTCAACCTGGCGCCCGCCGAGGCGCTCGAGCCAGGTCAGCTCCACGACGTCGACATGCTGCTGGTGAACGAGAGCGAAGCCGCGCGCCTGATCGCCATGGACGTCCGGGCCGTGAAGCGCGATCCGGAGCGCGCCGCGGCACGACTCGGCGAACTCGTACCCGCCGCCGTCGTGACGCTGGGGGCGGCGGGCGCGGCCTGGGCGGAAGCCGATCGAACCGGCCTGGTCGCCGGGTTCCGGGTCGAGCCGGTCGACACCACCGCCGCCGGCGACGCCTTCGCCGGCGCCCTCGCGGTGCGGGCCGCGCGTGCGGGAGCGCTGGCGGAGTCGGTGCGCTTCGCGAACGCCGCGGGCGCGCTGGCCACCACCACGGCCGGCGCCCAGCCCTCCTTGCCGAACGCGGTCGCCATCGAGCGCTTCCTCGAGGAGCGCGGCTGATGGCCTTGCTCACCATGACCGGCATGAGCAAACGCTTCGGCAGCGTGGTCGCGCTCCAGGGCGTCGACTTCACGCTCGAAGCCGGTGAGGTGCACGCTCTGGTAGGGGAGAACGGGGCCGGCAAGTCGACCTTGATGAAGGTGGTGGCAGGCGTCCAGGCGCCCGACGAGGGCAGCATGAAGCTGGCCGGCGAGGAGGTCCGATTCGCCAGTGTCACCGAAGCGCAGGCGAACGGCGTGGTGATGGTCTACCAGGAGCTGGCGCTGGTGCCGAGTCTCTCGGTAGCCGAGAACCTGTTCCTGGGGAAGCTCCCGCGGCTCGTCGACTATCGCGCCCTGCGCTCGCGCTCGCGCGACCTGCTGGCGCAGGTCGAGCTGAAGCTCGACCCCGACGCCGAAGTGGCCGGCCTCAGTATCGGCGAGAAGCAGCTGATCGAGATCGCCCGGGCGTTGGCGCGCGAGGGGCGGATCCTGGTCCTCGACGAACCGACCGCGGCGCTGTCGGCGACCGAGACCGACCGGCTCTTCGGCATCATGGCGAAGGTCAAGGCCAGCGGCGTGAGTGTGGTGTACATCAGCCACCGGCTCGAGGAGGTGTTCCGCATCGCCGATCGCGTCACCGTGCTGCGCGACGGCGAGCGGGTGGGCACGCGTACGCTCGCCGACACCTCGGCCGACGAGATCGTCCAGATGATGGTCGGCAGATCGGTGCGCCGCTACGAGCGGCCCGACCGTCGCAGCGCGCGCGAACTCGGCCGCTTCGAGGTCGCCAGCGCACCCCTCCGAGCGACGTCCATCTCCCTCCAGGCCGGCGAGATCGTCGGTCTCGCCGGGGTGATCGGCTCCGGCCGCGAGCGGCTGCTGCCGACCGCCTTCGGGCTCCATGGCAGTGCGCGCTGGAACGACACACCCATCCGCTCACCACGCGAAGCGATCCGCGAGGGCATCGTCCTCGTGCCCAGCGACCGCAGCACCCAGGGCCTCGTCCTGGAGCTGTCGGTGCAGGAGAACGTGTCGCTGGCGACGCTTGCGCGGCTCCAGCGCTACGGCTTCATGCAGGCGGGCCGCGAGCGCGAACAGACGCATCGCTGGATCGAGCGCTTGTCGTTGCGCCCGCCCGAGCCCCGCAAGCCCGTCCGTGAGCTCTCCGGCGGGAACCAGCAGAAGGTCGTGATCGCCAAGGCGCTCGCCACCGAGCCGAAGGTGCTCCTGCTCGACGAGCCCACCCGCGGCGTCGACGTCGGCGCGCGCGCGGAGCTGTACGACGTGATCGACGACCTCTCGAACCGCGGCCTGGGCCTGCTGCTGTCGTCGAGCGATACCGTCGAGTTGCTCGGACTCTCCGACCGCATTTTGGTCTTCCGTGAGGGACGCGTCACCACGGAGCTACTCCCACCCTTCGACTACGAGGAGGTCGTCGCCCATGTCACGGGTGCGCATCAACTGGCGTGATCTCGTCGGGCGCTTCGGCCTGGTCATGGCGCTCGCGGCGCTGGTGATCATCCTGTCGCTGATGTCCGATCGCTTCCTGACGTCGTCGAACATCATCAACGTGCTGCGCCAGATCTCGATCAACGCGATCATCGCCGCCGGCATGACCGTGGTGATC
>SLRS01000163.1 GCA_007130855.1 Trueperaceae bacterium | reverse complement strand
CCTGCGCCGTGCCGCGCACCGGCCCAGCCGTGGCGCGGCTCCGCCCCCGTGCGCTCCACCACGACAGGGCCACCAGTGCCGGCGCCAGCAGCACCACCCGACTGAGCTTCACCAGGAGCGCCAGGTCGGCGCCGGCAGCGCCGGCGACCGAGCCGGCCGCCACCACTTGCCCCACCTCCTGGAGCGTCGCGCCCGCGAGCGCCCCGAAGGTCGCCACGCCGATCTCGGCCAGGGCGTCCCAGGCCGCGAAGGCCACGACCCCCAAGGTGCCCAACAGGCTGATGGCGCCGATCGACGCCGACGTGTGCAGCGCGCTCGCGCGCAGCACGGGGGCGGCGGCCGCGATCGCCGAGGCCCCGCAGATCGCCGTGCCCATCCCCGTCGCCCGGCGCAGGTCGCTCGGCACGCGCAAGGCCCTGCCGACGAGCTCGGCCACCGCGAACGCCACGACGGCGCCGAGGCCGCTACCCGCCAGCATCCAGGGACCCAACTCCACGACCGCGCGCAGGTCGAGCCGCGCGCCGAGCGCCACGATCCCGAGCTTGAGGAGCGGCCCCGCAGCGATCCTGGCCCCGTCCGCCAGGCGGCCGAGCTCGCGGCCGGGCAGCACGGTGGCCCGGAAGAGCGCCGCCACGAGCAGGGCCAACACGAGCGGCCCCAGCACGGCGGCGCCCGGCAGGCGCGCCAGCACGAAGGCGGCCGCTGCGCACGCCGTCACCACCACCAGCCCCGGGAACGCCGAGCGGATGGTCGGGCGCCGCGTCACGCAGTGCAGCCTACGCCGGCCCGCAGCGGCGCATGGCGTGCCGAGGGCGGCTCCGCCGCCATGCGCGCGGCCCACCGCAGCGGCACGGCGCGGTAGCGTCAGCGCATGACGGCTCCTGCCCCTGCCGAACTCGAGGCCCTGGCGATGCGTCTCGAGGCATCGCCGGCGTATCGCGTGCTGCGCGCCGTGCAGCCGCCGGCGCGCCTGGCTGCCGTGCCCGCGGGCGCCCGCGTCGGCGTCTACCTCGACCTCGAGACCACTGGTCTCGACCAGACCGCCGACGCCCTGATCGAGTTGGGCCTGGTGCGCTTCGCCTACCGCGACGACGAGGTACTCGGCATGCTCGACGAGGTCGCGGCCTTCGAGGACCCCGGGCGCCCCATACCGAGCGACGTGAAGCGCCTGACCGGCATCGACGACGCCATGGTGGCCGGCCAGGTGATCGATGACGCGAGCGTGCGCGAGTGCGTCGCGGACGCGGGCCTGGTGATCGCCCACAACGCGGCCTTCGACCGTCCCTTCGCGGAGCGGCGCTTCCCTTGGCTCGCCGACGTGGCCTGGGCCTGCACGCTACGCGACGTGGCGTGGCGCGACGAGGGCTTCGAGGCGACCGGTCTGCAGGCACTGGTGATGGCTTACGGCGCCTTCTTCGAGGGGCACCGCGCGGTCGAGGACTGCTATGCCGGCCTCTTCCTCCTCGGTCGGCAGCTGCCGCGCAGCGCGACGAGCGCGTTGACGGCGCTGCGCCACTCCGCCGCGCGCCGCGAGGTCCGCCTCTGGGCGGTGCGCTCGCCCTTCGAGTCCAAGGACGTGCTGCGTGAGCGCGGCTACCGCTGGAACCCGGCCGCCCGCTGCTGGTGGTGCGACGTGCCCGAGGCAGCGCTGGCCGCCGAGGAGGCCTGGCTGGCCGAGACCGTCTACGGCGGCCGTCCGCCGCGCTTGCCGCAGCGCGAGCTCGATGCCTGGATCCGCTACTCCAACCGCATCAGCGAGACCCCGTCCTGAGATCGGCCGTGACGTGACCCGCACCCCGCGAACCCGGCCGCCTCGGCCCGACCGCGCGCGGCTCGGAGCACGGCCATGAGCGCTCCCGCGCCGCGGCTGGTGGTGCGCAGCGTCGACCCGGTCCGGGCGGGCCGCGAGCTGCTCGCGCGAGGCCACCTGCAGGTGCTGGTGCCGAGCGACGGGGCCGCGCGGGCTCTGGGACTGGAGCGCACGCCGCTCACGCTGGCGACGCTGGTGCGCCGTGCCGCGCGCTGCCACGGCCGGTTGGCGTCGGCGGTGACGCGCAGGCAGGCGCTGTTCAGCGCCTGCGCCAGCGTCTTCGGCGAGGACGAGGCCGCCGGCTATGCCAGCCGCGGCGGCACTGCCGTGGCGGCCTGGCTGCGTGCCGGCATGCCTCGAGCGCGCCTCGGCCTCAGCGAACGTAACGCGCGCTGGCAGCGCGTCGCGAGCCACTACCAACGGGCCTTGCGCGCCCAGGGCGCCATCGACCCGGTCGAGGCATACGCTCTGGTGGCGCAGGATCCGCCGCCGGCCACGGCGCTGGCGCTGCTCGGGTACATGAGCCTCGAGCCTGACGAGGTGGCGGCACTCGACGCCTTGGCGGGACCCGGGAGCCTGGTGGTCCTGCCGCGCGACGGCAGCTGGACCGCGGCGGCCGACGGCGTGGCGGACGCGCTCGCGGCATGCGGGTGGGGCTGCCTCGAGCGCGACGACGCCCGAGCCCCCGCCTTGCTCGAGGCATGGCGCGCGCCGACGCCGGGCGCCGAGGTGCAGGCCGCCCTGGCGTACGTCAAGCGCCTGCTGCTCGAGGACGGGCTGCCGCCAGCGGCGATCACCGTGGTCACCCGCGACCTCGAGCGCTACGCCGAGGAGCTGCGTGTCGTGGCGCGCGCGTACGGCGTGCCAGTGCGCATCGAGCGGCGCGCCGCGCTGCGCCGCACGCCGTTGGGGGGTTGGCTGGCGGCGCTCGTGGAGGTGCTGGCCGACGACTTCCCGTTCGAGGCGAGCGCCGCCTTGCTGCGCCACCCGTTTTGCGGCCTGCTCGACCAGGACGCCTTCGATGCGGCGCGCCGTTGGCGACCGCGGGGCTTCGGGGCATGGCGCCGGGCCTTGGCGGGCTGCCGCGACGGCGAGCGGGCCCGTGCGACCCTGGCGGCGCTCGCGCCGCTCGTTGCGCCCCGGTCGCGGCCGCGCGGGGTAGCGGCGCCCGCTGACGGCGGCGGCTGGCGCGTGGCGCTCGAGCTCGTGCTCGAGGGGGCGTTGACGAGCACGACGCGAACCGTCTTCGCCGCCGCGCTGCTCGGCTGGTGGCGGGCGCTCGACGATGCCCTTCCCGCCGAGGCGGCGGTGGCCCGCGCTGCCATGCTGCGTGCACTGCGCGACGCATTACGGGTGGTGACGGTGCCGGGCGTGGGCAGCGAGACGGCGTCCGACGCTCGGGCGGCGGTGCGGGTGGTGGCGCCCGAGGCGCTGGCGGGCGCGCGCGTGAGCGTGGTGCTGCTGCTCGGCGCGGCCGAGGGCATCTTCCCCGAGGGCGTG
>SLRS01000123.1 GCA_007130855.1 Trueperaceae bacterium | reverse complement strand
GGCTACGACAGCGCCGAGCGTGACGCGTTGATCGAGCGCTTCGACTTCGACCCCTCCAAGCGCGGTCGCAGCTACTCGAAGGGCAACCGGCAGAAGATCGCGGTGATCGCCGCGCTGATGACGCGAGCACCGCTGCTGCTGCTCGACGAACCCAGCAGCGGCCTCGATCCGCTGATGACCGCCACCTTCCAGGACTGCCTGCGAGAGGCCAAGAGCCGGGGCCAGACCATCTTCCTGTCGAGCCACATCCTGTCGGAGGTCGAGGCGGTCTGTGACCGCGTCGCGGTGCTGCGGCAAGGGATGCTCGTCGAAGAGGGGACGCTCGCCGACCTACGCCATCTGCACGCCAACACGGTCGAGGCACGCTTCAGCGGCGCGCCTCCGGCGCTCGACGACCTCGCCGGCGCACGCAATGTCCACGTGGCCGACGGCATGCTGCGGCTCCAATACGTCGGCTCTCCCGACGCACTCCTCAAGGCGCTGGCGCGCTGTGCGATCACGGCCATCGAGATGCGCGCGCCATCGCTCGAGGAGCTGTTCCACGCCTTCTACGACGCCCCCGCTGGCAGCGCTGCGCCCGCGGATGCCGCGAGCGCGCCACCGCCGAGCCCCGAGGCGCGGCCGTGAAGACCGTCGTCCCGCCCGGCGCCACCGGCCTGACGCTCGCCCGGCACCAGCTCCCGGCGGGCGCCGCCAAAGCCTGGTGGCGCGCCTATCGCCATCACTTGCGGCTCGTCCGAGGTGGTTGGCTCGCCTGGACCATCGTGCTCGCCGGCATCGGTTCGGGCGTGATCGCGACCTTCGAGGACCGTTACGCCACCGAGGCCGACCTCGCCGCGTTCGCGGCCTTCGAGGACGTGGCCTCGTTCCAGGTGCTCACGGGCAGATACGTGCAGGTCGATACGGTGGAGGGCTTCACGCTCTCGCGCTGGGGCATGTTCGCCATCGGTGTGGCCGTGTGGGGGATGCTGACGGGCGTCGGCCTGGTGCGCGGGTCGGAGGACGATGGCCACGTCGAACCGCTGCGCAGCGGGCTGATCACAGCGCGTGGCCTGCTCCTGGCGGCCCTGGCCGCGATGCTCACCGGCCACGTCGCCTTCGCCGCGGCCATCTTTCTCTCGCACGCCGCGGTCGGCCTCGACGCCGCCACGGCCTGGGCGCTCGGTGCCGCCATGGGACTCTTGGCCACCGCCTTCGCTGCCGCTGCTGCGCTCGCCTCGCAGGTGGGCGCCACGCGTCAACGCGCCATGGCCCTCGCCGCCGCCGTCTTCGGCCTGGCACTGGTCCTCCGGCTGGTGGCCGCCGCGGGCGCCACACCCGCGTGGACGTGGTGGACCACACCCTTCGGCTGGATCGGCTTCCTGCATGAGGTCGACGGCGCCCGAGCGCAGGTGATCGGGGCCCTGATCGCGCTGAGCGTGGCGTTGCTGGTCCCGGCACTCGTGCTGGCACGCCGCGATCTGCACGACGGGCTGATCACGGCAGGCTCGGGCGGCCGCCGCAAGGCGAGACCGGTCCGCGCTCACGCGGCGCTGGCCCGGCACCTCGCAGCGGGCCCCACGGCCGCTTGGAGCACGATGGCGCTACCATTGGCATTCGTGCTCGGCATGCAGACCGGCGATTTCGCCGCGGTGGTCGACCAGATACCGGCGACGGCGGCGTTCCTGGAGCCGCTCGGCATGGTTGGGCTGACCACGCCCGAGGGCTTCCTGGCCCTGAGCTTCACGGTCTTCATCGCGCTGCTGCTGGCGCTGTTCGCGGCGTCACAGGTCGCTGCGATCCGTGAGGAGGAGGCCAGTTGGCGCCTCGAGCACCTGCTCGTGCGCCCCACGGGCCGAGTGGACTGGTTGCTCACCCGCACGGCGACCGCGGCCGTCGCCGTCGCCGTCATCGCGCTCGCCGCCGCTGTGGCCGCCTGGCTGGGCGCGTCGTTCACTGCCACCACACTCACGTTCGGCGACACGATCTTGGCCGCGCTCAACGTGCTACCGCTGGCGTGGCTCTTCTTGGGTCTCGGCGTCGGGCTCGTCGGCGTCGCTCCGCGTCTCAGCGCCAGCCTCGCCTACGGTCTGGTGGTGGCGGCCTTTCTGATCGACTTCGTCGGCTCGTTCGTCGGCCTGCCCGAGACCGCCCTCGAGCTGAGCCCCTTCCGGCACCTCGCGGCTGTGCCGTTCGTCGCCATTCCGGTCGGGACCTCGCTGCTGCTGCTGATGATCGGCCTGCTCGGGACGGCTCTCGGCGCGCTCGGCTTCCGCCGCCGCGACCTCCAGGAGGCGTGAGGCAGGGCGGCGCTGGGCATCGAACCCATGGCCGAGCCGCTCATGCCGCGCCGTTCGACACCAGGTTGATCATGCCGTCCTCCGACACCACGATCGCGAGGCAGGCATGCTCGGAGGACTCGACGTAGCGGACCGCCGAGTTGAAGCGCGCGCCGCGCGAGGGATCGCCGGCGTCGGTGGCCCGGCCATCGAGGATCGTGCCGATGGCATGACAGCGGTTGTGCGGGTCGATGAGCACGGCGCCGTCGATCGCGGTCACCAGCCGCATGAGGTCCGGGCCGAGCGCGACGGGTTCGATCGCGATCCCCTGTTGGCTCAGGCGCGCCGCCTCGCTCTCGGCGCCCGCCGAGACCACCACCATGGTGCCATGGCGCTGCCGGGCCGCCTCCGACACGAGTGCCCAGAGCGTCTCGGTGTCGGCCGGGCCGATGCCGGCGAACGTGTGCTCGACGTGACGGCGGAACTCGGCATCGTCGATGCGCTCCTGCGGCAGCCGAGGCTGGGCGTAGCTCACCTCCATCAGCACGCGCTCGCCGAGCCCGAGCCGCCACGTGTGATGGCCCGTGAAGGTGATCTGGTAATGGTCGGCCGGGGCGCTCACGCCCGCTTCGACGCTGGCGCCCAGGCCATACACGTCGCCGTCTGCGCACAGCAGCATGAGGCCGTCGCCGGTGATCTCGAGGAGCTTGCGTACCGTGCGCACGTCACGCAGACGCACGGGGCGCCCGAGCGCGAGGGCCGGCTCCACATCCGCGCGCCCGGGCGGCACCACCAGCAACCCTCCGACGCTGTCGCTCCCCTCGTAGCGCATCGTGGAGATCAAGTTGCAGATGTCGTACATGTCGCTCATGCCGTGCATGTGCGCGCCCGGGCCGTGCATCAGCTTCTTGCCCGCCGCGCGCAGCAGGTCGGGCATCTCGCGGGTGGTGATGCCGAACCGCCCGAGCTCGCGCTGGGCGAGGGCGAGCGAGCACTCCGCGAGGTACTCGTCGACGGCGGCGTCGAGGAGCGAGTCGAAGTGGCCGTCTTCGCCACCG
>SLRS01000260.1 GCA_007130855.1 Trueperaceae bacterium | reverse complement strand
CGTAGAGGTTCCCGTCCGGGCCGAAGTACATGCCGTTCGCGCCGTTCAGGGTCGCGCCCGTCACGAGATCGCGACGGACGAGCGCGGCGGCGGCGGCCAGCGACGCCTCCGGGTCGGGCTGGCGCGCGTTCAGGTCCTGGCAGGCGACCAATAGCACCGCCAGTAGCAGGGCCAGCGCGGTGCGGGTGAGATGGCTACGTTTCATTCGGGTCTCTCCTCATGTCCCAGACCGCGGTTTCCGATGGCCACGGCGGCGGCCCAAGCACCGTCGTGGCCCGATATCACGTCACCGACGCCTGATCCGGTACACCACGTTCGCCACGTCCCCCGTCACGTAGATCGCGCCCCCACTGTCCACCGCGACTCCGGTCACGACGTAGGCGGGGGTCGCGCCAGCGATGGGCGCCAAACCCACTGCGAGCCCCGTCGCGATCTCCTCGATCCCGCCGGTCACGAGATCGATGCGCGACAGCCGACCCGCACCCGCCTCCACCACGAGCAGCCCACCCGCGCCATCGAACGCCAGGCCCTCCGGGTTCGCCAACTCGGACGCGACCGGCACGGCCGGCAACGCCGACGCACCGTCGAACGCCACCTGCCACACGATCCCCGTCGCCCAGTCCGACACCCACAGGCGCTCGCCGTCGGTGGCGAGCCCCACGGGGTACCAGACCTGCTGCTCGTCGATCGGCAGGATCGGCGCCCCGCTGCTCGCCCACAGCACGCCGCCCCCGAGGAGGTCGGCCACGACCAGGTCGGACCCTAGACGCAACGCGTCATACGGCACTCCCATCTGGTAGTGCTCCAAGACGTCGGAAGACCGCGCGTCGACGACCTGCAGCGCGAGCAAATTGAGGCTCGTCAGAATCAGACGATCGCCGTCGGCTCGGACGGAGTTCGGCGGCACCATGCCCACGCCCATCAGGCTTCCCTTGGTGAAGGCGACGAGGCCGCCAGTCTCGGCGTCGAACTCCCACAACCGGAACGTGTCGGCCACGAACAGGGAGGCCGCCTCGCCGTTACGCTCGTACACCGTCACGCCTGCCGGCAGGATGAGGCCACCCGAACTCAGCGTGCGCACCGCGCCGTCCGCGAGCACCTCCACCACCGAACCGTCGTCCGCGTTGGTCACGAACAACCGGTCCGTCGCGTCGAAGGCCAGGTTGTCGAGGCCCTGACCCAACTCGGCCACCAGCGTCCGCTCCCCCGTCTCGAGATCCACGGTGAAGAGCTCGCCCGTCCACTGGTCGAGGACGTGCAGGACCCCCTGCGCGTCGAACTTGGCCGCCACCGGCGTGTGGAAGCCCGATGCGAGCACCCGGATGTCGCAATCGATCCACGGCTGCGAGGAGGCCTCGCAGCTGTCCACGTCGAACCCGATGAACATGTCCGCCGCGTACAGCGGGCCGTACAAGCGACCGTCGGGACCGAAATCGAAGGCGTTGAAGAAGCCGAGCGGGAAGGGGTTCTCCTCGCTGGCCACCACGATCGGGCGCGGCGGCGCGATCAGCTCGGGGTCCAGTTCGACGAGGCCGTCGCCCATGAAACACAGACCCACGAACAGCCGGCCATCGGGCGAGAAGGTGATCGGGTTGACCCCGGGCGCCACGAACTGCTTCGTGACGGTCCCGTCCGGTGCTCGTCGTCCGACCTCGCCGGGGATCAGGTCGGTCCAGTACATCGACCCGTCGGGCCCGAAGGTCACGTCGTCGGGCCCCAGTACCCCGTCCTCGGGCCCGTACCGGCGCACGATCTCGCCGCGATCGACGTCGATGGCGACGAGCTCCCCTCCGAACAGGCTCGCCACGTACAGGTGACCGTCGGGCCCGACGTACGTCCCGTTGGCGCCGTGAATAGCGGCGCCGCGCACCAACTCGATGAGTTCGAACCCGGGCGCGGCGGTGGCGGACGCCACGACCTCGCCGCCCACCGCCACCCCACCGGATGCGTTCGCCACCAGGACGAACGACAGGATCCACGAGCACACGGCCCAGCGCATACCTACCTCCCTCGCGACCATGCGGCGCCAGACGCGTCTCGAGACGGTGAAGGCATCGTGACGCGACCTGACGCGGTTGGCTCGGGCGCGGCGTCCTGCGGCGCCCTAGCAGCAACACGAGTCGTGCCTCAGGGTCACAGACGAGCGTGGAGGATTCGTGGATTCTGCCCGGCGAGCAGCAGGAGCGCGAGAGAGGGCCGCGGCACGGCCGGCACCGCCTCGGTCAGCCGAGATCGTCCGCGACGTACGCCTCGAGCCCCGCCAACGACACCCGGTAAGAACCCCGGCTGCCCTCGACGATGCCGAGCTCGCGCAGCTCGGCGATCGCGGTCGAGGCCGAAACGCGCGTCGCCGAGGCGAGCGAGGCGATCTCCTCGTGACGCAACTCGGTCTCGAGCGACACCACGTCGCCGCCGGGCTCGGGCTCACCGAAGCGCCTGGCCTGATCGAGCAGCACCTTCGCCACGCGGCGCTTCACGGGATCGAGGCTGTGGCTGAGCAGCTCGCGGCAGCGCACCAGACTGGTCGCGAGGATCTCCGCGAAGCGCACCGTGAAGGCGGGCGCGTGCAGCGCGAGCTGGGCGAACTGGTCGCGGTTCATCGGACAGGAGGAGACGTCGGTGATGGCCACCGCGTCGAGTTGATAGTGCTCGGTACCGATCACGAAGGCCTCGCCGATGAAGTCGTCGGGTCCCACGACCGCGATCACCCGTTCATGCCCCGCGGGCGTGAAGTTCACCAGCTTCACTTGGCCGTGAGCGATGACGTGGAGGTGCGTGGCCGGTTCACCCTCTCGGAACAGGTGCTCGCCGCGACCGAACGGCCGCTCGGGGCACACGCGCATGAACTCGCCCAGGGCGGGCCCTGGCATCAACTCCGAGAAGCGGGTGTCCTGGGCGTACCAGACCGGAGCGCGCATCGTCACACCGTAGCCTGCCCCGCGCAGCCTCGTGCGGTCGGTCGTCGCCTGTACAGCGACCCGCGCTCCGCCTCGCTCACGCTCGACATCAGCCCGAGGCCGCCTCGGGATCGCTCCGACGAGGTGGTCTGTTCGGTCGTGCCCTGTACCGACGCGGAGAGCACCAGGAGCCTAGCCTGCGGTCATGGACACCACTACGCACAGCATCGGCACAGGTTGGCAGGCGCGTCTGCGCCTGTCCCTCGTCGCCATTGCACTCGCCCTCTTCGTCTCCTCGGCATTCGCCGTCAGCGAGGCGCAGCTCGCGCGCCTACGCGTCTCCGCCGAGAACGCCACCATCCCCATCGCCGACATCCTCTCCGGCGGACCGCCGCCGCAGGGCATCCCCGCGCTCGGCTT
>SLRS01000271.1 GCA_007130855.1 Trueperaceae bacterium | reverse complement strand
GCGCGGCCTCCAGCGCCTGCCGCCGGCGCTCGGGCGTCCAGCCGCCGTAGCCGGCGAGCAGCTCCGTGACGTCGCCGAGCGGGCGCCCGAGGGTCGCCAGCATGCGCTCGAGGCCGCCGACCACCACACCATCCTGGCAACCCGTGGCGAGCTCGCGCTCCAGCGGCCGGCGCAGCCTCTCGCGGAGCTCGGGGACCGTGGCCACACCCCAGTGTAGCCGTGGCCTCCTGCCTCCGGGGGCCGCGCCGTGGTGTGATGCGCCCGATGCACGCCGTTCCGGACAGGCCATCCGTGCGCGACCGGCACCTGGTGCTGGCGGCTGCCGCGCTCGGCGCCTTCGCGGCGAGCATCATGGCGACGAGCGTGAACATCGTGTTGCCGGGGCTCGTCGAGACGTTCGGCGCGCCCTTCGCCACGGTCCAATGGGTGGTGCTCGCGTACGTCCTGGCGTCGATCGCGTTGCTGCCGGCGATCGGTCGTCTGGGCGACCTGCTGGGCAAGCGCCGGGTGTTCCTGACGGGCTTCGTGGCGTTCGGCATCGGCTCGACGCTGTGTGCCCTGGCGCCGACGATCGAGGCGCTGATCCTGGTCCGCGCCATCCAGGGCGTGGGCGGCGCCGTGCTGGCGTCGCTCGGACTGGCCCTGGTGACCGACGTCTTCCCCGCCGCCGAACGCGGGCGCGCGCTCGGCGTCAACGGCGCGGTCATGTCCGCCGGCGTGGTGCTCGGGCCCAGCCTCGGCGGCCTGGTCGCCGACGCGCTGTCGTGGCGCTGGGTGTTCGGCAGCGGGTTGCTCGTGGCGGCGGCGGGCTGGTACTTGGCCTGGCGCGTCGTCCCGCGCCAGGCACGCTCCGAGCGGCGCGGCTTCGACGTCGCCGGCGCCGTGACGGTGGCCGCGTCGCTCATGTCGCTGTCGCTGGCGCTGACCGCCGGCCAGGCGCAGGGCTTCACGGCGCCACCGGTCCTGGCCGCGTTCGCCGCGGCGATGCTACTGGCGTTGCTGTTCGTGGCGATCGAACGGCGTGCGCGCGACCCGGTGGTCGATCTGCGCCTGTTCCGTGCGCGGGCGCTGTCGATCGGCCTGCTGACCGGGTTGTGCACGTTCGTGTCGATCTCGGGCGTGATCATCCTGATGCCGTTCTTCCTGGAGGGGGTGATCGGCTACAGCCCGCGCCAGGTGGGGCTGCTGATGGCGGTGGTGCCGATGGTCCTGGTGGTGGCGGCGCCGATCGCCGGCTGGGCGGCCGACCGCTTCGGCGAGCGGCCGGTGACGGTGGTGGGTCTGACGAGCGTGCTGATCGGCTACTTGCTGGTGGGCCGGCTCGACGAAGCCACGACGGTGCCGGTGTACCTGCTCAGCTTCCTGCCGGTGGGCCTGGGGATGGGGACCTTCCAGACGCCCAACAACAGCGCCATCATGGGCGCCGTGAAGCGCACGCGCTCCGGCACGGCCGGCGGCCTGTTGGCGCTCTCGCGCAACCTCGGTCAGGTGCTCGGCGTCGCGGTGCTCGCGAGCGTGTGGGCGGCGCGTGCGGTGACGCGCGCCGGCGCGCCGGTCGGCAGCGAAGCCACCGACATGCCCGCCGGCGCGCAGGTGGGCGCGTTGCACGACGTGCTCAGTGTGGTCCAGGTGTTGATCGGACTGGCCCTGGCGCTGGCCTTGTGGGACTGGTGGCGACTCGGGCGCGAGCGAGCGGAGGCGTGATGGAGGAACCGACCGTCACGGTCGACCTGGCGGCGCTGCGGCACAACCTGGGCGTGCTGCGCGACAGGCTGCGACCAGGCGTGCGCCTCATGGCGGCGCTGAAGGCCGACGCCTACGGCCACGGCGCCGAGGTGCTGGGGCCGGCGCTGGAGCGCGCCGGCGCCGACGCCTTCGGGGTGGCCACCGCCGCCGAAGCGCTGGCGCTGCGCGCCCACGGGGTCACGCGGCCGATCCTGGTGCTCGGGCCGTTGCGTGGGTGCCTGCGCGAGGTGCTCGCTGCCGACGTCGAGCTGACCGTCACCGACACGGCGTCGCTGACCGCCATCGAAACGGCGGGCGCGGCCGCGAGCGCACGCGTGCACCTGAAGGTCGACACCGGCATGGGCCGCTTGGGCGCCGCGCCCGAGCAGGCGTTGGCGCTCGCCCAGGCGCTGGCACGCTCGCGCTCCGCCGAGCTGGCGGCGGTCTGGACCCACCTGGCCTGCGCCGACGAGCCCGATGCGCTGCTCCCCGACGGGCTCACGGCGCGTCAACTCGAGCGCTTCGAGGCGACGCTCGCCACGCTGCGCAGGGCGGGCATCGAGGTGCCGCTGGCGCACGCGGCCAACTCCGCGGCGACGCTGTGGCTGCCCCGGGCGCACTACGACCTGGTGCGACCCGGCCTGGCGCTCTACGGTCACCACGCCACGCCTGCGGCGCAGGCGCTGCTGCCGGCCGAAGTGCGCGCCTTGCGCCCGGTCGCCACCTTGCGCGCACCCGTGACGTTCGTCAAACGCGTAGCCCGAGGAGCGAGCGTCAGCTACGGAGCCACCTGGCGCGCGCCGCGCGACACCGAGATCGCCACCGTGCGGCTGGGCTATGCCGACGGCTACCCGCGCGCCGCCGGCAACCGCGCCGAGGCGCTCGTGCATGGGGTGCGGGTACCGGTCGTTGGCCGCGTGTGCATGGACCAGTTGATGCTCGACGTCGGCGCGCTGGCAGGCTCGGTGGCGCTCGGCGACGCGGTCACCATGCTCGGTCCCGACGGCCCCTCGGCCGCGGCATTGGCGGCGCGGCTGGGCACGGTGTCGTACGAGCTGCTGACGAACCTCAACGCTCCGCGCCTCGCCCGGGTGTACGTCGATGGCCCGGCGGCCGTGTCCGGCTAGACGACGAGCCTACCCGCCGCCGATGGCGCGGGCGTCAGCTCTGGCCGTTGCCGCGCGCGTTGGTCGGGCCGTTGCCGCGCGCGTTGGTCGGGCCGTTGCCGCGCGCGTTGGTCGGGCCGTTGCCCGTCGACTCCTCACCAGCCTCGCCGGGGCTCGAGAGCACGTCGGCGCGCACGGTCAGCACCCGCCGCTCGTCGGCCTCCTCGACCGTGAAGCGCACGCCCTCGTGCTCGAGCATCTCACCCGCATGCGGGATCCGGTCGAACTCCGAGACCAGGAAACCCGCCAGCGTATCGAAGTCGCCCTCGTCCGGGAAGCGCAGGTGGAAGCGCTGCTCGACCTCGTCGAGATGCACCGCCGCGCGCACGCGGGTGGCGCCGTCGTCGAGCTCCACGAAGTCGGCTTCCTCGTCCTCGTCGGTCTCGTCGTAGATCTCGCCGGTGATCTCCTCGATGATGTCCTCGAGCGTGACCACGCCGGCGGTACCGCCGAACTCATCGACCACGATGGCCATGTGGTTCTTGCGGATGCGCATGTCGCGCATCATGGTCAGGATCGAGAGGGTCTCGGGCACGTACTGGGCCGGCAGCATCAGGTCGCTCACGCGGGCGCCGCCTAGCGCCTCGGGCTTCCCCAGGAACGGCAGCAGGTCGCGGGCGTAGGCGATGCCGCGGATGTCGTCGATGCCCTCGCGGTAGACCGGCAAGCGGCTGTAGCCGTGCTCGGTCACGAGCATCGAGAGGTGCTCGAGGGTGGCCTCCTCGGCCACCGAGATCACGTCGACGCGCGGCGTCATCACCTCGCGCACCACCGTCTCCTCGAGGTCGATGACGCCCTTGATCATCTCCTGCTCACTGGCCTCGATGACGCCGTGCTCCTCGGCGCTGCGCAGCATCAGGCGCAGCTCGTTCTCGGTGATGAGCGGATCGTTGCTGCTCTCGAGCCGCAGCAGCCGCAGCACCCGCCCGGTGAACCAGGCGAAGGCGCGCCCGAGCGGATAGAGCACCACCGACATGGCGTACACGGGGCCGATGGCCGCGCGCGAGAAGGCGACCGGGTTGTGCACCGCGATCGACTTCGGGGTGATCTCGCCGAGCACCAACACCAGCAGCGTCATGACGACGGTGGCATAGGCGACCGCGGCGGCCTCGGTGAAGCCGACCTGGCGCGAGAGCTGGATGCTCATCTGGGTCACCAGCGCGGTGGCGGCGATGTTCACCAGGTTGTTGCCGATCAGCAAGGTGGTGATGAAGCGCGTGGGCTGGCGTCCGAGCAGCGCGAACAGCCCTTGCGGGTCGTCGCCCTCCTCGCGCAACTGGTGGATCTTCCACTCGCTCAGCGCCGTGAGCGCGGTCTCCGACCCCGACATGGCCCCCGACAGCAGCATCAGCACCAGCAAGATCAGCACCTGCCACACCCCGATGCCTTCGGCAGGGGTGGCTTGGGCGAAAGCCAGGAAGCTCAGCGTCGCGATCGCAGGGATCAGGAGGAGCACGGACCAGTGTTGGCGCCGTCGAGATCGACTCGGCGGTTCGGTATCCATCAACGCGGCGATACTAGCACAAGCGCCGTCACACCACGGTCCTGGTATCGTCACGCTCGATGTACGTCGCGGTCGCAGGCACCATCGGCGCTGGCAAGTCGACCCTCACGCGCCTCCTGGCCGACCGCTATCACCTGCGGCCGGTCTACGAGGCGGTCGACGAGAACCCCTATCTGGCCGACTTCTACGCCGACATGCGGCGTTGGGCCTTCCACTCGCAGATGTTCTTCCTCGCCACCCGGCTCGAGCAGCACCTCGGTCAGGTGAACCCCGGCGAGCGCATCATCCAGGACCGCACGGTCGACGAGGACGCCAACGTCTTCGCCCGCGCCCTGTTCGAGGACGGCATGATCGATCCGCGCGACTTCGAGGTCTACAGCCGTACCTATCGCGCCGTGCGGCGCTCCCTGCGCGTGCCCGACCTGATGGTGTACGTGCACGCCAGCCTCGACACCGTCAAGCGGCACATCGCCCTGCGCGGCCGCGGCTTCGAGCGAGACGTCCCCGACGCCTACCTGCTGCGCATCGAGGACCTCTACGCGCGCTGGGCCGCGACCTTCGACGCCGCGCCGCTCGTGGTGGTGGACGCCGACCGCTTCGACGTGGTGCAGCACGAGGCCGATCGGGAGGCGGTGTTCGACCTGCTCGAGCGCAACGGGCTCCCAGCGCCGGTGATGCGGTGAGCGTGACGCTCGCCGGCGCCGGCTGGAGACGGCCGCGCTGGCGCCTGCGGGCGCTGTTGCGCGAAGCGCTCGGCGTGGAACACGCCGGCGCACGCGACGTGGCCGTGCGTGGTGTCGCGCAGGCGCTCGACCGGGTCCGTTCCGGCAGCATCTTCGTCGCTCGCGTGGGACAGGTGGTCGACGCCCACCGCTTCGCGAACGAGGCGGTGGCGGCCGGCGCCGTGTGCGTGGTGGGCGTGCGCCGCGACGTCGAGACCTGGTTCGGCGTCCCCTACGTACACGTGGGCGACGACCGCTGGGCCACGTCGGCGCTGGCGGCCACCTTCTTCGGTCACCCCTCGCATGCCCTGCGCACGCTCGGCGTGACCGGCACCGACGGGAAGACCACCACCGCCACGTTGCTGCATCACCTGCTCCAGGGACCCTCGGCGATTCCGACCGCGGCCCTGGTGAGCAGCGCCGCGGCGCGCGTCGGCCGGAGACTGGTGCGCTTCCCCGGTCACTTCACCACCCCCGAGGCCCCCGAGGTGCACGGGCTGCTCGCGCGCGCAGCCGCCGCGGGCGCCAGCTACGCCGTGGTGGAGTCGAGCTCGCACGGCTTCGCCCAGCGACGCCTCGAACACGTGCACTACGACATCGCCGCCTGGACCACCTTCAGCCCCGAGCACCTCGACTTCCACGGCACCCTCGAGGCGTACCGCGAGGCCAAGCGCACGCTCGTGCGGCGCGCCGCGGTCAGCGTGCTCAACCGCGACGACCCGGCCTGGGAAGGCTTCGCCGAGGCCGCCCAGCGGGTGCTGACCGTGGGCGAGGACGCCGCTGCGGACGTGCGCGCCGAGGACGTGCGCGAGGGTCCGGCCGAACTCCGCTTCAGCCTGCTCGCCGACGGCGAGCGCCATGCCTGCAGCCTCGGCATGCCGGGCCGCTTCAACCTCGGCAACGCCCTGGTGGCGCTCGCCGCGGCGCAGCTCGCGAGCGGCCAGGGTTGGGACCTGCTGGCGGCGCGACTGGCGCGCTTCCGCGGCGTGCCAGGCCGGATGCAAGTCGTGGCGCGCCGGCCGACGACGGTGATCGTCGACTTCGCGCACACCGCGCCGGCGCTCGCCAAGGCGCTGGCCGCGGTCACGCCTACCCGCGGCGGCCGCCGGATCGTGCTGATCGGGGCCGCCGGCGAACGCGACGCCGGGAAGCGCGAGCCACTCGGCCGCACCGCCATCGACGCTGCCGATCTCGCGGTCTTCACCGAGGAGGACCACCGCAGTGAGGACCGCGACGCGATCCTCGCCGCGATGGCCGCGGGCGCCGAGGCCGCCGGCGCCCGCGAGGGCGAACGCTTCTGGCGCGTGCCCGACCGGCGCGAGGCCATCGCCTTCGCCCTCGGGCTCGCACGACCGGCCGACGTCGTGCTGCTGTGCGGCAAGGGGCACGAGCGCACGCTCGAGCGCGGCACGGAGGTGCTGCCATGGAACGAGGCCGGCGAGGCCCGCGCCGCGCTGCGGGCGCTCGGCTGAACCGTTGCTGGTGCCGGCGGCGCGGCAACCCGTAGCATGAGGCCATGCCCAGCCCGACGCGCGTGAACCCGGTCGACGTGATCCTCGCCAAGCGCCGCGGCGAGGCCCATCCGCAGCACCAGCTCGAGGCGTTCATCGGGGGTTACCAGCGCGGCGAGGTGGCCGATTACCAGGTGGCCGCCTGGCTCATGGCGGTGGTGTGGCGCGGCATGAGCGACGTCGAGACGGCGGCGCTCACGCAGGTGCTGGCCGACTCCGGTGAACGCCTCGACCTCAGCGAACTGCCGCACTGCGTCGACAAGCACTCGACCGGTGGCGTCGGCGACACCACCACGCTGGTGCTGGCGCCGCTCGTGGCGGCGCTCGGCGCCACGGTCGCGAAGCTCTCCGGCCGCGGCCTCGGTCACAGCGGCGGCACGATCGACAAGCTCGAGAGCATCCCCGGCTTCGGTGCCACACTCGACCGTGACGCCTTCTTGCGCCAGGCGCGCGAGGTCGGCGTCGTCGTCAGCGGCCAGAGCGCCGATCTCGCCCCCGCCGACGGCCTGCTCTACGCCCTGCGTGACGCCACCGGCACCGTCGAATCGCTGCCGCTGATCGCCTCGAGCATCATGAGCAAGAAGCTCGCCGGCGGCGCCAAGCACCTGGTGCTCGACGTGAAGACCGGCAGCGGCGCCTTCATGAAGCGTGACGCGGAAGCCCGCGCCCTGGCCCGCGCGATGGTCGGCATCGGCCGCCAGGCCGGCCTCGCCGTGCGAGCGGTGCTGTCGCGCATGGACCAGCCGTTGGGTCGCGCCGTCGGGCATGCGCTCGAGGTGCGCGAGGCACTGGCGCTGCTGCGCGGCGAGGCGCTCGACGGCCACCTGCGCGAGGTGGTGGTGGTGCTCGCCTTCGAGCTGCTCGAGTCCGCGGGACTGGTGACGTCGCGCTCGCAGGTGGAGGCCGCGCTCGACGACGGCCGCGCGCTCGAGCGCTTCGAGCGCTGGGTGGCGGCCCAAGGCGGCGATGTCGGTGCGTTGGCGAGGCTCGACGTGGCGCCCGACGAGGCCGCCTGGCCGGCGCCGGCGAGCGGCACGCTGCGGCGCGTCGACGCCGAGCGCGTCGGCATCGCCGTTGCACGCCTCGGTGGCGCCCGCGAGCACAAGAGCGACACCGTCGACCTCGGCGTCGGCGCCGTGCTGCACGCGCGGGTGGGCGACGAGGTGCGCGCCGGCGAGCCGCTCGCGACGCTGTATCACCGCGGTGGCCGCGGCCTCGAGGCGGCGCTGGCAGCGCTCACGGGCGCGGCCGAGGTCGGCACCGCGCTGACGCCGCCGGCCGTGGTCGTGGACGTGCTGCGGTGAGCGCCGGCGAAGCGGATCGCGTCCCGCTCGCCCCACCGGATCCAGCCAGCTGGCGACCGTTCTGGCGGGCCTTCGTTGCGGCCCACCCCGAGCACGCCGACCGCGAACCGTTCGATGTGTTCGCCTTCGGCGACCACCGCGCCCTGGCGGACGAACTGGCCGAGCTCGTGCGGCGCGGCGTGAAGCGAGGCACCACCGCCTCCCTCGAGGCCATGCGGCGCGAATCGACGCCGTCACCCGCCCCCGGCGCGCTCAGCATCGTGGTGCGAGGCGACGGCACCCCGGTGTGCGTGATCGAGACGATCGAGACGTTCGTCACCCGCCTGGGCGCGGTCGACGAGCGCTTCGCCGCGGACGAGGGCGAGGGCGACGGCAGCCTGGCGTACTGGCGCGAGGCGCACGAGGCCGTCTTCCGGCGCGAGGGGGCGGCGCTCGGGTACGCCTTCACGCCCGACATGGAAGTCGAATGCGAGCGTTTCCGGCTGCTCTGGCCGCCCCCCTCGAGCGCTGACGGGCGCGCCTGACGGGGCTCGCCGAGCGCCGTTCGGAGGCCGCCCTGCCGGCGATCCGTGCGCTCCAGGAGCCGGCTCGTCCGCTCGCGCCGCGTTGACACCGCGTGCGCCCCGCGGCTATACTCCGTGGCGCTGACCGCACGTTGCCGGAAGGCGCGTGCCGCGCCGCTGACCGGAGGGTTGGCTGAGTGGTTGAAAGCGGCGGTCTTGAAAACCGTTGACGGCGCAAGCCGTCCGGGGGTTCGAATCCCTCACCCTCCGCCAAACGGTTGAAGCCCGCCCGCGGGAAGCGTCGAGGAGAGGTGGCCGAGCGGCTGAAGGCGCTCCCCTGCTAAGGGAGTATGTGGGCATAACCTGCATCGAGGGTTCGAATCCCTCCCTCTCCGCCAACCGACCCACGCGGTCGGACACAACATGCGCCCGTAGCTCAGTTGGATAGAGCGTCTGACTACGGATCAGAAGGCCAGGGGTTCGAATCCTCTCGGGCGCGCCAAAGAGAAAGCCGTCCCTGACGGCACGAGAATGAGAATGCGACCTCGCTCGAACAGGGTCGCATTCGTCTTTGGTGTGTCAGTGGTGTGTCGCACCATCTGCGGTCAGTTGACGGGCAGGCGCACGGCACACCCACACGCCCAGGAGTGGCCCCAATGTGAGACGACACGTTCCGACTCGCCGGCATCCTGCTCATCCTCGTGCCGACCGTGGCCTTCGACGGCGAGACTATCCTGCGCCTGGCGTCTACCTCGCCTACCTCGGCCTCGCGAGCCTCACGATCGGACTCCAGACGCTGGGCGTCGGACTGCTTCGCGCGGCCGGGATCTGAACGGCCTGCCCGACGCCGTGCAGTGCGTCATGGCGGCCCGGCGACACTCCTCGTGAACGGGCACGCAGGAGTTCACCCCGCGGTGACCGGCGCGACCGACAACAGCGCCACCTGTGCAGCCGCTAACGGGTGCACCGGCAAGACCGTCGTGTAGACCGCGCCGGCCGACCTGGATCGTGCTTCCTGCGTTCTGCCAAGACCGCGGCGTTCGCGAACCACGTTTGGCGCGTCGAGCACCAGAGTCGTTCACTGGAGCGAGCCTGAACGCAGCCAGGGGGCAGCCGAGCTCCATGCAAACGCTTCACGAACGCCTGACTCCCTAACCTCCGGTTGGAGAGGAGGCTCGTCGCGTGGGCGGCGTCGCGTTCTCCGGGCGCATCACGCTACGCAACTCGTGCGCAGGTTCGGTGTGTCGCGCGCTGTCCGAAGGCGGATGCCGATCCCAAGACGGGGCGTTGCCGGCATCGTGCTCAGGTACGCAATCAGGGAGGTATGACGTGCTATCGCTCGAGAAGCGCAGGCCCATCCTCGCGGTCATCGCCGTGCTGCTGCTCTTGGTGATGGTGGCGTGCTCGCGCGTCGTCAGCGTCACGATCAACGAGGGGAACCAGACGCTCGAGGTCGACGAGACGAAGCAGTTGACGGTGAACGTGATCGTCGAAGGCAATGCCAGTACCAGAGTCGAGTGGGCGTCCCGTACGCCTGGCGTGGCCAGCGTGACGGACGACGGACTCGTCACCGCCCTCTCGCCCGGAACCACCGAGGTCACGGCCACGAGCGTCGCCGACGGCTCCAAGTCCG
This sequence comes from Trueperaceae bacterium, assembly GCA_007130855.1. Classification (GTDB taxonomy): domain Bacteria; phylum Deinococcota; class Deinococci; order Deinococcales; family Trueperaceae; genus CSSed10-48. The sequence continues at coordinate 2,686 of SLRS01000271.1, read as the reverse complement.
ACACGATCACGGTCACGGTGCTGGAGACCGTCGGCGACCCAGACCCGATGATCCGCATCGAGAAGTCGACCAACGGCGAAGCTGCCGGCATCCCACCTGGACCCGTGCTCAACGTGGGTGCTCCAGTGACCTGGACGTACGAGGTCGAGAACACGGGCGACGTGACACTCACCGATGTACTCGTAACGGACGACCAGATCGGGCCGATCGCATGCCCGCAGAACGCGCTGGAGCCGGCTGCGCGCATGACCTGCTCCGCATCGGGAACCGCGGAGGCTGGCCAGTACGCGAACCTGGGCACCGTCACCGCCACGACGCCAGGGGGCGATACGGTCACGGACTCCGACCCGTCGCACTACTTCGGTGCGCAGGACATCGTCGGAGATCCAGACCCGTCGATCAGCATCGAGAAGGCCACCAACGGCGTGGATGCCGATACCCCGACCGGACCGATCCTCGAGGAGGGTGATCCGGTGACCTGGACGTTCTCGGTCGAGAACACCGGCAACGTCACCCTCACCGACGTCGTCGTCACCGACGACCGTCTCGGGCCCATCGCGTGCCCCAAGGACACCTTGAGGCCGGCCGAGCGCATGACCTGCTCCGCGGCCGGCATCGCCGCGGTTGGCCAGTACAGGAACGTCGGTTCCGTGCGCGGCACGACTCCATGGGACCAGACGGTCACGGACTCCGACCCGTCCCACTACCTCGTCGAGGATGAGGAAGAAGAAGAGGTGCAGGGACGGTGGGGCGCCAGCTTCGGTGATCCCCACCTACGAACGATGGACGGTAGGGTCTACACCTTCCAGGCCGTCGGCGACTACGTGCTGAGCCGCTCGACCCAGTCCGACGACGACTTCGAGGTGCAGGTGCGCTACATTCCCATGGAGCCCCGGCAGAGCTGGTCCGCGAACGGCGCGGTCGCTGCCATGGTCGAAGGTGACCAGGTGGAGGTCCATCTGGGTGCAGCAGGGTACGAGATCTTCGTGAACGAAGCGAGGGAGCTGGGACCCTTCCCGCACCGCTTGCCGGGAGGCGGGTCGGTCGTGACGAGTCCGAACCTAGTCACTGTGTCCTGGCCCGATGGCACGACCCTCACGGCTCGTCTGCGGCCGTACGACATAGGCAGCGTACAGCTCTTCCTGCCCGAGGCACGCGCCGGGCTGGTCGAAGGATTGCTCGGAGACTTCGACGGCGACCGCACGAACGACCTGAGGATTCGTGGCGGCGAGGTCGTCACCGATGACAGCGAGCGCAACCTCTACGATGGCGGCTTCCGTGACAGCTGGAGTGTGGCGCATGGTGCCTCTCCGTCGCTCTTCAGTCACGGCGCCGACCCGTTCGATCCGGACTATCCGAGGCACATCAACATCCTCGAGGACTTCGAAGCGAGCGAGATCGCCGCGGCCCGGCAGACGTGCATCGACCGCGGCGTCGCCGACCAAGCCCTGCTCGACACCTGCACCCTCGACCTGCTCGTCTCGGGTGACGACAGCTGGGCCGACGTCACCGCCGCGATCGATCCGAACACGGCCACGATCGTCGTCCTGCCGCCCGTGGCGTGGGTCCACACCGGAGGCGAGCGGGAGTTCCAGGCGGTCGTCTGGGGCACCGATGACGGTGGCGTGACGTGGAGCCTCGACGGTGCCGGCGAACTGGTCTCCGACGGCGACCGCGCCACCTTCGAGGCGCCCGAGAGCCCAGGCATGGCCACGATCACGGCGGCGCTGGTGGCGACGCCCGGTGTTACCGCGGAGGCCACCGTCGTCGTGATCGACGCTCCGGCGGTCCCGGCCGGCGTGGTGGCGACGGTCGACACCATACGGGGCCGGGTCGAAGACCCGCTCGGTTTCGGTGCGTTCGCCGTCGGCCTCTACCCACAGACGGGTGAGCCCGGCGAGGAACGCCGGTTGGCGAGCGGGACCGTCGACGCTGCGGGGGAGCTCTCGGTTCCACTCCCGGTCCTCGACGCTGGGCAGGTCGCTGGCGCCGAGAGGGAGCCCTTCTGGTGGTGCGGGCAGAACTACGAGTTCGTGGTGGGCGCGTTCATCGTCTCCGACGCGGCGATGAACTGGGGCGGGATCCCGATGCGGGTGGCGTACCTCAGGTTGCGGTACCCGACCGAAGTCATCGCCTGGTCCATGGTGGTCTACCTCTACTCGCTGGAGACCCGGGATGTGACCTGCGCGAGCGACGCGGACGCGACCCTCGCCGCCGTCGATGTACGCATCCGACCCGGTTGGAACGTGCTCGCGCACTACATGACCTACGCCGGCGGGTTCTGGCGAACCGGCGATCCGGATCTCGACGTGCCGTGGATGGGGCCGTATCCCGTCGATGCGTGGTGACGTCGCCGAGCCCGAAGGCCTGAGGCCATGCCCGCGCTCGGGCACGCCCTTGTGGAGCCGATTCCCGCAGCGCGTCCGTGCGCTGCGGGAGGCCCATCGTCGCGCCGCATCGAAGCGCGGCAGAGAGGTGGTCGATCATGGCGGCTCGCCAGTTACTCGCCCTTGTCACCGCGGTGCTCTTGGCGACGCTCGTGACAGCATGCTGTCCGGCGGGGCCGAGCGTGCGTGTGACGCCGAGCCAGGTGGAGCTGGCCCCTGGCGGCACGGTGGACTTCACGGCTCACGTCACCTGCCTCGACAACACCGGTGTGACCTGGTCCGCGACATGCGGAACCCTC
>SLRS01000177.1 GCA_007130855.1 Trueperaceae bacterium | reverse complement strand
CTCGCCGACGGCCGCGGCGGCGAGCGCGGCCGTGACCATGAGCAGGTCGATGTCGAGCGTGCCACGCCGGAGCGAGCGCAGCGCTGCCGCGCCGGCGGGCACGCCGCCGGCCAGGTAGGCCGCAAGGAAAGCCACGGAGGGCAGCCACGCCGGCGCGTCGAGCCATGTCGCGAGAACACCGAGTACGAGGCCGCACCCGGTCGCGACCGTGAGAATCGCGTCGCGCCGAAGAGCACGGATGTCGAAGTCGTGGTCCATCGTCCTCCTACGGGACCGGCCCCGCATGGCGCCGGTTCCGTTCGCCCGTAGCAGCATGCTGCGCTCAGGCGAGTCGGTCGCGCCACGGTCAGGGGTCCCTTTCCGATACCGGCCGGCGCATATCGGGCCCGACAGCGGCTACTCGACGGCTCGAAGCCCTCGCGTAGCGCGGGTCCTACTACACGCCGTGCTGGCAGCGCGGTCAGCTGCGTTCGAGCATTGGGTGGATTCGGGACGCTGCCCTGGCGAATGGGCAGCCACCACGCGGCGGCGCCCACGCCCGGCGCCTCTCCTACTAGACGTCTGCCCCGAACACTCGCAACGCCCGCAACCAAGCATCCGCATGCGGGCCGCGCCGCTCGCTGGCGAAGCGGTGGTCGCTGGTGCGGACCTGCTCCCGTAGCTGCTCGACGAGATGTGTCAGGCGCATCTCAAAGCGCTCCCGCACCCTCCCGCCCGGGAGCGCCTCGAGGTGCCGGATGCAGATCAAGCCAGAGCCTGCGGCCAACGCCTCGTCGAGCCGCGCGAGCGGCAGGCTGCGCACGGCCGTGAGACTGCGCCGCTCGGCCCGCTCGGCAATCTCACACGCGGGGCAACGGACGGTCGGCGGCCCACTGCCGTCGAGGTAGCTCGACAAGAGGTCGTCCGTCAGGATGGCGGTGGAAAGTGGCGGTGAGTCGAGATGACGCCACACGCGCCAGTGACGCGCGCACAGGCCGCCTCGGCGGCGCCAGTCGTCGCGCACCCCGACGTCGTTCACGCCGTCGCGCAACACACCCTCCAGAGCACGTCGGGCGCTCCCGTCGGCCCGGGCGCATACCGCGCAGACTGGTTCGCCGAGCGCCTCGAGTACGGCATGCTGCTCGCTGTTCACGCGCTCATGCCGCGGTCGACCCGCGCGTCACGAGTCGAGGCGTCCGAAGGCGTGAAGGCGCAAGAGGGCGTTGAGCGTGAGCACGCCGGCCCAGGCTACACGCTGCTGCTCCCAGACGCCTTCGTCGCGTTCCCACGACCAACTCGGCCACCACGCGCCGTCGTCGGCCTGTTCGGCGACGAGGTAGTCGAGTTCGGCATCGACGAGTTCAGCTAAGTGGGAGGCGAACGCGGAACCCGGCCTCGGCACGACGGCGAGTGGCCGCAGGACATAGCTGCTCCATGCCTCGGCGTCGCGCTCCACAGCGGCGTCGAGCAGCGGCGTGAGCAGGTCGTAGAGGTGGCGGCGAGCCAGGACGGGGACGTGCGGCGCATCGACCAATGCAACGGTACCGATCAGCTCGTGCATCTCGAGCGGCACGCCGGCAGCGACGCGGTTGGCGACTTCCCGAACCACGTCGTCGGTCAGACCGTCCAGCCAACCATCGTCGCTCGTTCCGAGTGCATAGAGTTGGGCGATGAGATCGGCCTTGGGGTTGAGGACGAAAGACTTGAAGCGCTCTTCGAGACCGTCTTGGTCCCACCAGGGCGCGTGTGGGGCGGCCTCGACGTCCGGCGGGACGATCCTCCAGGTACGCTCGTGGGGATCGATCGTGCGTTGTGCCCAAGCCACGGCTCCCTCCACCACGGCATGCGTCGGTGCGGCGTCGGCCTCGGCCAGGCGACGCAGCGCCATCGCCGTAGCGACCGCGCTGGAGGCACCGCTGAGCAGATCGGGCTCGAGACCATGACCGAAGCCTCCGTCAGGGTTCTGGAACGCCGCCAATGCGTCCAGCACCTGCCAGGCCGGCCCGTCATCGAGCGCGTGTGCGACCGCCGCGCGCTCGAGCGCCCGACCTTGGTCGAGGAATGCGCGGGCCCGTTGGTAGGCGTCGCTGCCGAGATTGGTCACGCCGCAGTATAGATGCCATCGCGGGAGGACATCGGATGCCTCTTGACGCTCTTCACGACGAGGCGTAGCATCGAGCCAATTGAATCCCGAGTCCTTTGCTTGGATATTGGCGGCTCGGCTCATCGCGCACTCTGCGCGAACGAAAGGTGGTTCTCCATGCACTCGCGCATCGCGTCGCTGATCTTGCTCCACGCCCTCGTCGGCGTCGTCGTGGCGCAGAGCCTCACGATCTACTCGGGCCGCGGCGAAGCGCTCGTCCAGCCGCTGGTCGAGCAGTTCACGGCGGAGACCGGAATCGAGGTCAGCATCCGTTATGGCGGCACGGCGGAACTCGCCGTGCTCATCCTCGAAGAGGGCCGCGCGAGCCCCGCAGACGTCTACTGGGGCCAGGACGCGGGAGCGCTCGGCGCGCTATCGCAGGCCGGGCGCCTGATGCAGCTCCCCACGGATCTCACGGCCGGCCTGCCAGGCATCTACACGAGCCGTGGCGGCCTTTGGATCGCGACGAGCGGGAGGGCCCGGGTGCTGGCCTACAGTCCCGAACGCGTCGACCTCGACCGATGGCCCGCCTCGATCTTCGACCTTGCCGGTGCAGCCTACGCCGGCCGGGTCGGTTGGGCACCCACCAACGGCTCGTTCCAGGCGAACGTGACGGCAATGCGGATGGTGCATGGCGAGGACGCCACGGAGACCTGGTTGCGCGACATGCTCGCCAACGACGTGCAGGCGTACCGTAACAACACCACACTGGTGGAGGCCATCGCCGCAGGCGAGATCGACTTCGCCCTGACGAACAACTACTACCTGCTCCGCTTCCTGGTGAACGATCCGGGCTTCCCCGTCGCCCAAGCCTTCTTCGATGACGGTGACATCGGCAACCTCGTCAACGTCGCGGGCGCCGGCATCGTCGATACGAGCCGGAACCTCGAAGCCGCCCAACGCTTCCTCGCCTACTTGCTCGAAACAGACTCCCAGTCCTACTTCACAGACGAAGTCTACGAGTACCCGGTAGTCCCTGGCGTGACGCCCAACGAGCGCCTAGTGAGCTATGCAGCCCTACTCGGCGCCAGCCCGGACGTCGACCTCGACGTACTCGAAGACCTGGAGGGCACGCTGGAGCTGTTGCGCGAGGTAGGACTCCTCTGAGGTCCTCTCCCTTCTTCTGGGCCCGTCGCGCCGGGCGTCTCCCCTGGTTCGTGCTGGTCCCAGCGCTGATCGCCGGGATCGGCACGCTCGTGCCCATCGTCTACCTGGTGCTGCGCGCCTTCGACGCCGATCTCGTGACCGTGCAGCGGCTGGTCCTGCGCGAGCGAACGTGGACGTTGATGGTGAACACGGTATCTCTCACCACGGGTGTGTTGGTCCTATCGACCATCATGGCCGTGCCGCTAGCATGGCTAACCGTGCGCTCGGACATCCGCTGGAAGCGCTTCGTCACCATCCTCGCCGTCGTGCCGCTCGCGATCCCCGGCTACGTCGTGGCCTATGCGCTGATCAGCCTGGGAGGGGCCAATGGCTTCCTCAGCCAACTCCTCGGCACCGTGGTGCCGCGCCCCAGTGGCTACTGGGGCGCGGTCGCGGCGCTTTCGCTCTACACTTACCCCTACTTGTTCCTGAACGTGCGCGCCGCTCTGTTGGGCCTCGACCCGAGCCTGGAAGAGAGCGCGCGCAGCCTCGGCCATGGTAGTCGCGCGGTGGTTTGGCGCGTGGTATTGCCGCAGATGCGTCCAGCGCTGCTAGCGGGTTGGCTCGTGATCGCGCTCTACGTGCTCGGGGACTTCGGCGTGGTCGCGCTCATGCGCTTCGAAGCCTTCTCGTATGCTATCTACCTGCAGTACGCGTCGGCATTCGATCGCACCTACGCCGCTCTGCTGTCGTTGATCCTGTTGGGACTCACACTCGTGATCGTCGGAGCCGAAGGCCGCTTGTTGGGCAAGCGCCGCTACGCCCGGACCGGTAGCGGTTCGCAGCGGGCGGCGGTGATCACACACCTGAAGCGCTGGGCGCCGCTCGCCTACGGCTACGTGCTGCTGGTGATCCTGGTAGCCCTCGGTCTCCCCTTCGTGGTGCTCGGCTCATGGATGGTGCTGGCGCCGCCGAGCCTCGCCGCTTGGCAGGCCGTGCTGGAGGCGTTCGCCCGCACGGCATCGGTGGCCGTTCCAGCAGCGATCATCACGGCACTCGCGGCCATGCCGATCGCCTACTTGGCCGCGCGGGTGCGCATGGCCGGAAGCCGCCTGATCGAGCGCCTCGCCTACCTAGGATATGCGATCCCGCCGGTGTCACTGGCACTCGCGTTGGTATTCTTCTCGCTTCGGTCCGTGCCCTGGCTCTACCAGACGATGACGATCCTGATCGCCGCGTACGTGATCAGCTTCCTAGCACTCGCCATCGGCCCGATCCGCTCGGCGCTGATGCAGGTGCCACCGCGCTTGGAAGAGGCCGCTAGGTCGCTCGGCCGCCGGCCCTTCGTGGCATTCTTCCAGACCACCTTCCCGCTGATACGAAAGCCAGTCGTGGCCGGCACGGCCCTGGTGTTGATGGTGGCCATGAAGGAACTGCCGCTCACCTTCCTGCTGGCCCCCACTGGCTTCACGACCCTAGCCGTGCGGGTCTTCACCCGCACGTCGGAAGGGATGATGGCCGAAGCCGCGCCCTTCGCCCTCGCGATCGTGGTCTTCTCGAGCCTGTTCGTCGGTCTACTCGTCGGTTACGAGGGCCGCAGATGACCGGCCGGGGGACCCGGCCCGCCTTGTGAGCTGCCGTGACACAAGTCCTACCTGCAAGGTCGGAAATGCGCAGTACACTGCGAGCGCGATCATGAGCGACGCCGCCAGCCCTCTCCCCCACCGTCCTGCCCCCGTCGTCGAGATGCGCGCCCTGGTGAAGCGTTACTCACGCAACGACCACCTGGCCGTCGATCACCTCGATCTCGACGTGAGTTCGGGCGAGATCCTATGCCTCCTCGGTCCGTCCGGTTGTGGGAAGACGACGCTCTTGCGCCTCATCGCTGGCTTCGAGATGCCAGACGCTGGTCGCGTGCGCATCGCGGGCAAGCCGGTCGCCGATGCCGGTACCTGGGTCGAGCCGGAGAAGCGTCGCATCGGCTTCGTCTTCCAGGATTACGCCCTGTTCCCGCATCTGACGGTTCGCCAGAACGTCGCCTTCGGACTACGCAATGTCCCCAAGGCAACTCGCCTCCAGCAGGCCGACGAGGTCCTCGATCTCGTGGGCCTCACCATCTTCGCCGGCCGCTACCCGCATCAACTCTCCGGTGGCCAGCAACAGCGCGTCGCTCTGGCACGCGCCCTGGCGCCCGCGCCAGCGGTCATCTTGCTCGACGAGCCGTTTAGCAATCTCGACGCTGCGCTGCGAGGCAGCACCCGCCACGAAGTCCGCCAGATCCTCAAGCGTACTGGGACCACTGCCATCCTAGTCACGCACGACCAGGAGGAGGCGATGACCTTTGCCGACCGCATCGCCGTCATGCGCTCGGGTCGGCTCGAGCAAGTAGGCACACCCGAACGCGTCTATGCGCGGCCCCAAACGGCCTTCGTGGCCAGCTTCCTCGGGCGCACCAACTTGCTGCGCGCTGAGGGCCAGGGCAGCGTCGCCCGCACGCCTCTAGGCGACCTCGCCCTGGCGCGCCCCGCGCACGGCCAGGTACTGCTGTCGGTCCGCCCCGAGGCGCTCGGCTTCAGCCGCAACGGTCGCGGCGTGCCCGTGCGGGTGATCGAGCGTGAGTTCAAGGGGCATGACCTGACCTACACCTGCCTGCTCGCGGACGGCGAACGACAGCGGCTCGTCGTCCAGACCGGCCCGTCTTGCTCCGTCGGAGTCGGTGATGTGGTCTCCGTGACCGTAGACGGCACCGCGGTACCCTTGGAGCCGAGCGTGGCGGCCCCTCCCCCTCGCGCGCGGCGCTAGCTCAGCCCGGCGCCCGTTGCGCGGTCATCAACGCGGTCGCCGGCTGCTGCCAGCATGCCCGCTTGCCGATCCGGCCCGATTGACCCTCTGTTTTCCAGGGCCCGCGTTACACTCCCCCGCTCCGCGCGACGACCGGAGCGGACGCCACACACGCGAAGGCACATCCGCGACCGCCGCCAAAGCAGGGGGATGTGCCCTCGTCTCGCCCCGGGGGCCCTGCTACGCAGCGGCCACCAGCGCTACCGGCATCCTAGCACTGCCGCTCGGACGTGGCACCCGCCCCCTTCCGCGGGTAGGCACACACATCGAGAGCAAGCGCGTTCCAACCACCGGTCTCGACAACGAGACCCCCGGCCTTCCACCCTCGCCTCCCTACGGACCCTCACAGGATCTTTGTGAGATCATCGCCTGCTCCGCCCGGCGCCGGCCAACCCATGCCTCTCCCCTCCCCTATCGGCCGCCTGCCCTCTCGCGGCCGCCCCCGCGCGCACACTCCGCCACGCACCTCACGGTTCCCCGAGCCGCTGCAGCACGCCGATGATGGCGCAACACATCCTCAGCGTGCGCGACACCAGCACTTACCGTCGGCCCCACCAGTCAACGGCGCGAACCGGAGCGGTCCAATGGTACCTAGGCTCGCTCGCCACGTCGATGAATGCCCGCGCCCAATGACCCTCACGTCGTCGGTCGCCGGGCAGCGGCCGACCATTGGCGCGGCCGCTCATCGACGGCTAGATCTCGGCGGCAGTATCCCGCGGTTCGGAGGTGCACATCTCGACGGAGCGTCCAAGTGCGATGAAGCGCCAAGGACGCCAACGCCTCGAGCCGGCAGCATCACCGGCCCGGTCCGCGCGCGCACCGTCGTCACGCGAACGCCAGCAGTTCCCTAGCCGCCGGATCGCGCATCGAGCGGCCTGACCGGCACCGGCCACGCGCGTCAACACCTGCGCGGGAGCCGTGTCACGGCATCCAACGGGCAACCTACTCGCCCGAGCGCACCGATCGCATCGATTCCATTAAGCAGTTCCGCTCAACGCACCAGGAGCCGCCGTTTCGACGTAGCCATGACCGACCCCGTCATCGCAGCGCGCAATGGGCACTTGGCTGAACCAGCACCTCGACCCAAAGCGCGGTGGCCACCGCAGCAAGGCACCCTGCCTGTCGCTGCGACCGCGTCCACGCAGGCTGCAATAACGTTATGGCAGCACGCCCTGCGGCATCGAGATTTGCATCGCGCCTCCGAGCAGTCCGTGGCCAACGCGCCCGTGGGCTTACGGTCCATAACACAGGGTGCTCGCGCTGGGGCACGTCAACCTCCGGGCGTCGGCCCCTCGACTCGATGCCGCTGCCGCGACGGGGAGTGCTGCCATAACGTTATGGCGTTGACAAGGAACACTGCGCGCGCCTTATAGCACCCTCTCACTGCGCTTTCGTGTGAGCGCTCGCGCTTGCCAGCTCAGCAAGAGCTTCGCGTACCTCATCTCCGTGCCCCTCTGCGGTGACCTTCGGCCATGTCTTCGCGACCTTCCCGTCAGGGTCGATGATGTACGTGACGCGCTGCACACCCATGACGCGCTTGCCGTACATCTGCTTCTCGACCCAGGCGCCGTAGGCTTCGAGCATCACCTTGTCAGGATCGGCCAGGAGCGGGAAGTTCAGGTCGTACTTCTGAGCGAACTTGCGATGCGCGAGCGCGTCGTCGGCCGACACGCCCACGACCGCTGCGTCCAGCGCCGCGAGGTCACCATATGCGTCGCGGAAGCTGCAGGCCTCCTTGGTGCAGCCGGGCGTATCATCTCTTGGGTAGAAGTAGACGACCAACCACTTGCCGCGGTAGCCATCAAGGCTGTGCGTCTGACCATCCTGGTCTCGCAGATCGAATGCTGGAGCCTTCTGCCCGACCTCGAGCATATCGTACCTCCGTTGCTGGTATTGCGCGCGCATGGCCCACTTGCCGGCACGGACTCCGAACGGGCGCCGCTTGAGGCGTGTGGGGAACTCAGGGTACCCATCGTTGCACGACAGGCCAGTGCGTTGCCCGGAGGGCGGCAGGCGACGGGCGACCGACGAGCAGCGGTAGGCAGGTCACGCTGCCTCCCGTCGGTCGACGGAGGGCGTGCTCCCGTCGGTCGACGGAGGGCGTGGGCGGCGCTCTCACGCTCCCGGCTCGAGCAGGCGCTGTACATCCTCGAGGAGGTCGACCAAGCGCTGCCTGTCCGAATCCGACAACGTCGCTACGCGCCGTCGAGACAAGAGGCGCCTCGTCGCGTTGAGGGCGAGCACGACGCGTTCGCCTACGGGACGCTCGCCGGCCTCATCGGTGCGGATCTCGGTGATGCGGCGCCGAATCTGGCTGAGACTGAGATCCTGTTCGATGGCCTCGCGCAGCAGCGAGTCGCGAGCCTCGCCGGACTCGACCCGCGCAATGGCCTGCGCCTTGGTGAAGGCCAGCCGACCCGTCCGCACTGCCTCGAGCAGGGCGTCTGGGAACGAGAGGATCGGCACGCGGTTGACCAGGAACGACACCGGCGTGAACCGTCCCAGACGCTCGAACAGCGTTCCGGCAGCGACGATCCGTTGCTCATCGACCTCCCCGTCGCCGACGCGCCCACGCTCGCGCTGGTAGATGTCGTGGAGCAGGGCAATAACCCCGGGACGATCCAGGTCGAGGGTCAAGCCAAGCAGCGCCAGCACCGCTTCGGTCTCCTCGACGGCGTTGAGATCCTCCCGCTGGAGGTTCTCGATGATCGAAATCTCCAACGCCTCTCGATCGTCCAGATCGAGCACGATGGCGGGAATGTTGAGGAGGCCAGCATCTTGCGCTGCCCGCGTTCGGCGTTCACCGGCCACCAACTCATAGCCGCTGGCGACACGGCGCACCAGGACAGGTTCCAGCACACCCCGCTGACGTACCGACGCTGTGAGCTGGGCCAGCGCGGTGGGATCGATGTGGTGTCGTGGTTGGTGCTCGTTGTAGTGGATCGACTCGATGGCGATGTGCGTAGGCGCGCCCGGCGCCTCCGGCTCGTCCCCGCCGAGGTCGCCCAGAATCGCCTCGAAGACGGCGGCCCTATCGATATCGCTCCGTCGCCGGCGGGCGGTCATCGCCGCCGCCCGAGCGCAGCGAGCAACTCGCTCGCGACCTTCCGAATCTCTTGGTCTGCTTCACTGCCAGGCGCGTACACGGGTATCGGCATGCCCTCGACCTGGGCATCACTGTAGTACGCGGGCCGGCTCGATAGGGGAGAGGAGATCGGCGCCAAGGACGGCAGCTGGGCTGTGATGATGTCGTGACTCTCACGATCGTGACGCGTTCTCCGGTCGTGCTGTGTCAGCACGAAGAGCACGATGTCGAGCCCCGGCGCCGCCTTGCGGTATTCACGCACCATCTTGATGACGGTCTGGATGCCGTCGAGACCCTTTCGATTGGTCGGTAGCGGTACCACGACCGAGTCAGCTGCCACGACCGCGAGGGCCGAAAGCTGCCCGAGGCTCGGTGGCGGATCGATGAGCACGTAATCATATCCCTCGAGGCGTCGAACCGCTTCTCGTAACCGTAGGACCCCCATGAACACACTGAGGACTTCGCGCTCGATGATGGCGATGTTCAGATGCGCAGGTATGAGATCCATGCCGTGGACTCGCCGCGGTCTTGGCAGCAGCAGTTCACCGTCCTCATCTTCGCCATCGGCGTCTGGAGCCCCGAGGATGGCGGGGTAGACCGTCTCAGCCAACTCGACATCGTCATCCACACCGAGCCACTTCGTGAGGTTCGCCTGGGGGTCCATGTCGACGAGCAAGACGCGTCGTCCAGACTCTGCCAGCACATACCCGAGGTCACGAATCGTGCTCGTCTTGGCGACGCCACCGGCATGGTTGAAGAAGGTCAGCACGACCATCGCATCACGTCCCCGATCCAGGCACTGAAGCCCCACCGATTCACACGGTGTCGCATTGTAACCGGTGAGCACGCACCGGCCGACGACTCACCCAGCCTGGCCGACCGCAGTGCAGCCAGAGCCCCAGCCACGGCAGCCCAAGCTCCTTGCGCAACGCTCGAGTCCCAAGAATTCCCCACATGGCCATAACGTTATGGCGGCGAACGGCTGTACACCCCTCTTCGAATCGGACCCTGGTACCGCGGCTTTCCCGCACACTCCCGCTTGCTGTTGCTCATGGTTATGCGTGAGAGCCTTCGTACCGCCACGCACGCCTGCTTCGAGCGCGCGTAGACAGCGCATCACCGAATCGCACGATGCCACCCAGAGCCGAGTCGAGCATCGCGCCATCCACCTAATCGGGGAACATCGGGTACTCCGCCGCGCCCCTCGAAGCATCGCACGTCATCCTTCGCGCGCAGCGCCAATCGTGTTGGGCACGAGGCATGTGAAGTGCAGGGGAACGGACGGGACTTGGGGCGGCCTGATTCCGTACGAAGCGGCCGGCAGCGAGTGGGAAGCATGCGGGACCATCGAACGGGTCGACGGGATGCGGTCGATCACGGAAGTGGGACAGGCGCGGTACCGGTCCAGCCAGCGGGGAAGACCGGGTACTCAAGACGGCGTCACCCCGTAGCTGCAGCTGCAATGTGGCATACTTCTCACGGCCTTGATGAAACCTCCCACGCAACAGCACGATCTGCATTGGTGTTCCCATTGCACTCGACCTTTGGATTCTCTTTGATGGACGGCGAGAAAGGACGATCTGCACGACGAATATGCGCGCCGACAGGGGATCGTGCGGGACCAGTACGGGGGGCGCGCGGGACTGGTTGGAGAATGGGACGGGACCGAACTGGGGAGTCGGCGGGACTGAGCGGGAAAGACGCGGGACCGTAGCGGGAAAGGCGGGGTACCCTGCCTCCCTGGAGGCCGCTTGGGACGGTGAACGAGCCTGGACGGTTCCCCGCTTCGGTGGTAGGCTCGAATCGAGATGGCGAGATCCAAGGAAGGTGAACGCGCACTCGAGGTAGCCACAGGACACGATACCGTCGGCAGCGGGGGAGACGGCGGAGCTCGAGGCGCAAAGGGGCGCGGCAAGTCGCCGCCGAAGGCCGGATCGAAGGCGGGTCGTGCCACGGTGCGGCGCTCGATCGAGCGGCGCAGCGGGCGTGTGGCGGTCACACAGGCCAATCCGTTGGCTTTGAGCCGCCAGGAGATGGGGTTGCTGACCAAACGACTGCTAGTACTCGCACTCTCGGATATCACGCGTGACGACCACGACCTCGAGCCGATCCGGATCACGGCCTGGGAGTACGCGCAGATGTTCAACATCCGAGGCAAGAGCATCTACTCCCGGATTGAGGATTCCGCCCGTGAGTTGCTCGAGCAAACGGTACAGGTGAAGGAAGCCAATGGCGACTGGGTGATGTTCCAGTGGGTTTCCGAGGCGCGATACGACAGCGGGCGCGACAGCCGCGACAAGCTCGCATGCATCGAACTCAAGATCCACGACAAGCTCAAGCCGTATCTCCTGCAGCTCCGGCGCGACTTCAGCATCATCCCAACTGAGCAACTGCTCAGCTTCGAGAGCTTCAACAGCATGCGGCTCTTCGAAGTGCTCTACACCACCAGTTACGGCGGCGAGAAGCGCTTCTTGCATTTCGACGTAGACGACCTCAAGCTCCGCCTCGGCCTCGAGGGCAAGTACGAGCGCTTCAAGGACTTCACCTACGTGCTCGACAAAGCCCAGCACGAGTTTGCGCGCTACACCTGCCTGACCTTCGAATACGAAGGCATAAAGGTCGGTCGGAAGTACCAGCAGGTCGACATCGTGATCAGCAAGAACAACGTGTTCAAACCTCGAGTGCGCTTGCCTGACAGTATCGCGAGGCGCGTACCGCGCGAGGCCGACGCCGAGGCCAGACTCAAGGACCTCCAGGCGCGCGATGCATTGGTGGACGTCGGCTGGACCGTCGATCTCGAGACGACGCTGAAGCAATACGGGGCCCGCCGCGTGATCGACATCGTGCGCTACGCCAAGTCACTGCAGCGCAAGGCAGCGTCGACCGGCCGCCCGATCTTCAACTTGCCGGGGTTCATCCACAGCCTGCTGCAACAGGGTATCGAACCTCCAGAAGGCGAGCACGACCCGGCAACGGAGCAACGCCTCACGCGCGAGGCGATTCGGGGTATCGCCGCCAGTATCAGCGACAGCTTCCACCAGCATCGTCGCCAGCGGGCACAAGCCGTATGGGACGAGTTCTCAGCCGATCAGCAGAGCTTGGTCCGAACGCTGATGCAGGCCACCTTGCACCGCTTCACGCTCGAGCGTATCGAACGCGACGACTGGCAGGGCGCGCTCTTTGAGATCAGCCGCCTCGACGTGATGGTGAGTCACGGCTTCCTGACGCTACCCACCCACCTGCGCGAGGTGGCGACGTACGTGGAGCATTTCGGTCTCTTGCAGGAGTACCAGGGTGAGGATCGCAAGCGTGTACTCGCCGAGCTAGAGGACCACGGCTGAGCAGTTTGCCAGGGACCACGGAGGGCGCTCATGTGCGGACGCTATACCCTCTACCATGACGAGGAAGATCTCACCAGCCTGTTCGAGGTGGAAGCGTTCCCGCTCACGCCGCGCTACAACGTAGCGCCGACGCAGCAGGTGTCGTGGGTGCGGCAGCGCCCAAGTGGGGCGCGCGAAGTGATGACGGGGCGATGGGGTTTCGTGCCCCGCTGGGTCAAGGATCCCGCCGCATTCCGTGCGTCGCTGATCAACGCGCGCGCCGAGACCGCCGCCGAGAAGCCCAGCTTCCGCGACGCGCTGCGTCATGCCCGCTGCGCCATTCCCGCGAGCGGCTTCTACGAGTGGCGCAGGGAAGGGGTGCGGAAGCAGCCCTATCACGTCATCCGTAGCGATGGTGCGCCGCTCCTCCTCGCCGGGCTCTACGCCGAGCGGCCGGTCGATTCCGGCGGACCCAGCGCGGCTATCCTCACGTGCGCGGCCAACGAGCGCATCGCCGAGCTGCACGACCGGATGCCGGTGGTGCTCGATGCGCTCCAACTGGCATGCTGGCTCGACGCCAAGCTCGATCGGCCCGACGAGATCGAGCAGCTCTTGGGCCCCTGCCCGAACGACGTGCTCGACGCGTACCCGGTCCATCCACGTGTCGGGAACGCCCGAATCGACGACGCCGGATTAGTGCAAGCGATCCACGTCTGATCGTTCTCGAGGGTGGACCGGGAGCTCTGGGCTTCGCGGCAGCCGCACCTCGTCGTTTGCGTGTGCGATTGCTCACTGCGGCGGTCGCCGGATGCGCTACCTTAGTTAATGAGGTACACCATGAGCGACGCCCATACACGATCCTTCACGCCAGCGGTGTTCGCATGAACCCAGTCGTCGCGCTGGCCGCGGCATTCGCAGCCATCGCCCTCACCGGTACCTCGCTCGCAGCGCTGCACGATGCGATCGCCTCACGCGTTCGGCGCCGGGCGCGCTACGCCGAGGCGAGCGCCAACGCGGGTTTCGGTCGGACGCCCGGGCGGACGATCGCCGCGATGTCGGATGTCAGGTTCGTGGGCGCGACGCGCCCTTGGCCGGCCGGCAGCGGCGGCCCAGACCGAACCCTGGTGCGGCCGCGCGTCACCCAGGCCGAAGCAGGTC
Organism: Trueperaceae bacterium; assembly: GCA_007130855.1. Classification (GTDB taxonomy): domain Bacteria; phylum Deinococcota; class Deinococci; order Deinococcales; family Trueperaceae; genus CSSed10-48. The sequence goes on along the minus strand of SLRS01000177.1, from coordinate 21,603 downwards.
GCGTCCGAGCGTAGCCAGGCGTCGAACTCCGCGGGGCTTACGGGCTGCACGTCGACGGTGCCGAGTAACCGGCGGCGCGATCCAGGATCCAGGTCACGGCTGCCTCGAAGCCCGCAGGACGCGTCTCGCGGTGACGCGCGTCGACCACGTTCAGGTATTTGACGTCGCTGCCCTGGGCGCAAAGGGCGGCGACGAAGCGCTCCTGGGTTGGATCGTGCACGATCACGTCGCGCCCGCCCTGTACGACGAGTGCTGGCAACCCGTGACCCGACAGGCCCGTGGTGTTTTCGAGGAACAGCGCATTGATGCCGGGGAAGTCGCTCTCCAACGTTCCGGCTCGCAATGCACGGGCGAACTCTGGCGTGTACATGGCATCGACGTCGAAGGGGTAGAGCTGTTGCGCTCGATCGACGCACACGCTCAGCGCCTCGCGCTGGAGCGACGGGAGCCAACGCTCAGCCAAGATGGACGGCGCATCGACCTGGTCGGCTCCGTAGATCGCCGACCAACTCGCCAAGATGTAAGGGGCGTAGAACGGTCCCTCGATGAACAGTGGCAGCACGTCGGTGGTGGCACCGAAGCCGATCATGCCGAGCAGCGGTATCTCGGGAGCATACCAGGGCCGTAGATCGGCCGCTGCGAACGCCGCGTGCCCACCCTGTGAGTAGCCGCCCATGAGCACGGCGTCCTGTAACTCGCCGAGCCACGGAGCCTCTGCGAAGAAGAAGCGCGTGGCCCGAGCCGCGTCAAGCATGACGTGTGCTTCGCTCGCAGCGTGGAAGTACGCCTGTGGGCGGGAGGCGTCCTCGAAACCGAGGTAGTCCGGAAACACCGTGACGATGCCGCGACCGGCGTAGGGAGCGAGGTAGCCGCGATAGTCGCCCAGCGGTTGCGGGAGCGCGGCCTCACGCGACGGCGCGCACTGGTCCCCGAGGCCGGTGGTCCCCGATCCGAACACGAACAGCGGAGCCGAGCCACGCAGTGGTTCCACCGGAACGAACAGCGATGCACTCACGACCGCCACCTGGCCACCCAGCCCGGTCGTCACGAACTGCAGGCGATAGACGTCGACGTCGTTCTCAACCGTAGGCATCCCGAAGCGGCCGAACGCGGCGGCGGCGTCACGCTGCACCTGGTACCTGTCGAGCCGTTCTTCGTAGACGGCTTCCACCAGCGTTCCTGGTGGTTGCGCCATCGTCGTGGTGACCTGCGCCGTCGATGGCCCGAGCCATATCGAGGGCAACAAGATAACGAGCAGCCGGGCGAACTGCAGAGCCGTGCGTGATGATGCCATGGGACCTCCTTGGTCGCTCAATCGCGGGGCACGGTGCCGCAATCGGACGGAGGGGTCTCGCCGATGGTGCGCGCACGCATCCAGGCGAGGGCCTCCTCGAAGCCGATGTAGCGGGTCTCGTGACGTGTGCGCAGGTAGTTTGGGTAGCGCACCGGGCTGCCCTGGGCGCACAACCGCAACACGAATCGATGCTGATCAGCCAGTGGCGCGATGGGATCGTCGACACCTTGCAGGATGATCACCGGAAGAGCATGCTCGTACACGGCAGTCTGGTTCGCCTGCACCAGGTCGTGAAGCTGCGGGTGCGTGTCGGCGAGCGTACCGGCGCGAAGCGAGGCCGCGAGGTCCGGGGCGAGCAAGGCTGCGGGATCGCCCGGGTAGGACGCCTGCGCCTCGGCGATGCACAGGCGTTGCACGTCGTCGGCGAGACGGCTCGCGTACGGTTCCTGGAGCAGCGCTGCAGGGTCGATGATGCCGTTGTAGACGTCGGCGTATGCCACCAGGATCCAGGGCGCCACATACGGGAATGCCCGCATCACCACGTCCACCTCGCCGCTCGGTCCGAAGCCCAAGACCCCCGCGAGCGGCACGTCGGGGGCGTAGCTGTCCAAGCGGTCGGCGGTCGCGAACACGGCGTGCCCGCCTTGAGAGAAGCCGGCGATGAACGCGACGGTCGGTGTGAGCGCCGCGTCCAAATCGCTGAGGACGCGCGACGCGGCGCGCAGGGCGTCGAGCATGACGTGCGCCTCGGCGTCAGCGACAAAGTACGGCTGCAGTCGATCCGGGTCGAAGAAGCCGATGTAGTTCGGTACCACGGTCGGCATACCCTGACCTGCGTACGCGAGACCGTAGGCCCCGTACGTGTCCAGGCCTCCACCTTGTACGTAACGGAGCGAAGGGGCGCAGGCGTCGACCAGGCCGTTGGAACCGGGCGCGAACCCGAGGACGGTTCCGGGGTCGACGGGATCTTCGGGCACGAACAACTGGGCCAGCGCGATGACGCCTTCGTTCGTGGCGTCGCGCGTCTCGAAGCGCAGGATGTAGCTGTGCACTGCGCTTCGCACGGGCAGCGGCTCGACGCCGTTGTTCCTGAAGCGTCCAGCGGTCTGGTCGTGCACGGCTTGGGCCGAGAAGGTTCCACGGAACTCCAGATCGACGATGCGGCCCGACTCCGCCGACACGAGCGACGCTCCCTGCAGGAGGAGCAGATGCAAGAGCACCAGCGCGACGGCCCTCACCACGTCGCTGTGTCCGGTACGTGGTCTGCGAGCGTGACGTAGCGCTCTGGGATCTCCCATATCACGACCTCCGGCGGTGAGGAGCGGAGTGCCTCACCCGTGAGATAGCGGTGCATCGGCTCCCAGGGACCCACGCCGGCAACGGCGGCGTCGATGAGGTCGGAACCGAGCGCCTCGCGTAGGGCGCCTGCGGTGTTCCAGGTTGGATCGGCGCTGTACGAAGTCCCGACCAGCGCGATCGGCACGTTCACCGCTGCGAACAGGTCAGCGCCAGCGGGACTGAGCGGGTTCGTGTGCGGAGTCGCCACCAGATCCGGCGGCGGACCGAGCCGTTCGAGCAAGGGACCTAGATCGAGGAAGGTCGTCAGGTCACCCCAGTACTCGTGCCGCTCGTCGTACTCGGTCACGAAGGAAGTAGCGCCCTGACCGTCGAACGGCGCCCGATCGCGAACCGTCGATGCGATCGCTATCGCTGCGGCGGCAGCTCCAGCCGGCGTCCAATGCGTGTCGGTTCGCAGGAATGCGGGTGCGTTGTCACTGACCCCTGCGAGAGCTGGCCGCAGGTCGCTCACGATCACGCCCTTGGCCTGCAATGCCGTGAGGAGGTCGTCGAAGCGGGCCGCGGTCGCTGCCGGCAGCGGTGCGGGCGCCTGCTCCGCGACGAGCGAAGCTTTCGTGGGGACGATGGCGACGACCAACTCGGCGCCCTGGCCGGCCAAGTCGTCGCGGACCGCCACGATGCGTGCTACCCAGGCTTCGATGGCTGCCGCTGGATCGGCTACGGAAGCGTACTCCTCGCGGCTGAACAGCCAGCCATTCGATCCTACGAGGACGCCAGGTCGACCTTGGCCAAACAGGCGGAGGTCGATCACGCCCCACGTCACGCGAGAGGGGGCGAGTAGGGGTGAGGTGGCGTCGAAGGCGTGTTGGTAGGCATCGGCCCAGCGTCCATCGGCAATCGGCTCGCTGGGGGACACGAGCAGGGAGGGATTGGTGACGGCGGCCACGAAACCGCCGAAGATGATCGAGAGGAACCCCAAGGCATATGTCCAGCGCCACCGGGAGGCCGTCGCGACGCCCGCCCATGGCTTCGTGGCCGCGGTTGGTGCGTCGTCCTGAGGAGGGTTGGCGTCGGAGCGCGTGGTCAACAGGGGCCCCTCAGAACCGGAAGTAGAGAAACGGCGAGAAGCTGTCGGCGATGGCGCGCATCACACCGAGCACGAAGAGTGGCAGCAGGCTCCAGCGCAGCAGATGCGTTCCGCCGGACGCCAAGCCCGCGGCGAGTCCGCGTGCCCGCTCCGGCGCGACGGGCGTCGGGAACCAGATCAGCACGTACGCTACGCCGAGGGTGACGAGGGCACGTGGCGAGAGTTGCCATGCGAGTTCAGGAGACACGCCCCAGCCGTTCACGCCGAGCATGCCCAGATAGACGCCGCCGGCGTGTGTCAGATCGGTCGACCGGAACAAGACCCACCCGATCATCACCAGCATGAAGGTGCCGGTGACGGTCGCGACGCTGCGAGGTCGATCACCGAGACCGCGCCAGCGCTCGAACACGAGTAGAGCGCCGTGCCAGGCGCCCCACGCGACGAACGCCCAGGCCGCCCCATGCCATAACCCGCCCAGCAGCATCACCAGCATGAGGTTGACGTAGGTTCGCCCGGTACCGAGACGGTTGCCGCCCAGGGGGATGTACAGGTAGTCGCGCAACCAGCGCGATAGGCTCATGTGCCAGCGCCGCCAGAACTCAGTGATGCTGGCCGCGATGTACGGTCGGTCGAAGTTCTCCTTGAAGCGGAAGCCCAGGATGAGGCCCAGTCCGATCGCCATGTCGCTGTAGCCACTGAAGTCGAAGAAGAGTTGGGCGGCGAAGGCCAGCACGCCCAACCAGGCCTCTGCGGCCGTCGGTGAGGCCAGTGCGAAGGCCCCGTCTGCCACCGGCGCCAGCGCGTCGGCGACCAAGACCTTCTTGCAGAACCCAAGCATGAAACGCTGCGCCCCCTCGCCGACCAGCGCCGCGCTGCTGCGCGGCGTCGCCAGGACGTGCGCGATCGTCTTGTAGCGCACGATGGGGCCGGCGATCAGCTGGGGGAAGAGCGCGATGTAGGCAGCGACATCCACGAACCGCGCGCGATCCGGGGCATCGTCGCGCCACACGTCGACCATGTAGCTGATCGCCTGGAAGACGTAGAACGAGATGCCGATGGGGAGGATCACCGACAGCGCCGGCAATGGCGCTGCACCCCATGCAACCAACACGGCATTGAGACTGGCGATGCCGAACTCCGCGTACTTGAAGTAAGCGAGCGTTCCCAGTTGGAGCGTGATCCCGAAAGCCAGCAGGCGCCTGGCCGTGCGCGGGCGCGTCGTTCGCCAGCGACCTACGTGCTGTCCCACGAGATAAGCGGCGATCGTGGAGCCGATGAACACCAGGGCGAAGTCCGGCCGCCACCAGGCATAGAACGCGTAGGAGCACAGCAGGATCCAGGCGGTTCGCCACCGCGCCGGCAACAGCGAGTAGACGGTGAGGAACAGCGGCAAGAACACGAAGAGGAAGACCGTGCTTGTGAAGACCACCCGTCACTCCGCGGCGACAGCTTTGAGGTACCGCACCAGCGGCCCGTCGGCGCCCTCCACCACCAGGATGCTGTGCGCGACGCCGCGCTCGTACAGGCGCGGCTCCAAAGTGGCGACCCGCTCCCCCCCCGCGCGCACCTCCAGCGCCACCTCTGCCTCGGTCACCGTGACGGCCTCCTGGCTGAGTGGCGCGACGCCGGCCACGACGGTAGGACCGTCCACGACAGCGAGTTCGAGCGCTTCGATCGCCGTCAAGTTGTACAGCGCCAACAGGCCACGCGAGACGTCGACCAAAGGGGTGTCGAGGATCACGTGGAACGCCGACGCGGTCGCGACCACCGTGAGGAAGACGCCGGGCTCGGCCTCGATGGAGACCACGTGACCACCTAGATCGATCCTGACCGTGCCCGGCTCGACTGCGTGGTATGCCGTGCTTCCAGCAAAGGCCACCGATTCGAGCGGCCCACCAGCCACGCTGATCCCTAGCCCACCGGGCGCTTCGGCGTTCACGGCGCGCACCCAGGCAGCACCCGGCGGGGCGGATGGACCGTAGAGCCCGGCCTGCGCAAGACCGGGCAACAGCGCCCCAATCGCGACACCTAGCAGCAGGCCTCGCGCGAGCCAACACGCCCAGGACCCCTGGCGCGAGCCTCTCATGGGACCGAGGTTACCGAGTCACCATGAGCGCGCCTTGGGCGTTCGCAGCGTTCATGTAGAGCGCAGGAGCCTACACTTGGAGCCATGACCGATGGTACCAGTGACGTCGCTGCGCGTATCGATTCGTTACGACAACAGATCGCCTACCACGATCACCGCTATCACGTCCTTGACGCGCCGGAGATCGACGACGACACGTACGACGCCCTCATGAACGAGCTGCGCGCGCTCGAGGGCGCGCACCCCGAACTCGTGAGGCCCGAAAGCCCCACCCAGCGCGTCGGCGGCGCCCCGCTCGCCGAGCTCGAGACCGCCGGACACGTCGCGCCCATGCTCAGTCTCGACAGCTCGGTCGGCGAGGAGGCATTCCGCCAGTTCGATGCGCGGATGCGCCGGGCACTCGGGGATCGGGGCGTGCGCTACTCGCTCGAACCCAAGCTCGACGGGCTCTCGATCGAGTTGGTCTACGAAGGCGGGCGCCTGACACGCGCTGTGACCCGTGGCGACGGCCGCCAAGGTGAGGTCGTCACGGCCAACGTCCGAACGATCGGCAGCCTGCCGTGGCGGTTGCATCGCGCCGAGGTCGAGGCACCGCCGCTGCTCGCCGTGCGCGGCGAAGTGTTCTTACCGCTCGAAGCCTTCGACGACGTCAATGAGCGCCTCTTGGCCGACGGTAAGGCGCCCTTCGCCAATCCCCGCAATGCGGCCGCCGGTACCATCCGCCAACTCGACCCCAGCCTGGCGGCGTCTCGACCGCTCGCCATCTATGCCTACGATCTGCTCGAAGCCGACACGACCGGACCCGCCGCCCCCTTCACCAGCCATGGTGAGGTGCTCGCCGCGCTCCGTGACTGGGGGCTGCCGGTGAACCGCGATCACGCCTGGGCAACGGAGGCCGAAGGCGTGTTCACCTACTTCGACGAGCTCGCACGCCAGCGCGACACCCTCGCGTATGAGATCGACGGCCTCGTCGCGAAGCTCGATGACCTCGCTGCGCGCCGGCTGCTTGGCAGCACGGCCCATCATCCGCGTTGGGCCTATGCCATCAAGTTCCCTCCGCGCAAGGAGGTGAGCCAGGTCCTGCGCATCGTGGTGAGCGTCGGCCGAACCGGTGCCGTGACCCCGGTGGCGCTGTTGCGGCCGGTCAGCATCGGTGGGGTTACCGTGAGTCGAGCCAATCTCCACAATCGCGAGGACATCGAGCGCAAGGATATCCGCGAGGGCGATGTGGTACGCGTCGAGCGTGCCGGTGACGTGATTCCCCAGGTCGTCGAGCGCATCGAAAGCCCGGGCGAGCGGGGCGTACCATTCCGAATGCCCGCTTACTGCCCGTCGTGCGAGTCGCCCCTCGAGCAGCGCGGGCCCTTCACCGTCTGCCCCAACGCCTTCGAATGCCCGGCCCAGCTCACCGGCCGCATCGTGCATTTCGCGAGCCGCCGTGGACTCGATATCGACGGGCTCGGGGAGCGCACCGCCAGCCAACTCGTTGAGCGTCGTCTGGTACGGCAACTCCCTGACCTCTTCGAGCTAACGCCCGGCGACCTCGAGGCACTCGACGGGTTCGCGGCGCTCTCCGCGCGTAACCTTCACCAAGCGCTACAGGAGGCGCGCCGCACCGAGCTCCCCCGTCTGCTCTACGGGCTTGGCATCCCGGAGGTGGGCGCTGCCGTCGCGCAGACCCTCGCGCGTCGCTTCGGTAGCCTCGCTGCCTTGCGAGCCGCAGACCCCGCGGCGCTCGAGGCTAGCGACGGCATCGGCTCGGTCATGGCCGCGTCGATCCACGCGTTCCTGCATGAGCCGCGCAACGCGGCGGTGCTCGACGCATTGGAGAGGATGGTCGAGACCGAGCCGATCGAAGTCGTCGAAGACGCGCCCCAGCCCCTCGCAGGCACTACGGTGGTGTTCACCGGCTCGCTCGAACGCTTCACACGCGAGCACGCGCAGGCGCTGGTGCAACGCCTGGGCGGCAAGGCGGTCGGGAACGTCTCGAAGCGCACCACGCTGGTCGTGGCGGGCGCAGACGCCGGCAGCAAGCTAAGGCGGGCTCGTGAGCTGGAGATCGAGGTGGTGGACGAGGAAGCCTTCGTGCAGCACCTCGCGGCGATCGGTGTCGACACCGACGAACTCACTGGGGGCAGTGCATGAGTCAGCCGCGCCGCATCGGTAACGCCGAGATCGCCGAGCTCCTCGCACGCACCGCCGAGCTGCTCGCCATCGACGGCGCCAACGCCTTTCGCGTGCGCGCCTACCGCAATGCCGCCGATACCGTGGCGACGCATCCTGAGTCGATCGCGGCGATGGTGGCCTACGAGGCTGACCTGACGGTGCTCAAGGGTGTCGGCAAGGACATCGCCGCCGGCATCGAGGCCCTGGTCGCGACGGGTCGGCTACCCGCCCTCGAGGCGCTCGGCGCCCGCGTCCCGCTCGGCTTGCTCGAGGTGGTGCAGGTGCCGAGTGTGGGCCCCAAGCGGGCCAATGTCCTCTGGCTCCAGCGCGACGTCACCAACCTCGATGATCTCGAGCGGGAGGCTCGAGCCGGCCGGTTGGCCGGTCTCCCGGGTTTCGGCGTCACGACCGAAGCCAACATCTTGCGCGGGATCGATGGCGTCCGACGTCGCCAGACGCAGGTTCGCCTCAGCGATGCCGAGGCCTTGGCCGCCCCGCTGCTCGCGCTCATCGCGAGCGCGCCCGGCGTGACGCGCGCCGCGGTGGCCGGCAGCCTCCGACGCGGCCGCGAGACGATCGGCGACGTCGACTTGCTCGCGGCCGCCAACGACTCCGCCGCGGCGATGGCCACCCTGCGCGAAGCGGAGGAGGTCCAAGAGGTGCTCGTCAGCGGCGACACGAAGACCAGTGTCCTCCTCACTGGGCGCCTACAGGCGGACTTGCGCGTCGTACCGGAGAACAGCTACGGCGCCGCCTGGGCCTACTTCACCGGCTCGAAGGCACACAACGTCGCGCTGCGCCAGCGTGCCATCGATCGCGGGCTCGAGCTGTCCGAATACGGCCTGATGCGCCCAGACGGTGTGACGGTTGCAGCGGCCGAGGAGGCCGAGGTGTACGCGGCGCTGGGCCTCGCCTGGATCCCACCCGAACTGCGCGAGGATCGCGGCGAGATCGAGGCAGCCGCTGCCGGCACGCTGCCGGTACTGCTCGAACTCCGCGACGTTCGCGGCGACTTGCACTGGCACACGACCTGGTCCGATGGCGCCGACGACCCACAGGCGATGCTCGATGCGTGCGCGGAGCGCGGGTACGCCTACGCTGCCATCACCGATCACAGCCAGGCGCTGCGCATGACCGGCGGTCTCGACGCCGCCAAGCTGGCACGCCAGTGGGAAGCCCTCGACGCCGTCGACGCCGAACGTGCCCGGATCGGCAAGGCCACGCCGGTGCTCCTGCGCGGCCTCGAGGTCGACATCCTCAAGGATGGGAGTCTCGACCTGGACGAGGCGTGGTTGGCGCGACTCGACCTCGTCATCGTCTCCGTCCATTCACACTTCGGCCTCCACCAAGCGGATCAGACCGAGCGCATGGTTCGTGCCGTCCAACACCCCCACGTGAACGTGCTGGCGCATCCTACCGGACGGCTCCTCGGACGCCGTGATGGTTACGACGTCGATCTCGAGGCCGTCTTCGCGGCGGCCGCCGAGGCCGGCGTCGCCATCGAATGCAATGCCTCTCCGTCACGCCTCGACGCCAACGATGTCGACCTCATGCGGGCCGTACGAGCCGGCTGTACGGTCGTGATCAACACCGACGCTCACACCCTGAGGGGGTTGGACGACATGCGCTTCGGTGTGCTCACGGCCCGGCGGGCCTGGCTCACGACCGAGCAGGTGCTCAACAGCTGGTCGCTGGAGCGCGTTCGCCACTTCCTCGCGCGCACGCCATGACGCCCTGTATCCGAGCCGCACCCCAGGCCTTTGGCTGGCCGACCGGAAGCGTGTCAGACTGGCTTGGAACGGCGTCGCGCTCCGTCGGTGCCACCACCCGTTTCTTCTTTGCAGGCGACGTGCCTGCTCGATCGAGGCGCCCGTGCTCCACAAGACCGCAAGTCGCCGCAGTGTCGCCATGCCGCGCCTCTTCGCGCTGGTGCTCGCGATCCTCGCTGCGCTCGCCTGGGGTCCCGGCTTGGCGCGCGACGACCTCGATCGATCACCGTACGGTCCCGTGGCGCATGAACTGCTGACGCGTCTGCACGCGACCGAGTTGCCCTGTGACATTGCACTCGACCCAAGCACGCGCTGCTTCACGATCGCGCCCGGCACCGTCGCCGCGGTAGCGGAGCTGTTGGAGAACGTGCTGATCGAGTATGGAGGCACGCTCACGCGGTCGGCCTGGCGATCGGCCAATGGCGTGCATCACGTCGGCTTTTGGCTCCACGACGATGTGTGGGGCGCGCTCGAGCTATGGCTCACCGAGCCCGATGGTCGCAACGTTGCAGGACGCCTGTCGTATCTGCCGAAGCGACGGAACGGGGCGCCCTAGCCTGCCCTGGCTAGCATCGTCCACCGGTGCCACAGGGTGCGCCGGCGACGCCGTAACAGGCGCTAGGACGGTATACAAGGACGGGGTCCGCGCCCCTCGCCCTACGATGGTGCGACCGCGGCGTGGCCAAGGTGACCCGGGACGGCCATACCGGCCGCAGCGACGCGGCGGTCCGTGGTGGCCCAGCATTGCTGCAGGCGTGCGGCTTGCGGCACTGGAGGAGGCGAGATGACGTCGATGCCTACGCGCCGCGAGCCGACACTCCTGCGGCGAGTTCGGTTCGCGCGGTGCTGAGCGCGGTCCTGATCGCCTTCGCCTTCGCTCTGGGCGCACCATTCATGAAGCGCCTGGCCGGCGATCGAGCCGGTTGGTGGCTCGCCCTGCTCCCGGCAGGCCTGACAGTGTGGTATCTCAGCTACCTACCGAGCGTCGCTGCGGGTGAGAGCATCCGCGAGGTGACCGCGTGGGTGCCAAGGCTTGGCATCACGCTCGCGATGCGCATGGACGGCCTGTCGCTGCTCATGGCCTTGATCGTTGCCGGCATCGGCACCGCCATCGTCATCTACGCTGGCGGGTACCTCAAAGGCGATCCGAAGTTGCCGCGCTTCTACCTGATCTTGCTCGCCTTCATGGCTGCCATGCTCGGCGTCGTCACCTCCGACGACCTGATCAGCCTGTTCGTCTTCTGGGAACTCACCAGCATCACCTCGTACTTCCTGGTCGGCTACAAGCATGAGTCCGCCGGGAGTCGGGCCAGCGCACTCCAAGCCTTGCTCGTGACCGCCGGCGGCGGCTTGGCGATGCTCGCCGGCTTTCTCCTGATCGCCGTCATCACCGGCTCTACCTCGATCAGCGCTCTGTTGGCCGATCCGAGCATGCTCCTGGCGAGTCCCCTCTTGCCAGCAGTGATCGTGCTGATCGCGATCGGTGCGTTCACGAAGTCGGCCCAGTTTCCGTTCCACTTCTGGCTTCCCAATGCTATGGCGGCCCCTACGCCCGTTTCAGCGTATCTCCACTCCGCAACGATGGTGAAGGCCGGCGTCTACCTGCTGGCGCGCTTGGCGCCAGTGTTCACCGGCGAACCCGTCTGGGTCTGGTTGCTGACGCTCGTTGGCGCTACGACTGTGGTGGTCGCCGCGGCGTTGGCGCTGCTACAGCGAGATAGCAAGGCGTTGCTCGCGTACTCCACCATCGTGGCGCTTGCGACCATGGTGATGTTGATCGGGGTGGGCGGTGAGTTCGCCGGCGGCGCGGTGGTGGTGTTTCTGCTCGCGCACGCGCTGTACAAGGCACCGCTGTTCATGGTGGCCGGTTCCGTCGACCACGAGGCGGGTACCCGCGACGTCACCGCGCTCCGTGGCCTGGGCCGGGTCATGCCGATCACCTGGGCCACGGCGCTGGTGGCCGGCATCAGCGCCGCCGGCCTGCCGCCGCTGTTCGGCTTCATCGCCAAGGAGGTCGCCTACGAGGCCTTCTTGGGGGCGATTCCCTGGTTGCTCTTGCCCTTGGTGGCGGCCGGTGCCGTGCTGCTGATGGTAGCGGCGCTGGTGGCGTGGAGGCCGTTCGTCGGGCGCGAGGTGATGGCACCGCGGGCCGTGCACGAGGCCCCCTTCGCGATGCTCGTCGGGCCCGCCGTGCTGGCGCTTGCGGGACTGCTGTTCGGGTTGGCCCCCGGGCTGCTCGTCGACGGCCTCCTCGTACCTGCAGCGGTGGCCGTGATCGGTGCGCCCTACACCTTCTACCTCGAGTTGTGGCACGGCCTGACACCAGAACTCGGTCTCTCGGCGCTGACGGTGGCGCTCGGCCTGCTGCTCAGCTGGCGCTGGATCGCCCTGAACGCCGGGCTGCGCTCGCGTTTCGAAGGCTCTCGCACCGGGCCCGCCGGGGCGTATCAGGCCTTCGCGGACGGCCTCGTCCCGTTCGCCGAGGCGTTCACGCGAAGGGTGCAGCCGCAGGACCTGCGCCTACACCTGAGCATCATCATCGGCGTCGCCGTCGCCGCGACCGGCATCACTGGGTTGCTCATGGGCACCCTCGTCCTGCGCGTCGCACACCCGATCGGTTACTTCTACGAGTATCTCGTGGTCGCTGTTGCCGTGGCCGCCGCCTTGGCCGCCGCGCGGGCCTCCTCGCGCCTCGTCGCGATCATCGCCCTGGGGGTACTCGGATTCGCCATCGCCATCTTGTTCGTGTTCTTCGCGGCGCCAGATCTCGCCATGACCCAGTTCCTGGTCGAGACGCTCATCGTGATCATCGTCGCGCTGGTGCTCATCCGCTTGCCGCGCGGCTCCTTGCGCGAGCGAGGCGATCGTACGGCGCGCCTGGTGACCGGGGTCATCGCGGTGTCGGGCGGTCTCCTGGTCACCAGTCTCATGCTCACCGTCACCCTCGAACCGCTGGATCTGCGACTCGCCGACTTCTTCGCGGCTGCGAGCTATCCCAGCGCCCTCGGACGCAACATCGTGAACGTGATCCTGGTCGATTTCCGCGCCATCGACACGCTCGGTGAGATCGCCGTCTTGGTCGTCGCCGCGGTCGGTGTCTATGCGCTCCTGCGGCGCCGCGCCTCGCGGTCCGAACCAATGGGCGCCGGCCCGCCGCGAGCGACCGACGGGGAAGGCGAGGGCACGTGAACAGCTTGATATTGCGTACCACCACGCAACTCATGATCACCATCTTGCTGTTGTTCTCGGTGTTCCTGCTGCTGCGTGGTCACGACCTGCCCGGCGGCGGGTTCATCGGTGGCCTTGTCGCAGCCGCCGCCGTGGCGCTCTACCTGATCGCGTTCGGCGCCGATGCAGCAACCCTCCTCCTCCGCGTGCGACCGCGTGCGTTGCTTGGAGCCGGGTTGCTTGCCGGCGTCCTGGCAGGGCTCATGGGCATGGTCACCGCAGAGCCCTTCCTGACTGGCCAGTGGCTCATCTTCGACCTGCCGGGCAACGCCGAGGTGAAGCTGAGCAGTGTGCTCCTGTTCGACGTAGGCGTGTATCTCGTGGTCGTTGGTGCTGTCCTCACGATGCTGTTCGCCTTGGAGCAGGGTTGACGTGGAAGTCCCCTTCGCCTTCCTCGTCGGCGTACTCTTTGCCAGCGGCCTCTACCTGATGATGCAACGCAACTTGCTGCGCTTCGTCTTCGGCCTGCTCCTGCTGTCGGGTGCTGTGAACGTACTGATCTTCACCGCCGGTCGCCTCTCACGCGGCGTCCCACCCATCATCCCCGAAGGCCTCGCTGCTCCCGCCGGTCCGGTGGCCAATGCCCTGCCGCAAGCCGTCGTGTTGACTGCCATCGTGATCGGCTTCGGCCTCATCGTCTTCACTTTGGTGCTCGTCTTGCGCGTCTACGAACGCCTCGGGACGGTCATGACCGAGGAACTCGGACCGGCGCTGGTTCGCAGCCCGGATGCGCGTGAGGAACCGTGAGCGCGTTGGTGGTACTGCCGGTTGTCGTGCCGCTCCTCGCGGCTGCCGTGTTGCTCCTGTTTCGCGGCCAACGCGAGTTCCAGCGCGTTCTCGCGACCGGCGCCACGGCGCTGCTGCTGGTGGTGTCCGCGGTCCTGCTCGCGCAGGTGAGCGCGCAGGGCATCCTGGCCGTGCAACTCGGTGGTTGGCAGGCGCCATTCGGCATCACCTTCGTGGCCGACCATCTCTCGGCCATCATGGTGTTGATCACCGCAGTGATGGCGCTGGCGTCGGCCGTCTACGCGTTGGTCGACATCGATCCAGAACGTGAGGCCAGCGGCTTCCATCCGCTCTTCCAGGTCTTGCTCGTCGGCATCAACGGAGCGTTCCTCACCGGCGATCTGTTCAACCTCTTCGTCTGGTTCGAAGTGATGCTCATCGCCAGCTTCGTGCTGCTCACGCTCGGCAGCAGCCGCGCCCAGCTCGAAGGAGGCATCAAGTACGTCAGCGTGAACCTGGTGGCGTCCATGCTCTTCCTAACCGCCATCGGTCTCCTGTACGGCTTCACCGGCACCCTCAACATGGCCGATCTGGCCGTGGTGCTCCCCGAACATGATGCCGGACTGGTCACCACGATCGCCATGTTGTTCATGGTCGCGTTCGGCATCAAGGCGGCCGTGTTCCCCTTGTTCTTCTGGCTGCCCGCCTCGTACCACACGCCTCCCATTGCGATCTCAGCGTTCTTCGCAGGCATGCTCACGAAGGTCGGGGTCTACGCACTGATCCGTACCTTCACACTGCTGTTCGTGGCCGACGTCGGCTACACTCACACGATCCTGCTCTGGATCGGTGGCCTTACCATGGTGACTGGCGTGCTCACGGCGGCTGCCCAGAACGACATACGCAAGATCCTGTCGTTCCATATCGTCAGCCAGATCGGCTACCTGATCGTTGCGCTCGCGCTCTACACGCCGCTCGCGCTGGCGGGTGCCGTCTTCTACCTGGTTCACGTCATCATCGCGAAGGCGAACTTGTTCTTGATCGCGGGCATCACACGCCGCCTCAGCGGTAGCTTCGACCTGCGGCACATCGGTGGCCTCTTCCAACATGCACCGTTCCTCTCCGTGTTGTTCCTCATCTCCGCGCTCGGGCTCGCGGGCATCCCCCCGCTGTCGGGCTTCTGGGCGAAGCTTCTGGTGATCGCGGCCGCCCTCGAGGCGGCGCAGTGGTGGGTCACTGGCGTTGCTCTCGCCGTTGGTCTCCTGACACTCTTCTCGATGACCAAGATCTGGCAGTACGCGTTCTGGTCCCCGCTCACCAATGGCGTCGTACTGGCCCAGCGTCCATCACGCCTGCTCTATGCCCCGACCATCGCGCTGGCACTCCTCATCTTGCTCCTCGGGCTCTGGAGCGAACCGTTGATCGCCCTGAGTGACGCCGCCGCAGCGGAGCTCCTCGATCCCAGCCGGTACGTACAGGCCGTCCTCGGTCCAGCCACGAGCGACGTGGGGCTCGGCGCGGGGCATGCCCCCGTCGCGGGAGGTCGCCCATGATCCTGTTCGCACTCAACCTCGTCCTGGCGCTCCTCTGGGCAATGGCCTCCGGCGACGTCTCGCTGCTGACGATCGGCAGTGGGTTCCTCGTCGGCATGGGGGTGCTGCACCTCGTGGGTCCGGTGTTGGGTGACAGCCGCTACGCAGTGCGTTTCTGGCGCGCGCTCGGCCTCGGCCTGTACTTCTTGTTCGAACTACTCGTCTCCAGTGTGCGCGTGGCATTCGACGTGCTCAGGCCCACGTTCTCCATGCGCCCGGCCATCATCCAGATCCCGCTCGACGTTCGCGACGACGTCCAGGTCACCCTGCTCGCGAACCTGATCTCGCTCACGCCGGGGACGCTCACGCTCGACGTCAGCGACGATAAGACCAACCTCTACGTTCATGCGATGTACGGTGACGACCCGGCCGTGGTCGTGGGAGGTGTCAAGCGCAGCTTCGAGCGGCGCATCCAGGAGGTGTTCCGATGAGCCTGCTCGACGGGCCCACGAGCCTCCTACAGGTGGCTGCCTACATCGCCTTCGCGGCAACCACGCTGGCCTTCATCGCGTCGTTCGTCAGGGTCGTAGTCGGACCGAGTCTGGCCGACCGGGTGTTGGCGTTGGACATGATGGGGCTCGTATCGGTTTCACTGATCGCCACCTACGCGATCGCCGCCGATCAGGCCCTGTTCCTCGATGCCGCCCTCGCCCTCGCCCTGATCGGATTCCTGGGCACGGTGGCCTTCGCCCGCTTCATCGAGTTGCGCCGCCGGAGTAGCCATGAGTGAGGCCGTCGGTGCCATCTTGTTGATCTCCGGCGCGTTCTTCGTACTCGTGGCTGCACTCGGCGTGCTGCGACTGCCGGACCTGTTCATGCGCATGCACGCGACTACGAAGGCCGGTACGCTCGGTGCCGGCCTCGTGCTCGTAGCGGCCGCCGTGGTGTCGGGCGACCTCGCCGTCGCCGTCAAGGCTGTGTTGGTCTTCCTGTTCCTGCTCCTGACCGCTCCCGTGGCTGCCCACGTACTCGGTCGGGCCGCCTACTACGACCGCGTCGAGCTCTGGGATCGGACGCATCATGACGACCTCGAAGGACGCTACGATGAGGTCCGCATCGGTGCGCCTGATCGAGTCGCCGATGCCGCCACGGCTCGAAACGAGAGCCCTTGACGGCCTCCTCCAGGGCGCTTGCTTGGTAGCGTGGTAGCCATGGACTCCTTGCATCCGCACGTCCGTTGCGTTCGGGACTGCGAAGCCCCACGATGACACGTCCGGTGGACCGCTTCTTGGAGCACGCGCGCCACGAGCTCGAGGCGATCGAGGACGAGGGCCTCACCAAACGCGAGCGCAGCATCACCGGCCAACAGCAGGCTGACGTCGAGATCGAGGTCGGTGCTGGCGATGCCAGCCGCCGTGTCCTGAACCTCTGCGCCAACAACTACCTCGGTCTCGCGAACCACCCCGATGTCATGCTCGCCGCGAAGGAGGGTGTCGACCGCTACGGTTTCGGTGTCGCCTCGGTCCGCTTCATCTGCGGCACCCAGGATCTCCATCACCGGCTCGAGACGCGCCTGTCGCACTTCCTCGGTACCGAGGCGACGATCCTGTACTCGAGCTGCTACGACGCCAACACCGGTCTGTTCGAGACGCTTCTCGGCCCCGACGACGCCATCATCTCCGACGCCCTCAACCACGCCTCGATCATCGATGGGGTCCGGCTCTGCAAGGCCCAACGCTATCGCTACGCGAACGCCGATCTCGTGGATCTCGAGCGGCAGTTGCAGGCGGCTCGAGGGGCCCGTTTCCGGCTCATCGCCACCGATGGCGTGTTCAGCATGGACGGCGTCGTGGCTCCCCTCGCGGGGGTGTGCGACTTGGCTGAGCGTTACGACGCCATGGTGATGGTCGACGATTCACACGCTGTGGGCTTCATGGGTGAACGCGGCCGCGGTACGCACGAGCATTGCGGTGTCATGAGACGCGTAGATCTGCTCACTGGGACGCTCGGCAAGGCGCTCGGTGGCGCCTCGGGAGGCTACACGAGTGGTCGTGCGGAGGTGGTGGCCTTGCTGCGCCAACGCAGCCGGCCGTACCTGTTCAGTAACGCCCTGGCTCCCATGGTGACGGCCGCCTCCTTGCGGGTACTCGAGCTGATCGAGCGCGGTGACGAGCTTAGGCGTCGCGTGCACGCCAATGCGGCCAACTTCCGAGCGCGCATGGCCGCGGCGGGCTTCACGCTTGCCGGTGCCGGCCACCCGATCGTGCCGGTGATGGTCGGCGACGCAGCCCTGGCGACGCGGATGGCCGACAGGCTTCTCGAGGAGGGGCTGTTCGTGGTCGGGTTCAGCTTCCCGGTCGTGCCGCGTGGACAAGCGCGCATCCGCACCCAACTCTCAGCCTTGCACACCGAGGCCCACCTCGATCTCGCCGTCGACGCCTTCGTGCGCGTTGGCCGTGAACTGGGCGTGATCACATGAAAGCACTGGCCAAGCTCGAAGCGCGCCCGGGCATGTGGCAGATCGACGATGCCCCCGAACCGCAGGTCGGTCCCAACGACGTCCTCATCGGTATCCGGCGTACGAGCATCTGTGGCACCGACGTCCACATCGATACGTGGGATGCCTGGGCGGCCCGGACGATCCCGGTTCCGATGGTCACTGGGCACGAGTACATGGGGGAGGTGCTCGAGGTAGGGAGCGAGGTGCGCGGTGTGGCGGTCGGTGTTCGCGTGTCGGGGGAGGGCCACATCACCTGCGGGCACTGCCGTAACTGCCGAGCCGGACGGCGGCACCTGTGCCGCAACACGGAGGGTGTCGGTGTCACTCGGCCAGGCGCCTTCGCCGAGCGCTTCGTACTCCCAGCGTCGAACGTGTTCGTGATCCCGGACGAGGTGCCCGACGATTGGGGGGCGATCCTCGACCCGCTCGGCAACGCCGTGCACACGGCTCTGTCGTTCGACCTGGTGGGGGAGGACGTGCTCATCACCGGCGCCGGGCCCATCGGGTGTATGGCGGCGGCCGTCTGTCGCTTCGTGGGCGCGCGCTACGTCGTGGTAACCGACATCAACCCCTACCGGCTGAGGCTCGCTGAGCGTATGGGTGCCACCACGGTCGTGGACGTGAGTACGCCGGATGTCGACCTGCGCGACGTGATGGCCGATCTGGGCATGACCGAAGGCTTCGACGTCGGGCTCGAGATGTCGGGCGCGGCCGCCGCCTTCGGGCAGCTCTTCGAGAACCTGAACTGGGGCGGGCACGTCGCGCTGCTCGGCATCCCGCCCGCCGAGGTCGCGGTCGATTGGGATCAAGTGATCTTCAAAGGCCTGACGCTGAAGGGTATCTACGGCCGCGAGATGTTCGAGACCTGGTACAAGACGGCCGGCATGCTCCAGTCGGGGCTCGATCTCGAGCCCGTGATCACGCACCGGTTGGCTGTCGACGCGTTCCGAGAAGGTTTCGACGTGATGCGTTCAGGAGAGGCCGGCAAGGTCATCTTGCGTTGGGACGTCTAGCACGCCTGCGGCAGCGCCGGCGGCCCCGCCGCGCTCGCGTGCCCCGGCCGACGTCCGCTCAACGCACGAGCAGGATCGGGACCCGCACGTGGCGCGACACCTTCTCGGCCGTGCTGCCCAAGGTGGGGCGCTGCAGGGCGCCCTGGCTGTGTGCGCCGAGCACGATGAGATCGGCCCGCTCGCGCTCACTGAGCTGCACGATCTCGCGCCACGGCGAGAAGTCGGCGTACTTGACGAGGAGTCGGCTCGGCACCGCATCCGGTAGCTGTGCGCCGGCCTTCTCGAGCACCTCCTTGCCGTGTTCGGTGGCGGCCTTGCGCAGCTCGTCGGGCGGCAGGTAGAAGCCCGCCTGCAGTGCGTACGTCGGGGGCTGCCGGACGACGTGGAAGAGGATCACGCGGCTTCGGAGCTGCTCGGCCAAGCGGCCGCCGATGCGCACCGCCTCGTTCGCGTGACTGTCCTCGTCGATGGCGATCAGGATGGTATCGAACACCGCGGGTCCCTTCAGGCGAGCGCGAGCGCGCGGAGCCGAATGCGTTGCGTCAACAGCACCAGGATCACAAGACTCAAGCCGATGAGGTCAGTCGCGAGCCTGGGCTGGATCAGCATGAACGCCACCGCGAGCAGGATCAGCTGCTCGTACCAGCGCGTCCGAACCAGAGCGTAGCGCTGCGTGGCAGCGCCGAAGGCGAACATGCCCAAGAGCGCAGACATGAACACCCAGAAGCCGACGAAGAACGACTCGACGCCGAAGAGCAGGAGGCGGGTGTTGAAGACGAACATGAACGGCAAGATCGCCGTGCGCATGTCGTAGGTGAAGCCCTGGATGCCGGTGCGGATCGGGTTCGAGCGCGCGATGGCGGCCGCCGCGTACGCCGCGAGGCCCACGGGCGGCGTGTCGTCGGCGAGGATGCCGAAGAAGAAGACGAAGAGGTGAGCGGCCAGGAGCGGGACACCGAAGCCGAACTGCTGTCCGAGGTTGTAGATCACCGGAGCGGTGAGCGTCGCCATGACGATGTAGTTGGCGGTGGTCGGGAGGCCGAGCCCGAGGATCAGGCTGGCGACGGCCGTGATCAGGAGCACGATGCTGAACACCATGAGATTCTCCACGGCGGCTGGATCACCTTGGAGGAGGTTTACCAGAGGCAGCACGAAGATGCCCAAGGCACTGCCCGCCGCGGTCGCCACGCTCTGGATGATCTCGGTCAGCCGCAGACCCAGACCGGTGAGGTTGACCGTTCCGACGACCATGCCGGCGGTCGCCACCGCGACCGCGATGCCGACCATGTTGCGCGCCCCCGCCTCCAAGCCGCGGATCACATCGAGGGCGCCGGCCAAGAGGGCTGGGAGCAGCGGTTCGCCCCGCAGCTTCGCCTTGGCAGGCGCCTGCAGGATCATGAGCGTACCCAAGGCCACGATCGCCCACATCACGGCGAACGCCGGCGAGGTGCGCGCGATCACCAGGAAGTAGATCAGCGTCGCGAGCGGCGCGAGGTAGTGAACGCCCTCGACGAAGGTCCGCCAGCGGTCCGGCAGTTGGGACCTCGGTATGCCGGACAGGCCGAGCTTCAGCGACTCGAGGTGCACGATGAAGAACAGCGCCATGAACGAGATGACCGCAGGCACGAAGGCCGCCCGCACCACCTCGAAGTAGGGGACTCCGGTGAACTCGGCGATGATGAACGCCGCCGCCCCCATCACGGGCGGCATGAGTTGCCCGTTGGTCGATACCGCGACCTCGATCCCGGCCGCCTTGTAGTCCGGGAAGCCGGCCCGCTTCATCAGGGGGATCGTGAAGGTACCGGTGGTCACGACGTTCGCGAGCGACGAACCCGACACCATCCCGGTCATGCCGGATGCGACGACGGCGGCCTTGGCCGGCCCGCCTCGGTACACGCCGAGAAACGCGTTGGCCAAGTCGATGAAGTACTTCCCGGCCCCGGCTCGGTCGAGCATGCTGCCGAACAGCACGAAGAGGAACACGAACTGCACCGAGACCCCGAGGGCCACGCCGAAGATGCCCTCGGTAGTGACGTACATCTGGCTGATGATGCGCTCGATCCCATAGCCGCGGTGGGCGATCAGATCCGGCAAGGTAAAAGGGATCGCTCCCCGCGGTCCCGACATGGCGTACAGCAAGAACACGCTGGCGATGATCGCCAGCGCCGGGCCCAGCGCGCGCCGGGTCGCCTCGAGCAGGAGCACGATCATCGCGCTTCCCAAGACGACCTCCCGCTCGATCGGGATGCCGAAGCGGTTCTGGATGCCGACGTAGTCGACGACGAGGTAGAGCACCGAGGCGCCGGCGACGGCAGACGCGAGATAGTCGTACCAGGGGATGCGCTTCGCGCCTCCGCGGCGTCGGCCCGGGAACACGAGATAGGTGAGCACGATCGCGAACGCCAGGTGGACCGCTCTGGCCCGCGTGGCGTCGAGCACGACGACGCTGGCGATGCCGAGCTGGAAGAGCGACCAGGCGATGGCGATGCCGAAGATCACCCAGGCCATCACCCGCCCCGGCGAGCGTCCGCCGGCTTCGACCTCCTCGACCAAGCGTGCGGCGGCCGCTGCGCCCTCGTCGTGCGCGGCCTCGGCCATGATCGCCTCGACCGAGAACTCGCCCGCGGCAGGCCCGCCGCTCGGTGCTTCATGGTCCTGCTGCACCGGCGGGTGCACGGCGTTCGCTGCGTCGTCCGTAGTCTTCTCGTCGGCGTCCTGTGCGGGGCGGCCGTCGCCATCGCTGCCCATCCGGGCTCCCTTCCCGAAGTGCAGAGCCGTTGGTTGCGGGGCGGAGCTATCGGGGCGCCACTTCGTTAGCGGCGCCCCGATCGAGGCTCACGCAAGCTGTGTGGGACGTGTGGAGCGGGTCACCGCTCCGGATGCCCGCATCGAGGACGCTCCTT